>CANCJD010000129.1 GCA_947378275.1 Comamonadaceae bacterium
GTGACGGTGCAGACCCACCAGCCAATCGGTACCGAGGCGGCGATTAGCAGCGCCCAGCGCATATCGTTCATCCAGGGCGAGAGCGCCAAAAAGAACACCCAGGCCCAGAGCGTGCCCGCCGTGCCCGGCGCAAAGCGGCTCAGGCCCGAACCAAAACCTAAACCCAGCAAGTGCGCCGGGTGCGCCAGCATGAAGCGCAGCGTGGGGCGCGCGCTAAAGCGGCTGGCACCTGCGTTGGTGGGGTGAACGGTTTGGGCTTCGGTCATGCAGGGCGTTAAGGACGGTGAGGGCTTGGTTGGGCGGCAGAAAAATGGTCAAAGGACGCAAACTGTGGCGCCACGCTGCGGCCCAGGCCGTCAACTAGGCGCAGGCCCGGCGCGGCCTGCATGGTACCAATGCGGGTCACCGGGGTGGCGCTTTGGGCGGCGGCCTGTTGCACCGCCGCGCGGTCGGCTGGGGCGGCGCAAAACACCAGCTCGTAGTCGTCGCCCCCGGCCAACACACATTGCAACGCCAGGGCTTGCGGGTGTTGTGTGTCCCAGGCCGCCCCCGCTTCTTTATCAAACTGCGCTGGGCCGCCTTCGTAGTGCGCGCGCGCAGCCAGCACGGGCAGCACGCGGTCCACATCCACCTCGGCGCCCAAGCCCGAGCGTTCCAGAATATGGCCCAGGTCGCCAGCCAAGCCGTCGCTCACGTCGGCGCAGGCGCTGGCCACGCCGCGCAGCGCTTGGCCCAGCGCTACGCGCGGGCTGGGGCGCTCCAGGCGCTGGCGTGTCTGCGCCAACACGTCGGGCGACAGCGGCACGCGGCCCAGCAGCGCTTGCAGGGCGAGTGCCGCGTCGCCCAGGGTGCCGCTGACATAAATATCGTCGCCCATCTGTGCGCCGCTGCGCAGCAAAGCGCTGGTAGGTACCAAAGTATTGCGGGTGTTGCGGCCGTGGGCGGGCACTTCGCCAAACACGGTGATGCAGATGTTCAAAGGCCCGCGCGTGGTATCGCCGCCAATCAGTTCGCAGCCATGGGCGTCGGCCAACGCCAACAGGCCTTGGGCAAAGGGGGCGAGCCAAGTCTCGTCCGCCTCGGGCAACGCCAGCGCCAGCGTAAACGCCAGGGGCCGCGCACCGCAAGCGGCCAGGTCGCTCAGGTTGACCGCCAGGCATTTGTGGCCCAGGGCCTGCGGCTCGGTGTCGGCAAAAAAGTGCCGGCCGCTCACCAGCATGTCGGTGGAAATGGCCATGTGCATGCCTGGTGCGCTTTGCAGCAGCGCGCAGTCGTCGCCCACGCCCAGCACCGCATGGGAGGTGGGGCGGGTAAAAAACCGGCGGATCAGGTCAAACTCGCCCATGGTGCAAGGCGGCTTTAATGCAGTGTGCGTTTGCCATGGGTGTCGCTGCCGCTCAGGGCGTCAAGAACGAACATGGGGATGTCCACGTCAAACTTTTCGCCGTCTTCGGCCACGCAAAAAAAGCTGCCGTGCATGGTGCCTGTGGGCGTGCGCAGGCGCGTGCCACTGGTGTATTCAAAAGCCTGGCCGGGCTTGAGCAGAGGCTGCTGGCCAACCACGCCCAGACCTTTGACTTTTTCAGTGTGGCCGTTGGCGTCGTTGACGTTCCAGGTACGCGAAATGAGCTGCGCTGCCACGCTGCCGGTATTGGTGATCGTGATGGTGTAGGCAAACAGGTACAAGCCCTGTTCGGGGGAAGATTGTTCGGGCAGGTACTGCGGAAACACTTCAACGGAGAACTGGTGGGGGCGGCGCGGTGTGGGCATGCTGCGATGCTACCGCCGAAAATCGGGTATGTTCAGAAGCCCATTTTTATTCCCCTAGCTTGCGCCCTAGCGGCCAAAAACCACACCATGACATTTCGCATCGCCCCTTCCCTGCTGTCCGCCGACTTTGCCCGCCTGGGCGAGGAGTTGAAAAACGTCATCGCCGCAGGCGCCGACTGGATTCACTTTGACGTGATGGACACCCATTACGTGCCCAACCTCACCTTCGGCCCCATGATTTGCAGCGCCTTGAAGCCCCACGCCAAGACGGCGGCCGGCGTGGCCGTGCCCATCGATGTGCATTTGATGATCTCGCCCGTGGACGCGCTGGCCGCGTCGTTTGCCGACGCAGGCGCCGACCTCATTAGCTTTCACCCCGACGCCGCAGGCCACGTGCACCGCAGCATCCAGGCCATCAAAAGCAAAGGCGTCAAAGCCGGACTGGTGTTCAACCCGGCCGAGCCGCTGGATGTGCTGGACTGGGTGATTGACGACATTGACCTCGTACTTATCATGAGCGTCAACCCCGGTTTTGGCGGCCAGAGTTTTATTGATTCGGCGCTGCGCAAGATCGAGGACGTGCGCCGGCGCATTGACGCCAGCGGCAAGGACATTCGCCTCGAAGTGGACGGCGGCATCAAGACCGACAACATCCGCCGCGTGGCCGATGCCGGGGCCGACACCTTTGTGGCGGGCAGCGCGATTTTTGGCAAGCCCGACTACAAGGCGGTGATTGACCAGATGCGGCTGGCGCTGGCCTAAATCCCAGGGCCCGTTCGCCAAGCCCGGCCCCGCCCCATGGAACATGACGTCTCGCTGATCTCTACCGTGGCCGCCGCTTTTGGCGTGGCCATGGTGCTGGGCTTTTTGGCCGAGCGCGTCAAGATTCCGTCCCTGGTGGGCTATTTGCTGGCCGGTATCTTGATTGGCCCGGCCACGCCGGGCTTTGTGGCGGACGCGCAAATTGCTTCGCAACTCTCTGAGATCGGCATCATGCTTTTGATGTTTGGCGTGGGTCTGCACTTTTCGCCGCAAGACCTGTGGTCGGTCAAGAAGATCGCCATTCCGGGGGCGCTGATTCAGATGGGTGCGACCACGGCTGCGGGGCTGTGGGTGGGCTGGTTGTGGCATTGGTCGCTCGGCGGGGCCTTGATTTTGGGTTTGTCGCTGGCTTGCGCCAGCACCGTGGTACTGCTCAAAGCGCTGGAGACGCGGGGCCAGCTCGACACCATGAACGGCCGCATCGCGGTGGGCTGGCTGGTGGTGCAAGACCTGGTGACGGTGCTGGCGCTGGTGCTCTTGCCGCCGCTGGCCGGAGTGCTGGGTGACGCGGCGGTGGCGCCACTGACGGACAAGCCCCTGTGGATGACGGTGGGCAAAACGCTGCTCGAGGTGGGCGCCTTTATCGCGCTGATGTTCATCGTGGGCAAGCGTGTTTTGCCCTGGTTTTTGTGGCAAGTGGCCAAGACCGGCTCGCGCGAATTGTTTACCCTGGCGGTGATTGCTACGGCGATTGGCATTGCGTTTGGCGCCTCCAAGTACTTTGGCGTGTCGATTGCGCTCGGTGCGTTTGTGGCGGGTGTGGTGATGCGCGAGTCGGAGTACAGCCACCGCGCCGCCGAAGAAACCCTGCCTCTGCGCGACGCTTTCTCGGTGCTGTTTTTCGTGTCCATCGGCATGGTGGTGAACCCGCACATTCTGATAGACCATCCGTTCAAGGTGATGCTGGTGGTCTTGATCGCCATTTTTGGCAACCTGCTGGCGGCGCTGGTGGTGGTGTTGGTGCTGAAATACCCCTTGAACACTGCGCTGTCGATTGCGGTGAGCCTGGGGCAGATTGGCGAGTTTTCTATCATCCTGGCCGGCCTGGGTCTGGCCCTGGGTTTGCTGCATAACGACGGGGTGAGCCTGATCTTGGCGGCGGTGCTGATTTCCATCTCGCTCAACTCGTTTTTGTTTGCCGCCATTGAGCCGGTGCGGCGCTGGGTGATGCGCAAATCTGCGGTGGCGCGCCGCCTGGAGATGCGCCAAGACCCGTTTGCCGAACTGCCCATGTCCACCGACCGCAAGTTTTTGGAAGGCCAGGTGGTGCTGGTGGGTTATGGCCGCGTGGGGCGGCGCATTGCCGCCTTTATGGACGCGCGCAACATTCCCTATGTGGTGGTGGAGCAAAACCGCGAGGTGGTGGAAGGCCTGCGCAAGGCCGGGCGCGCGGCGGTGTCAGGCAGCGCGGCCGAGCCCGAAGTGCTGATTCAGGCCCATATTGCCCAGGCCGCCATGCTGGTGGTGGCCACGCCCGACACCTTGCATTTCCGCCACATGGCCGACATCGCGCGCACGCTCAATCCCGGCATCGAGATCTTGCTGCGCTCCCACAGCGAAGACGACACGCTGCTGTTGACCAAGGAAGGCATCGGCATGGTGTTCTTTGGCGAAGAGGAACTGGCCAAAGGCATGTCGGCGCATGTGGGGAGCCGGTTTTCCGCTTAAAGCGGGTGGTATGGCCCGCAGGAACGCTTTGCCGAACACTGCTGAAGCCGACGAAAGGGCGGCAGCAGGCTCGCCAGGTTTTTAAATATCAATATTCCCCGCCCGCAGCGCATTGGTCTCGATGAATTCGCGGCGGGGCTCCACGTCGTCGCCCATCAGCATGGTGAACACGCGGTCGGCCTCGATGGCATCGTCGATTTGCACTTTGAGCAAGCGGCGCACTGTGGGGTCCATGGTGGTTTCCCACAGTTGGGCGGGATTCATTTCACCCAGGCCCTTGTAGCGCTGGCGCGCGGTGGCGTTTTCGGCCTGACCAATCAGCCAGGCCATGGCTTCGCGGAAGTCGGCCACTTTTTCTTCTTTGGCGCGTTCGCCTTCACCGCGCATCACGCGTGCGCCCTCGCCCAGCAAGTCTTTGAAGGTCTGGGCTGCTTCGGCCAGCGCGGCGTAGTCGGAGCCGTGTACAAAGTCTTGTGTCAGTACGCTGCTTTTCACGTTGCCGTGGTGGCGGCGGCTGATGCGCAAAATCGGCTTGTCGGTGCGCACATCGAATTCGCCCGCCACTTCAGCGTCGGGCAACTTGGCTTGCAGTGCGGCGGCAGACACTTCGGCATCGGCCACCGTGTCCAGGTTCAGCGCCACACCGTCGGCCACCGAGCGCAAGGCTTCGGCGTCCATGAAGTTTTTCAGGCGGGCAATCACGTTTTGCGCCACCTGGTGCTTGCGCGCCAACTCGCCCAGGGTCTCGCCCGACAGCGTGGTGCCATTGGGGCCGCCGGTAAACACCGAGGCGTTGACGAGCGCGATGCGCATCAAGAAAGTGTCCAGCGCGCCAGCGTCTTTCAGGTACAGCTCTTCCTTGCCAGCCTTGACCTTGTACAGCGGCGGCTGCGCAATGTAGATGTGGCCGCGTTCCACCAACTCGGGCATCTGGCGGTAGAAAAACGTCAACAGCAGCGTGCGGATGTGCGCGCCGTCCACGTCGGCGTCGGTCATGATGATGATGCGGTGGTAGCGCAGCTTGGCGACGTTGAAATCGTCGTTGCCGGTGGTGCCCCCGGCCTTGCCGATGCCGGTGCCTAAAGCGGTGATCAGCGTCAAAATTTCGTTGCTAGTGAGCAGCTTTTCGTAGCGCGCTTTTTCCACGTTCAAAATCTTGCCGCGCAGGGGCAGGATCGCCTGGAACTTGCGGTCGCGGCCTTGCTTGGCGGAGCCACCGGCGGAGTCACCCTCGACGATGTAGATCTCGCACATCGCTGGGTCTTTTTCCTGGCAGTCGGCCAGCTTGCCGGGCAGGCCCATGCCGTCGAGCACGCCTTTGCGGCGCGTCATGTCGCGCGCCTTGCGGGCGGCTTCACGGGCGCGGGCCGCCTCAATGATTTTGCCCACGATGATCTTGGCGTCCGCCGGGCGCTCTTGCAGGTAGTCGGCCAGCAGCTTGCTCACGATGTCTTCCACCGGGCCGCGCACTTCCGAACTCACCAGCTTGTCCTTGGTCTGGCTGCTGAACTTGGGCTCAGGCACTTTGACGCTCAGCACGCAGGTCAGGCCTTCGCGCATGTCGTCGCCGGTGACTTCGACCTTGGCTTTTTTGGCCAGTTCCGACTCGTCAATGTATTTGTTGATCACGCGCGTCATGGCCGCGCGCAAACCTGTCAGGTGGGTGCCGCCGTCGCGCTGGGGAATGTTGTTGGTGAAACACAGCACTTGCTCGTTGTAGCCGCTGTTCCATTGCATGGCCACTTCGACGCCGATGTTGGTGTTCTGGTCGCTTTGGCGGTCGCCCATGGCGTGGAAGATGTTGGGGTTCAACACCGTCTTGCCCTTGTTGATGAAGTTGACAAAGCCCTTGACGCCACCGGCGCCCGAGAA
>CANCJD010000130.1 GCA_947378275.1 Comamonadaceae bacterium
GTTGATTAGCATCCGTTTCATGGAGTGCGTCCTTTTCAGTTGTCAGTTGCCCAAAATGGGCCAACGATGCCTGAACCGAAAAACTGAACTGAGGAGGAATTGCCGGAGAACTTCGATTCACACGAGGTGTCGAAGCGTAGGCGCAGGGATGGGGACGAGGGGATGGATGTGGGTTGTTACAGCCCGGCGTGCAGCACTTGGTGCCCCGCAGCCGGCTGGCAATGCCTCAAACGCACCAACAAACGGAGCGCAGGCGCTCCGCAGGTACAAGGTTTTCAAGGGCTTCAACACACATCTCTCGTTTCATTCCATTCCCAGACCGAAGGGGTCTGGGAATTTTGGGTATTCCGTATCAGGGGTTCAATTCTTCGGCTTGACCGTGTTGTGTGCTGGCCACCAACCGCATCTGGCGGGTGGTTTGCAAGCAATGCAGCAGGGCGGCATCGACCGGCTAGCGCGGCCGTTTGTGGGGGGTGGACTAAACTCCAACCAAATCAACCACTTACGGCAAAACGCTAGTGAAACACATTATAGGGGCCAACGCCGCCACGCCGATTGCCAGCGCCCCAGCCGGGGCAGGCGCCGCCGTGCAGTGGCTCACGGTTGACGAGAACGGCAGCGACCAGCGCCTGGACAACTACCTGATGCGCCAGCTCAAGGGCGTGCCCAAGACGCATATTTACCGCATCATCCGCAGCGGCGAGGTGCGTATCAATAAAGGCCGCGCCAGCGCCGACACCCGGGTGCAGGTGGGCGATGTGCTGCGTTTGCCGCCGGTGCGGGTGTCCGAGCGCGCTGCCGACAAGGCCCAGGCCATGGTTGAGGGCGCATCAAAACACGTGCCGGCCAAAAATTTTGCGGTGTTGTTTGAAGACGCGCACCTGTTAGCCATCGACAAACCGGCGGGCGTGGCCGTACATGGCGGCTCGGGCGTGAGCTTTGGCGTGATTGAGCAATTGCGCATGGCCCGGCCGCAGGCGCCATTTTTGGAACTGGTGCACCGCCTGGACCGTGAAACCAGCGGCATCTTGCTGGTTGCCAAAAAGCGCAGCGCCCTCAAACACCTGCAAGCCCAGTTCCGCGACCGGGAAACCGGCAAAACCTACCTGGCGCTGGCGCTGGGCCAGTGGCCTAGCAACAAAAAAGTGCTCGACAAACCCCTGCACAAATACCTGCTGGACACCGATGGCGCTAAGGTTAAGGGCACGGGCGAGGGCGAGCGCCGGGTCAAAGTGGTGTCCAAAGACGACCCTGACGGCATGCCGTCGCTGACCCTGGTCAAAGTCAATAGCACCACCGCCCAGGGCGCGCCGCAGCCTTATTCACTGCTGGAAGTGACCATCAAAACCGGCCGCACCCACCAGATTCGGGTGCATCTGGCGTCCGAGGGCATGCCGATCGTCGGTGACGACAAGTACGGCGACTTTGAGCGCAACAAGACGCTGGCCCGCGCAACGGGTGCGCATTCCCTCAAACGCATGTTTTTGCACGCCTGGCGCTTGCAATGCGACCACCCGGCCACCGGCCAGCGCATGGAGTTCCACGCCGCGCTGCCGCCCGAGTTGGCCACTTTTTTGCATGCGGTGTTGCCCGCGGCACGCGTAGACACCCCAGTGCCAGTGGTCGTCACCCCTTCTTATTCCTCCAACCCAGGGGCGCCCAGCCCCAATATTTCCGCCCATGAGCCCCACTAAAAACGCAGGGCGCGCGCGCCGCTTTGACCTGATCGCCTTCGACTGGGACGGCACGCTGTTTGATTCCACCGCCATCATTACCCGCAGCATCCAGCGCGCCGTGGGTGATGTGGGTGGCACGGTGCCCAGCGACGCGGACGCCTCATACGTCATTGGCTTGGGCCTGATGCAGGCCTTGGCGCACGCCGCGCCCGATGTGCCCAAAGAGAAATACCCCTTGTTGGGTGAGCGCTACAAGCACCACTATTCTTTGCACCAGAGCGACATCACCCTGTTTCCTGGGGTATTGGGCATGCTGGACGATTTGCGCCAGCGCCAGCATTTTTTGACCGTGGCCACCGGCAAAAGCCGCTGGGGCCTGAACCAGGCGTTAGCCGATGTGGCGCTCAAAAACCTGTTTCACGCCTCGCGCACGGCCGACGAGACGGCGGGTAAGCCCGACGCCCGCATGCTCCACGAGCTGATGGCAGAACTAGGCGTTTCCCCCGAACGCACCCTGATGGTGGGAGACACCACGCACGACCTGCAAATGGCCATTAACGCCGGTTGCGCGGCCGTGGGCGTGAGCTACGGCGCACACGCCACCCCGGCGCTTGCCGCCTTGAATCCGCTGTTTGTGGCCCATTCG
Source organism: Comamonadaceae bacterium (assembly GCA_947378275.1). GTDB lineage: Bacteria > Pseudomonadota > Gammaproteobacteria > Burkholderiales > Burkholderiaceae_C > Allorhodoferax. The sequence goes on from CANCJD010000130.1 coordinate 2,323, forward strand.
GCCGCCGAGCTGCACCAGTGGATGTTGGAACACGCCTGATAGATTGCCATGAGCCCGGAATTCGAACGTGTTGCGTTGTGCCGTTCAGACGACTTGGTCGATGGCGGCTTGGCCGTGCCTTTTGACGTGGTGTACCAAGGCCAGAGTTGCTGGGCTTTTGCGGTGCGCTTTGAAGGCCAGGTTCACGCCTACCTCAACCGTTGCGCCCACGTGGCCATGGAAATGGACTTTCAACCCAACCGCTTTTTCGACGCCACTGGCCGCTGGTTGATTTGTGCCACCCACGGGGCGCTTTACCAACCCTCCACGGGGCGCTGCATGTCGGGCCCTTGTCGGCGCGCCCTGGTCAAAATTGACATGAGTGAACAAAGCGGCGTCGTCCACTGGCATACTGCCCCTCAACTTCAGCCTATCGCCTTCTAATATGAATGACAACGAGTCCTCCCCAAACCAGCCCGAAGCTGCAACGCCGGCCGCCCCCTCCGTGAACCCGCAGGCCTCCGCCAGCAGCGACGCGCCACACTGGGAGCGCTCCGCCATTGAAAAGTGGATGGACGCCTCGCTGGCGGAACAACGCAGCACCCGCCGCTGGAAATATGGCATGCGTGCCGCCTGGCTGGTGTTTTTGGTTGCGCTGGTGTGGCTGGGCGTGGACCGTGGCGGCGTGCACAACGCGGACATCACCCGTCCGCACACCGCGGTGGTAGAAATCAAAGGCGAAATTTCCTCCACCAGCGAGGCCAATGCCGAACTGATTGTTTCGTCCATGCGCAGTGCCTTTGAAGACGAAGGCGCGCAAGCCGTGGTCTTGCTGGTCAATTCGCCCGGTGGAAGCCCGGTGCAGGCGGGCATCATTAACGACGAGATTCGCCGCCTCAAAGCGCTGCACAAGAAGCCGGTCTATGTGGTGGTGGAAGAAACCTGCGCCTCCGCTGCGTATTACATTGCCGTGGCCGCGGACCAGATTTTTGTCGACAAGGCCAGCGTGGTCGGCAGCATCGGCGTGTTGATGGATGGTTTTGGCTTTACCGGCCTGATGGAAAAGCTCGGTGTGGAGCGCCGGCTCATGACGGCGGGGCAAAACAAGGGATTTTTGGACCCGTTTAGCCCACAGACCGAAAAGCAGCGCGAGTTTGCGCAAGCCATGCTCAACCAGATTCACCAGCAGTTCATCGCCGCCGTCAAGGCCGGGCGGGGTGAGCGCTTGAAAGAAACCCCTGACACCTTCAGCGGCCTGTTTTGGACCGGTGACCAGGCGGTGCAAATGGGCTTGGCTGATCAATTGGGAAACCTGGACTTCGTGGCGCGCGAAATCGTCAAAGCGCCTGAGATCATCGACTACACCCGGCGTGACAACGTGGCCGAACGCCTGGTCAAGCGCTTTGGCGCGTCCATGGGCGAATCGATGGCCCAGGCTCTGCGCACCGCGCCCGCGCTGCGTTAGATTAGTTAAGGGCCAATCGCAAACACGGTGGGCGTGGCGTTGTCCAGCGCCCAGGCCCGCGCCTTCCAGGTCTTCACGTCCGCGCTCAGGTTGCGGGCACTGGGCAGCGTCAGCCCGCTCGACGTTGCCAGCCGGGTGCTGGGCTGCAATGTTTGTAGCAAAGTGGCCAGCAAAGCCTGGTTGCGGTAGGGCGTTTCAATAAAAAGCTGGGTTTGCTGCGTTTTGAGCGCCAGCGCCTCCAGCGCCTTGACGCGCTGCGCCCGCTCGCCGGGTTCGCTGGGTACATAGCCGACAAATGCAAAATTTTGGCCGTTCAAGCCGCTGGCCGCTAGCGCCAAGAGCAGCGACACGGGCCCGACCAGCGGCACCACCGCAAGCCCCAGTTGGTGGGCGGCGCGCACCACTGACGAGCCCGGATCGGCCACGGCTGGCATGCCCGCTTCGCTTACCAGGCCCACGTCGTGGCCTTGCAGCGCGGCGGCCAGCAAGGGGCGTGCGTCAAAGCCGCCTTGGTGGTCGCCTTTTTTGTGCACCTCGCGCGGCAGTTCCACCAATGTTTGTGCCTGAATGGGAGCCGCCAGCGGCACAACTTCGCCCACGCGCTTGAGGTAGGCGCGGGTGGATTTGGCGTTTTCACACACCCAGTGCTGCAGCGAAGCGGCCACGCGCAGCGTCTGCATCGGCATGGAATCTTCCAGCGGGCTTTGCTGGGCGCAGCCAAAGTCCAGCGGTGCGGGCACCAAGTACAGGCGGCCGTGTGCCGTGCTCATGCGCCGCCCAGCAAAGGCAGGCCCGCCGCACGCAACATGCTGCTCAGGCGGATCAGCGGCAAACCGACCAGGGACGTGGGGTCGTCGTTGTCAATGCTGTGCAGCAACGCAATGCCCAGGCCTTCGCTTTTGCAACTGCCTGCGCAGTCGTAGGGCTGCTCGGCGCGCAGGTAGAACTCAATTTCCTGGTCAGACAAATTACGGTATTTCACCCGGACTTGCGCCAGCGCCTCGCTGGAAAAACCGGTGTCCTGGCACACCACTGCCATGGCCGTCTGAAAAACCACGGTCTGGCCACGCATGCGGCGCAGTTGCTCAGTGGCCCGCGCATGGTCGCCGGGTTTGCCCAGACTCGCGCCGTTCAGGTCCGCCACCTGGTCGCAGCCGATGACGATGCTGTCCGGAAATTGCGCAGCCACGGCGCGCGCCTTGGCCAGCGCCAAGCGGGTTGCCAGTGCCGCAGGTGCCTCGCCCGACTGAGGCATTTCGTCCACGCCAGGCGCGGCAACGCTAAATGGAAGGCCCAGGCGTTCGAGCAACTGGCGGCGGTAGACCGAGGTCGAGCCCAAAACGAGTGGGCGGGGAAGGGGTAAATGCATGCGGTGATTCTCTTACACTGCCGCCATGCACCCGAAATTCAATCCGCGCAAACTCTCTATTCTTAACTTCGCCAAGACGCAGGCCAGCCTGGAGGGCGTGGTACCGCTCGCGCAATTGGACCGTCTGCATGAGTTTCAGCAGGACGGCGCCGAAGATTTTGAAGTGCATTTCCAGGCACAGGGCGAAATGCGCGCTACCAATACGGGTGCTTTGGCGCCTTGGCTGGTCTTGTCCGCTAGCACGCGCCTGACCATGGTGTGCCAGCGCTGCTTGGGCCCGGTGGAAGAGCAGATTGCGTTTGAGCGCGCGTTCCGCTTCGTTGAGTCCGAAGCGCAGGCCCAAATCGAGGACGAAGAGGCCGAAGAGGATGTGCTGGTCTTGAGCCCGGACTTTGATCTGCTGGAACTGGTGGAAGACGAGTTGTTGATGGACTTACCCGCCTCGCCCAAGCACGCGGTCTGTCCGCAGCCCGTCAAATTGCGGGTCGCAGATGCAGATTACCAAGAGCCCGAGGACAAGCTCAATCCCTTTGCGGCCCTGGCCGGGCTGAAAATTCCCAAGGGCTAGACCCAGCAGGCCCGATTCGGCGGCGCGGTTTGAACGCCCGCCTTGGGCTATAATCGTGGGCTTACCGCGCGGCTAAGGCTAGGACTGGCAGTGCGTTTTAACCAACCTACCGTGTTGCGGGTCCCGCAGCACTTTTGACCAGGAGCCCACCATGGCAGTTCAGCAAAACAAAAAATCCCCCTCCAAGCGCGGCATGCACCGTTCGCACAACGCTTTGGTGGTGCCCGGCATCGCCGTTGAGCCCACCACTGGCGAAATCCACCTGCGCCACCACATCAGCCCCACCGGTTTCTACCGTGGTCGCAAGGTGTTGAAGACCAAGTCTGAAGCTTAAATCCCATTTAGGCGAAAAGCCCGAAGCTGCATGCTGTGTAGCGTCGGGCTTTT
>CANCJD010000131.1 GCA_947378275.1 Comamonadaceae bacterium
CAAGACGAGGTGATGAAGCTGGCTTTTGGCACCGAAGGCGGCCTGTTTACCGCGCGCCTGGGCGTGCCGGTGGTGGTCTGCGGCCCGGGCTCGATTACGCAGGCGCACAAGCCTGATGAGTATGTGGCGCTGGACCAACTGGCGCAGTGCGACGCCTTTTTGGCCAAGCTGCTGGGGCAGTTGCAGGCGGCGTAGGCTGCGGGCGCCCCGGCGCTTTGCGCTTGGCTAGGTCTGCTTAGGCCTGCGCCGCCTTGCGCTGCGCTGCGTCTTGGTAGGCAAAGTATTTGCGCTGCTTGTCAATGTGGTCGGCCACATGCTTGGCGTCGTGCCACACGCCCCAGATAAAGGCCGAGCCCCGGCGCGACAGCCAGGGCAGGCCCACAAAGTAGACGCCCGGCTCGCTGGACACGCCGCGCTGGTGCTGCGGCTTGCCCTGGGCGTCAAAAGCGTCCACCGCCAGCCAGCCGTAGTCCAGCGCGTAGCCGGTGGCCCACAGGATGGTCGTCACACCGGCATCAGCCAGATTCAGGCTGTGCAGCGGGTGGGTCAGGCAATCGGGGTCGCTTGGCAGCACGCGGGCTTGGGGCTCGGGCGGCAGGTCCAGGCCGTTGCGCTCCACATACGCGTCGGCGGCGTCCAGCAAAGACAGGTAGTTTTCATCCCCGCGCGCAATGTTCTCGGCCAGGTCGGGGGCAAAGCGCACCACGCCGCCCTCAAACGACTCGGTCATGCCCACCAGCGTGACGCCCGCATGCGCCAGCGCCCGAAAGTCCACCGTGTGGCCGCCTTGCGCGCCGCTCACCGCAATGGTCACGTGCTCTAGCCCCGGCTTCATGGCCTGCGCGTCCCACTCGCCCAAGACGCCCAGCCACCAGCAAAAATCGCGCTTGCGGTAGGCGCGCGGCGGCCGCCCGTGCGCCCCCACCGACAAATACACCTGCTTGCCCGCGCGCTGCAGCTCGGCGGCAATTTGCACGCCCGATGAGCCCGCGCCCACCACCAGCACCGCGCCCGGGGGCAGTTGCGCTGGGTTGCGGTACTGCGCCGAATGCATTTGCAAAATGCCCGGGTCGATGGGCGCCACCGCCGGAATTACCGGCTTTTGGAAAGGCCCGGTGGCCGCCACCACGTTGCGCGCCTCAATGCGGCCGTGCGAGGTTTCCACCGTAAAGCCGGGGCGCCCCACGTTGCGCTGCACCCGCGTCACTTCCACGCCGGTGCGGATGGGCGCGTCAAATTGTGTGGCGTAGGCCTGCAGGTAGTCGGCCACTTCCTCTTTGCCAGCAAAGCCGTCGGGGTCGGTGCTTTCAAACTCCAGGCCCGGAAACCGGTCGTGCCAGGCCGGCCCGTTGCAGACCAGCGAATCCCAACGCTCGCTGCGCCAGCGCTCGGCCACCCGCGCGCGCTCAAGCACCAGGTGCGGCACGCCCAGGCGGCGCAGGTGTTCGCTCATGGCGATGCCCGCCTGGCCCCCGCCCACGATCAGCGTGTCTATGTGTTCGGTCGTCATGGTGTGCATCCTTGGGCGCAGGCTGCGTCCCGCCACAATGGTGGGGACTTGTTTCAATTGCGCCTAAACGGCAATGCTATGCGCTCTGGTGAGCGGTGAGGGCCGTAAATTCTGGGGCGGTGGGTCGGAAAATTGGGGGCGCGCAAGTGACGCGCGCTTTGAACCTCAAGGGCCTGCTACCGTCCCCGCAGGCCGTGGCAGCCCACCGGCGCCGATCTGCGCTACGTGCACTTCGACATTGCGCACGCCGGTCTTGTCCAGCGCCAGGCGCAGCGCCCAGCCGCGGTTGTTAACCGGGTCTGAAAAGCCGTCAAACACAAAGTTGCCCAGGCTGTAAAAAATCGGTTTGCCTTGGTAGCGTTCGGTGTCTTGCACTTGGTGGGGGTGGCCGCCGATCACGGCGTCGGCACCGGCCTCGATCATGGTGCGGGCGAGTTGGCGCTGGCGGGCGTTGGACACCGGGTCTTCCCAGCCCCAGTGCATGATGGGAATCACCACGTCGGCCTTCCAGCGGCTGCGGGCAGCTTGGATGTCGCGCACCACTTGCGCGTCTTCGCTCCAGGCCACGCCGGGCCGGTCGGTGTCGGCCTCAAAGCTGCGCGGCTGGAATTCGTCGTAGCCCAAAATGGCTACGCGCAGGCCCTTGCGCTCGATGATCCAGGGCGTGTGCGCCTCGGTCAGGTTCAGGCCGCCGCCGTACACGCCCAGGCCTTCTTTTTTGAGCAAACCCAGCATCTGCGCAAAGGCCTGCGGGCCGTAGTCGCCCGAGTGGTTGTTGGCCAGGCCTACGGCGTCCAGGTGGCGTTTGACGTATTTGAGCGTGCTGGGCGGCACGCGAAACACATTGGGCTTGTCGTCTTCGGGGCTGCCGATGGTGGCCACCACGCATTCGAGGTTGCCGACGCGAATGTCGGCCTCTTTGAACAATTTGGCAAAGCCCGCAAACGGGTCTTGGCCCCGACGCATGGCTTGGCTGGGGCCGTCTTCCAGCATGATGTCGCCCACCACCACCAGCGAGACCGTGCCAGCGCCGGGTGCGACTGGCGCGTCGGGGGCCGCCGCTTGCGCACCCAAGCACGCGCCCAGAGCCCAGGCGGCGGTCAGTGCGCGCCAGGCTTTGGCGCGGTGCGCCCAGCCGGCCCAACCGCGCGCGCTCATGGCACCACCTCGGCCAGCGCGCACTGGTATTGCAGCTCTTTGCCCAGCAGCGGTGAATACAGGGCCACGCGGCCGGTCAGCGCGTCGGGCGCGGGGCTGCGCAGCGGCACGGGCTGCAGGTATTGGACGTGTTGCATAACCATGGGCTGGCGCCGGGTGTTGTAGTAGACGTAAAGGTTGACGCTCTCAAGCGCGGCGGGCGCAGGCTGCGCGGCACTTGGGGCTGGTTCTGGCGCGGCGGCCAGCAAGATGGCCTTGAAGCGAAAGCGGTTGCCAATGGGCACGGCCGCTACGGTGTAGGGGTCGGTAGCCACACCGTGCACCGTGTGGTGGGTTTCGGAGTTGACCTCAAAGGTGCATTGCAGTTGCGCGCTGGCCTGCGCCGCGCAGGGCAACAGGGCCAGCCACAGCGCGGCAAGAAAAATGGGTGGCGCGTGCAGGCGTTGGCGGTGTTTCACGGCGTGGTGGGTCCGGGTAGTAAATGGGCGGGCGCCGCGCAGTTTATGCGCAGACGCGCCCTTAAGACAGGACGGCCGCAGCGTGCTGCGCCACCCAATCCACCAGTTTCAGGCGCTGCACTTTGCCCGAGGGGCCGCGCGGCAGGTCGTGTACAAAGTGAAACACCTTGGGCGTCTTGTAGCGCCCCAGCGCCGTGGCGCAAAAGTCGCGCAGCGCGGTCTCGTCCGCCGTCTGGCCTTCGCGCAGCACCACACAGACCATGATGTCTTGGCCATAGTGCGCATCAGCAATGCCCACGGCGGCGGCGTCCAGCACGGCGGGATGGCTTAACAGCGCCTCGTCAATCTCGCGCGGGGCGATGTTTTCGCCGCCCTTGATGATGAGCTCTTTGATGCGTCCGGTAACGAAGAAAAACCCGTCCTTGTCGCGGTGGCCCAGGTCGCCGGTGCGCAGCCAGCCGTCGGGGGTAAAACTGTCGCGTGTGGCGGCTTCATTTTTGTAATAACCGCGCATTACCTGCGGGCCGCGAATGGCAATCTCGCCGGTCGTGCCATCGGGCACGCTCTGCAGCGCGGCGTCAATCACGCGCGCCTCGCAGCCCGAGGCCCGGCCCACGGCGCCGAGCTTGCGCTGCCCCGGCTGCAAGGGATTAGAAAATGCCGGCGCCACGGTCTCGGTCAGGCCCATGGTTTCGATGATGCTGATGCCAAACCGGGTTTCAAACGCGCGCAAATGCGCGGGCGGCAATGCGGCGGACGCACTGCGGCAAAAGCGGATGGCCGACACATCAGCCTGGGGCGCGGCGCCTTCGAGCAAATACGAAATCATGGTCGGCACCACGTTGATCCAGGTGCAGCGCGATTGCGTGGCTTGCTGCCAAAAGCTGCCGGCCGAAAACCGGGGTGGCATGGCCAGGCTGCCGCCATGCGCCAGCGGGGCGAGCATGGTCACCGCAAAGGCGTTGATGTGGTACAGCGGCAGCACGGCCAGCACCCGGTCGCGCGGCGAGAGCGCGTGCTCGGTGCTAATGGACAAGGCGTTGGCCGCCAGGTTGGACTGCGTAAGCATCACGCCCTTGGGCACGCCGGTGGTGCCTGAGGTGTACATGAGCAGGGCCAGTGCGTCGGCGGCTGGCTCGGGCGTGTCGGTGCCCTCGCTGGGCAAGATGTCGTGTGCCGCATCGAAATCAGGGCTGCAGACCAAGAGCGCAATCGGGCGCGCCAGCGTGGCCAGCACGGCGCGCACGCGCTCGGCCCAGTCGGGGCTGGCGACCACGAGCTTGCAGTCGCTGTGCTCCAGCACATAGGCCATTTGCGTGGCGCTGCTCAGCAGATTGACCGGGTTCACGCACCAGCCGCCGTGCAGTGCACCCACCAACAGACGCAAGGTGTTCAAGCCATTGGGCATGACCAGCGACACGGTGTCGCCCGGCGCCAAGCCTTGGCTTAGCAAGAGCGTGGCCACTTGGCTGCTGCTGCGCACCATGTCCGCAAAGCTGAGTTGCGCGGGCGCCGCGGGCGATGCAGCAGGCTCGGCGGGCACCGCCAGCGCGTACACCGCGTCGGGCCGCACCAGCGCCTGGTGCTCTAGCAGCGCACGCACCGTGCGCGGGCAATCCGGCGGGTTCATGCGCGGCCGAATTTGGCAAAGTAGCTGCCAAAAATCGCCTCTTCCGTGGGCATGCGCTCTGCAATGGGGCGCGAGATCCGGGTGATGTTCAGGTAGTGCCGGTAGTTCATGTTGTCGGAGAAATTGTTTTTGCCCCAGGTGCCGCAACCCATGGACAGCGAAAACGGCAGGCCGTTGTCAAAGCTGCCGCCCGTGGCAATGCAATGCGCCTGGTCCACGATGACGCGGCTCACTGGTAGCTCTTGCCCCAGGCGCAAGGCGCGCGCGGGCAAGGCGCTGTGCAAACCGACCGAGTGGCCGGCGCCTTGGTGGGTGTAAATGCGCTCGACCAGCGCAATTGCGGCGTCAAAGTCGGCCGCGCCATAGAGCGTGAGCACCGGGCAGAGTTTCTCGCCCGAAAACGGATAGTCGTCGCCCACACCGTCTTCTTCCACCAGCAAGATGCGGGGCTTGAGCGCCGCCACGTCCAAGAGCCCAGCGCGCTGGGCCACTACCGTCGCGTTTTGGCCAATCACGGCTGGCGAGAGTTTCCCGTCGGGCCACATGACGGCTTGCAAAGCCTGCTTTTGTGCGGAGGTGAGCAGCACCGCGCCTTGGGCTTGCAAAGCGGCTATTGCTGCAGCGCGCACGGCGTCGAGCAACACCAGGCTGTTCTCAGAAGAGCAGCTGGTGGCGTTGTCAAAGGTTTTGGAGCGCAAGATGCGCTCGGCGGCCAAGGCCAGGTCAGCCGTCTCGTCCACGATGCCTGCGACGTTGCCCGCGCCCACGCCAAAGGCCGGTGTGCCGCTGGCATAGGCCGCGCGCACATTGGCCTGTGAGCCGGTGGCCACTACCAAATCACAGGCGGCCATCAGGGCATAGGTGGCGGCTTTGCTGATGGGCGCGGGCAGCAGTTGCACCAGATCGCGCGGGGCGCCAATGCGGTCAAACTCGGCGTGGATGTGCTCAAGCAAACGCGCGCTGGTGGCCCAGCCCTTGGGCGAAGGCGCCACGATCACCGCGTTGCGGCCCTTGAGCGCGTTGATGATCTTGTTGGCAGGCGTGGCCGCCGGGTTGGTGGACGGCGTAATGGCACAAACTACGCCCACCGGGCGGGCGATCTCGGTGATGCCGGTGGCCGCGTCCTCATGGATCACGCC
>CANCJD010000132.1 GCA_947378275.1 Comamonadaceae bacterium
GCGCTGGAAGTCTGGGCACTGGTGCAGTCCGTACCCGAGTCGGGCTTGGCGCTGTTGACTTGCGGCAAACGCGACATTTCTTACGACCTGGCGCTACCCACCGTGCAATGGCACGCCCCGCCGCAGGTGTGCCGCCTGCAAGACGCGCAAGCGGCCCCATCCGACTGGCGCATCACCGCCCTGAACGACCAGCACGCCTACCTGCGCTTTGACCCGGCCAGCCGCGTGCCCGCCGTGGGCGACCGCGTGGCCCTGGGCCTGTCGCACCCTTGCACCACCTTTGACAAATGGCGCTGGATGCCGCTGGTAGAGGACGACGGCGCCGTCTCTGGTGCGATACACAGCTGTTTTTGACTTGACTACACTGCGCGCCAGACGCAGCCCTCCTACCCGGACGCGGCTGCGCTGACTGCTGCCCACAAGGCGGCTCCACCACCTTCAGGAGACTTCTGACCATGAACGCCCCATTGAACGCTGCGCAACTGCAGCCCGCTCCCCACGCCCTCAGCCTGGACGACAAATACACCCTGAGCACCGGCACCGCCGTCATGAGCGGCGTGCAAGCCCTGGTGCGCCTGCCCATGCTGCAGCGCGTGCGCGACCTGGCCGCAGGCAAAAACACGGCCGGCTTTATCAGCGGCTACCGCGGCTCACCTCTGGGCAATTACGACCAGGCGCTGCAAAAGGCGCAAAAGCATTTGCAAGAACACCACGTGGTGTTCCAGCCCGGCGTCAACGAAGAGCTGGCCGCCACCGCCTTGTGGGGCACGCAGCAGCTCGGCTTTGCGCCGCCGGGGGTGAACAAGTACGACGGCGTGTTTGGCATCTGGTACGGCAAGGGCCCGGGCGTGGACCGCTGCTCGGACGTGTTCAAGCACGCCAATATGGCCGGCACCACGCCCTGGGGCGGCGTGATTGCGGTGGCCGGGGACGACCACGTGGCCAAAAGCTCGACCGCCGCGCACCAAAGCGACCATATTTTCAAGGCCTGCGGCACGCCGCTGTTTTTTCCGGCCAGCGTGCAAGACGTGCTGGATTTGGGCGTGCACGCCTTTGCCATGAGCCGCTTCTCGGGCGTGTGGGCCGGCATGAAAACCATCCAGGAAATTGTCGAATCCAGCGCCTCGGTGGACGTGGACGCGCACCGCGTGCGCATCCAGATGCCCACGGATTTTGTGATGCCCAGCGGCGGCGTGCACATCCGCTGGCCCGACGCCGCGCTCGAACAAGAAGCGCGTCTGTTTGACACCAAGTGGTACGCGGCGCTGGCCTATATCCGCGCCAACCGGCTCAACTACAACGTCATTCAAGGCGCCCATGACCGCTTTGGCCTAATGGCCAGCGGCAAGGCTTTTAACGACACGCGCCAGGCGCTGCTCGACCTGGGCCTGGACGACGCCACTTGCCAGCGCGTGGGCATTCGCCTGCACAAGGTGGCGGTGGTGTGGCCCTTGGAGGCGCAGCTCACGCGCGAATTTGCCACCGGCTTGCAAGAGATTTTGGTGGTGGAAGAAAAGCGCCAAGTCATCGAATACCAGCTCAAGGAAGAGCTGTACCACTGGCGCGCCGACGTGCGCCCACGCGTGCTGGGCAAGTTCAACGAGATGGACAGCGACAGCGCCTACGGATCTGGCGGCGAATGGTCCATGCCCAACCCCAGCGCCAACACGCTCTTACGCGCCAACGCCGACTTGTCGCCCGCGCTGATTGCCCGCGCCATTGCCCAGCGCCTGAAAAAGCTCGGCGTGGACGTTGACGTGGCCGCGCGCATGGACGCGCACATCGCCATTCTGGACGCCAAAGAACGCGCCATGCAAACCTTGCAACTCGGCGCGCCCGAGGCGCTGCGCCAGCCCTGGTTTTGTTCGGGCTGCCCGCACAACACCAGCACCAAGGTGCCCGAGGGCTCACGCGCCATGGCCGGCATTGGCTGCCATTTCATGACCATCTGGATGGACCGCGCCACCACGGGCTTTACCCAAATGGGCGGCGAGGGCGTGCCGTGGGTGGGGCAGCAGCCCTTTGCCCACGACCAGCACATCTTTGCCAATCTGGGCGACGGCACCTATTTCCACAGCGGCCTGCTGGCGGTGCGCCAGTCGATCGCGGCGGGCGTCAACATCACCTACAAAATTTTGTACAACGACGCCGTGGCCATGACCGGCGGCCAGCAGGTGGGCGAGCGGCCCGAGGGCCACAGCGTGGTGCAAATCGCCCAAAGCATGCGGGCCGAAGGCGCGCAGCGCATCGTAGTCGTCACCGACGAGCCCGAAAAATACGCCAGCGCCAAAGGCCTGCCCGACGGCGTGCACGTGGAGCACCGCGACGAGCTTGACCGCATTCAACGCGAGTTTCGAGAGATGAAGGGCACGACCGTCATCATCTACGACCAAACCTGCGCCACCGAAAAACGCCGCCGCCGCAAGCGTGGCACGCTGGTGGACCCGGCAGTGCGCGTGGTGATCAACGAGCTGGTGTGCGAAGGCTGCGGTGACTGCGGCGTGCAAAGCAACTGCATCAGCGTCGAGCCGCTGGAAACTGACTTTGGCCGCAAGCGCCAGATCAACCAAAGCACCTGCAACAAAGACATCTCCTGCGTCAAAGGCTTTTGCCCGAGCTTTGTCACCGTGGAAGGCGGCAGCCTGCGCAAGAAGAAGGCGCCCGCACTGGCAGCGCCGGGGCAGCACGCCGACATTCCCGAGCCGCAAATCGCTGACCTGGGCACCGCGCATGACGGCGTCTGGGGCCTGGTGGTGGCCGGCGTGGGCGGCACCGGTGTTATCACGATCGGCCAGTTGCTCGGCGTGGCGGCGCATATGGAAGGCAAGGGCATCGTCACCCAAGACGCCGGGGGCCTGGCGCAAAAAGGCGGCGCCACCTGGAGCCACGTGCTGATCGGCCAAACGCAAGACGCCATTCGCACCACGCGCGTGGGGCTGGCCTGTGCGGATCTGGTGATCGGCTGTGACCCCATCGTCACCGCAGGCAAAGAAACGTCGATGCGCCTGCGCGCCGGGCGCAGCCATGTGGTCATCAACAGCCACAGCGCACCGACCGCCGCCTTTGTCAAAAACGCCAACTGGGCCAACCCCGGCGAGGACTGCATTGCGCAAATCGCCGACACCTTGCAAGACCCCGCTGCCTTGGGCTGCGTGGACGCCGAAGGCATCGCCAGCCAGTTGCTGGGCGACAGCATCTTTACCAACCCGGTGATGCTGGGCTTTGCGTGGCAAAAGGGCTGGATTCCGCTGGAACAAGCCTCGCTCTTGCGCGCCATGGAGCTCAATGCGGTGGCTGTTGAAAAGAACAAGGCCGCTTTCCAATGGGGCCGCCGCGCCGCGCACGACGCGCCCGCCGTGGCGCGCGCTTTGCAACCGGGCCAAACCGTGCAGTGGGTGCGCAAGCAGCCTGAAGGTGCCGCCGCGCTGGACGCCTTTGTGCAGCAACGCGCCGCGTTTTTAACCGACTACCAAAACGCCGCCTACGCCCGCAGCTACACCGACTTTGTGGCCCAGGTGCGCCAGGCCGAACTTGCATCACAAGGCGCCGACACCGGGGCCATGCCGTTGAGCTTTGCGGTAGCGCGTTACCTGTTCAAGCTGATGGCCTACAAAGACGAATACGAAGTCGCCCGCCTGCACAGCGACCCTGCGTTTGGCAAAAAGATAGGCGCCATGTTCGAGGGGGACTACCAGGTGCATTACCACTTGGCGCCACCTTTGCTGGCGAAGACGAACGACAAAGGCGAGCTACAAAAACAAAAGTTTGGCCCAGCCATGGCTTGGGGCTTCAAGCTGCTCGCGCCACTCAAGGTGCTGCGCGGCACGGCGCTCGACCCCTTTGGCCGCAGCGAAGAACGCCGCCAGGAACGCGCGCTGATTGCCAGCTACCAAGCCACGGTGCGCAGTTTTGTGAATCAACTCAGCGCCTCTAATGCTGCCGATGCCTTGGCCTTTGCCAAACTGCCCGAGCAAATTCGCGGTTACGGCCATGTCAAGGCGCGGCATATTGCGGCGGTGCGCGGGCAGTGGGTGGCGCTGGGCGGCGTTGATTTACAACTTTAGGACTTCATGAACCGCAACCTCTGGCTCCTCGCCCTTTGCCAAGGCCTTTTACTCACCAATAACGTCGCCTTTATCGCCATCAACGGCTTGGTCGGCCTGCGCTTGGCGCCAGTGGGGTGGATGGCCACGCTGCCGGTCATGGGCTATGTGGTGGGTGCGGCGCTCAGCACGCCGCTGGTGGCGTACAGCCAGGGGCGCTGGGGGCGCAAGGTGGCGTTTCAGTCGGGTTTGCTGGTGGCGCTTTTGTCGGCCTTGTTGGCGGCGTGGGCGATTTTTGCGCAGCAGTTTTGGTGGCTGGTGGTGGCTACGGTGGTGGCGGGTTATTACAGCGCCAACGGCCAGTTGTACCGCTTTGCCGCCGCCGAGCTGGCGCTGCCCGCCGCGCGCGAACGGGCCGTGTCTTTGGTGCTGGCCGGGGGCTTGCTGGGCGCCATCGTCGGGCCCAACCTGGCGGCGCGTTCGCGCAGCTTGCTGGACGTGCCTTTTGCCGGGGCGTACTTGGCGTTGGCCGTGGTGGCGCTCTTGTCCATGGCGCTCATGGCCTTTATTACCTTCGCGCCCGAGCCGCCCAAGCCCGCGGCGGGCAGCACGGCCCGCGCGGGCCGCAGCGCGCTGCAAATGCTGCGCGAGCCGGTGTTTATGGTGGCCTGCATGGCGGCGGCCCTGGGCTATGGCGTCATGAACCTGCTGATGGCCGCTACGCCACTGGCCATGCAGCAATGCGGCCTGAGCTTTGAGAACACGGCCGTGGTGCTGGAATGGCACGTGATTGGCATGTTTGCGCCGGGCTTTGTTACCGGCAACCTGATTCGCCGCTTTGGCGCCTTGCCGGTGATGGGGGTGGGAGTCTTGCTCAACGCCCTGTGCATTGGCGTGGCGCTGACCGGCCAAGACCTGCACCAGTTCACTGTGGCGCTATTTTTGTTGGGCGTGGGATGGAACTTTTTGTTCACCGGCAGCACCAGCCTGTCGCTGGCGGCTTATGCCCCCGAAGAAAAAGACCGGGCGCAGGCCGTCATCAACTTTGCGGTGTTTGCGGTGATGGCGTTCACCTCGTTTGCCTCGGGCGCGCTCGTGACTACCCAAGGCTGGAACCTGCTTAACGTCGGCTCGCTGGTGCCGGTGGTGCTGACCGGCGCCCTGCTGTGGTGGCTGCAACGCCAGCGCCGCGCTGTGGCGGCTTGAGCGGCGTCACAGCCGCTGGCTGAGGGGGTGGCAATAAGGGGCGTGGGGCCAAATGGGCCGCCTTACAATGCCCGGCTGACCGATGTCTGCCCCTCAAGGGTGGGCGTGCCGCCTTCGGCGGCCCATCTTTTTTATATTCCGGGAGTTCTTACGTGTTCATTTCTTCTGCCTTTGCCCAATCCGCCCCAGCCGTTGCCGCCGGGGGCGACCTGCAGTCCACGCTGATGAGCATGCTGCCGCTGGTGCTGATGTTTGTCGTGCTGTATTTCGTGATGATCCGCCCGCAAATGAAAAAGCAAAAAGAACACAAGTCCATGATCGACGCGCTGGTCAAGGGCGACGAAGTCGTCACCTCGGGTGGCCTCTTGGGCAAAGTCAGCAAGATGGGCGAGAGCCACATTGGCCTGGAAGTGAGCAACGGCGTGGAAGTCCAGGTGCAGCGCAGCGCCGTGGTGCAAGTCTTGCCCAAGGGCTCTATCAAATAAGCGCTTTCTAAAAGCTCCTTTTTTCGTTCCCCTGCGCCTTGCGCGCATTTTCCTGACCGTCCGAGCCGCCCGCCCATGAACCGTTATGCCCTGTGGAAGTACGTAATC
>CANCJD010000133.1 GCA_947378275.1 Comamonadaceae bacterium
GCGGATGGCGTCTGGACGTTGCGCGCCTTGCTGGCCTTTGCCGACGAGCCCAAGCCCGGCGCCCAAGAGGCGATTGCCCAATTGCGCGCGCGCGGCATTCGCACGGTAATGGTCTCGGGCGACAACTGGGGCGCGGCCCGCGCCATGGCCCGGCGCCTGGGCCTGGACGCCAGCCCCGGCAGCGCCGAGGTGTTGGCCGAAGTGCTGCCCGGCGACAAGGCGGCCAAGATCACGGCGCTCAAGGGCGACGCCCATACGCCCTACACGGTGGCCATGGTGGGCGACGGCGTGAACGATGCCCCGGCGCTGGCGGCTGCCGATGTCGGTATGGCGATGTCGAATATGGGTGGTGGCGGCACCGACGTGGCCATGCATGCGGCCGGTATCACCCTGATGCGCGGCGAGCCGCGCTTGGTGGCGGCGGCTCTGGACATTTCCCGGCGCACGGTGGCCAAGATCCGGCAAAACCTGTTTTGGGCGTTCTTCTACAACGTGGCGGGCATTCCGCTGGCGGCGCTGGGCTACCTCAACCCGGTGCTCGCCGGTGGGGCCATGGCGCTGAGTTCGGTGAGCGTCATGGCCAACGCCTTGCTGCTCAAGCGCTGGAAGGGGCCGTGAGGCTTCGCTAGCCCCCGGCCCTCTTGCGCCTGCCTTAGTGGCCGAGCGTTGGGTAGTCGGTATAGCCGTGGGCTCCGCCGCCGTAGAAGGTGTTGCGGTCGGCTGGGTTGAGCGCGGCGCCTTCGCGCAGGCGGCGGGTCAGGTCTGGGTTGGCGATGAAGGCCTTGCCAAAAGCCACCAGGTCCGCGCCATGCGCCAGGGCGTGGTTGGCCAGGGGCAGGTCGTAGGCGTTGTTCACCATCCAGGCGGCATGGCCACCAGCGGCGCGGTAGGCTTTTAAGAGTGCGGCGTAGTCAAACGGCGTGTCGCCTTGCTGGTAGTCGCGCTCGGCGCCAGTAGAGCCTTCAATCACGTGCACATAGGCCAGGCCCAAGGGCGCGAGCTGCTGCACCACGTAGTTGAACAGCGGTTGCGGTTGCGGATCTGCGGCGTCGTTGGCCGGGGTCACCGGCGACAAACGCAAGGCCACATGGGCGCTGCCAATTTCGGCGCAGACGGCGTGCATCACTTCCATCAGCAGGCGCGCGCGGTTTTCGATGCTGCCGCCATAGGCGTCGGTGCGGTGGTTGGAGCCCGAGCGCAAAAACTGGTCGAGCAGGTAGCCGTTGGCGGCGTGCACCTCCACGCCATCAAAGCCGGCGGCCATGGCGTTGCGTGCGGCGGTGCGGTAGTCGGCCACGATGCCGGGCAGCTCGTCCAGGCGCAGGGCGCGCGGCTCGGAAGTGGCCACAAAGCGCGGCACGCCGTCGGTGATCAGCACGGTTTTGGTCTTGGCGGTAATCGCCGAGGGCGCCACGGGCGCCTGGCCGCCGGGCTGCAGGTCTACGTGCGAGACGCGCCCCACGTGCCACAGTTGCATGAACATTTTGCCGCCCGCGGCGTGCACGGCCGCAGTGATGGGCTTCCAGGCTTGCACCTGCGCATCGCTCCAGATGCCGGGCACGTCGGCATAGCCCTGGCCCTGGTGGCTAATCGCCGTGGCCTCGGTAATGATCAGCCCGGCGCCGTCTTTGGGGTCGGCGCGCTGGGTGTAATAGGTGACCATGGCCGCCGTGGGCATGGCGCCGGGCGCGCGGTTGCGGGTGAGCGGCGCCATAACAGCACGGTTGGCCAGGGTGATGGGGCCAAGGGCCAGGGAGTCGAACAAAGTGGTCATAGGGGCTTTCAATATATCGGGTTGGACTGTGTGCGAAATGCAGTGTCGTTTGCGCAGCAGGCATGCGCGGTGGGCCAGCGCACAATCGCGGCTTGTTTGTCTGCTTGGAGCGTTTGTGCCCTCACCGCTGCGTCCGCTATTTTGGCTTGCTTTGGCCCTGTCGGTGGGCGCCGCTGTCTCCTTGGGTGTGACGCGCTTTGCCTACGCCTTGTTGTTGCCGGGCATGCGCACCGATTTGGGCTGGAGTTACACCCTGGCCGGCGCCATGAACACAGCCAACGCGGTGGGCTATTTGCTCGGCGCCCTGGCCATGCCGGGGCTGATGCGCCGGGTGTCGCCCACCGTGTTGCTCTGGGCGGGCTCGCTCTTGGCGGCCCTGTTCATGGGCTTGTGCGGCTTTTTTACCGAGGCACCGGTCTTGCTGGCGCAGCGCTTGTTGGCCGGGGTGGCCAGCGCGCTGGTGTTTGTGGCCGGGGGCCTGCTGGCAGCGCGCTTGGGCAGTCGGGCGCCTGCGCATGCCGGTTTGCTGCTGGGTGTGTACTACGGCGGCACCGGGCTGGGGATTGCGCTTTCCGCGCTGCTGGTGCCTTGGGTGCTGGACGCTTTTGCCGACCAGGCGCACCACTGGCGCTTTGCCTGGTGGGCGCTGGCGCTGGTGTGTTTTGCTGCTACCGCCTTGCTGCGCTGGCCCGCGCGGGTGATGGCGCAGTGGGAGCAAATGCCCGCAGCCGCTGCGGCAACGGATGCCGGCGCACCCGTGGTGTTTGGTTGGCGGGTGTTCGGTTTTGCGCTGGCGGGCTATGGCATGTTTGGCGTGGGCTATATCGGCTACATGACCTTTGCCGTGGCGCTCTTGCGCGCGCAGGGTGCAAGCGCCCAGGCTGTGACGGTGTTTTATGGCCTCTTGGGGCTGGCGGTAGTGGCCTCGTCACGCATTTGGGCGGGCTTGCTCAACCGCCACCAGGGCGGCGGTGCCATGGCGCGGCTCAATGCCTTGTTGGGGCTGGCGGTGCTGCTGCCTGCGGTGACGCAGAGCTTTGCGGTGGTGGTGGCCTCGGGCCTGCTGTTTGGCGGCGTGTTTTTGTCGATCGTGGCGTCGAGCACGGCGCTGGTGCGGCATAACTTGCCGCCCAGCGCCTGGGCCACTGGCATTAGTGCTTTCACGATTGTGTTTGCCGCCGGGCAAATTGTCGGCCCCACGCTGGTGGGCTGGATTGCCGACGGCGCAGGCGGCCTGGAGCGCGGGCTGTTGGTGTCGGCGCTGGCCTTGTGGCTGGGCGCGGCGCTGGCCTGGCGCCAGCGGCCACTGGTGTCGTAAGCGGCGCGCGGCGGGAAGCCGCTGCCGCTTGTGCGGGCCTGTCGCCCCCCGGCCTGCGCCTTTAAGCGCCGCTGCGGATCATTTCGGCGGCTTTTTCGGCAATCATGATGGTCGGCGCCGTGGTGTTGCCGCCAGTGAGCGTGGGCATGATGGACGTGTCTACCACGCGCAGGCCTTGCACGCCGTGCACGCGCAGCTGCGCATCTACCACCGCCAGCGGATCGCTGTGCGGGCCCATTTTGCAGGTGCCGCAGGGGTGGTATTCCGTGTCGGAGTGGTCGCGCAAAAAGGCTTCGATTTGCTGGGGGTTGTTGCGCTCCACTGGGTAAAGCATCTCGCCCCGGTAGGCGTCAAATGGCTTGGCTTGCAAGATGTCCATGCCGATTTGCGTGCCCTTGACCAGAGTAGCCATGTCGTCGGGGTGCGTTAAGAATCCCACGTCGATCACTGGTGCGTCGGTCGACTTGGCGCTTTGCAGCGTCACGCTGCCCCGGCTCTTGGGGCGGCACAGCGTCACATGCAGCGTGTAGCCGTGGCCGAGGTGGGTTTTGCGGTTGTGGTCGTCCACGATGCCGGTGCACAGCGCGAGCTGGATGTCGGGCTTATCGGCGCTGGGGTCTGTTTTCAAAAAGCCTTGCGACTCGGCGACGTTGGACGTGATCCAGCCGGTGCGCTTGTTGCGCCATTCAAAAATCGACTTGACCACGGTCACCAGACCGGAGAGCGAGACGCCCAGTGTGGTCTCTTTGCGCGCTGTGCGTTGGATGAGCACGGTGGTGACGTGGTCTTGCAGGTTTTGGCCCACGCCGGGCAGCGTATGCACGGTGGCAATGCCATGGGCTTGCAGCTGCGACTGCGGGCCGATGCCCGAGAGCATGAGCAACTGCGGTGAACCAAAGGCTCCGGCGCTCAGAATCACTTCGCGTGTGGCGTGTGCTTGCACGGTCTGGCCGTTGTGGAGGTATTGCACGCCGGTGGCGCGTTTGCCGTCCATCAGCACGCGCTCGGTGTGGGCCTGGGTGATGACGGTCAGGTTGCTGCGCCCGAGGTAGGGCGTAATAAAGGCCTTGGCGGCGCTACAGCGTTCCCCATCGGCTTGCATGGCCTGGGTGGGGCCGCAGCCAAGTTGCTCTTCGCCGTTGTAGTCGGGGGTGCGCGGCAGGCCGGTTTGTTCGCAGGCTTGCAAAAAAACTTCGTTCAGGGGGCTGGGGCTGCGCAGGTAGCTCACTTGCAGCGGGCCGTCGGCGCCGCGGTACGCAGTGGCGCCAAAGCAGTGGTTGTGTTCTGAGCGTTTGAACAGAGGCAATACTTCGTCAAAACTCCAGCCGGGGTTGCCCAGGCTGGCCCAGTGGTCGTAGTCGTCACGGTGGCCGCGGGTGTAGACCATGGCGTTAATCGACGTGCTGCCGCCCATCACCTTGCCGCGCGGCTGGTAGCCACGCCGGCCGTTGAAGCCCGGCTGGGGTACGGTCTCGTAACTCCAGTTGTGGATTTTGAGCGGCGCGCTGACCGCAAAGCCCATGGGCGCGTGGATGAGCACCGAGTTGTCGGGGCCGCCAGCCTCTAAAAGGCAGACGCGCACTTTGGGGTCTTCGCTTAGGCGGCTGGCCACTACGCAGCCGGCGGCGCCGCCGCCCACCACGATGTAATCAAAGGTTTGTGCCGCTGGGGTCGTGCTGGTGTTCATGGTGCTGCCTTTAGGGGTGTGAAACGTGGGGTGTTTAATCCAAACACGGGTGTATGTTTAGCTGCGGTAGTCGCTGCCCATGCGGTCGAGTTTGCGCAGCATGGCTGGCCAGGCAAAGTTGCCGCCCAGGCCGCTGGTCTGGGTGCGCATGGCATGGCCCACGCCGTCAATGATGCGTGGATCCACTTCCGTCAATGTTCCACCCGCTTGCGCGGCGAGCTGGATTTGGCAGGTCGATTCAAAGTTGTACATCAGCAAAAACGCCTCGGCAATGCTGCTGCCCACCACCAAGAGGCCATGGTTGCGCAGCACCAGGTGGTTGGCTTGGCCCAGGTCGGCTTGTAGGCGGGGCTTTTCGTCGTCGCGCAGTGCCACGCCCTCATAGGTGTGGTAGCCCAGTGAAGCCAGTACAAAGGTCGATTGCTGGCTGATCGGCAGCACGCCGCAGGCCTGGGCACTTACCGCGACGCCAGCGCGGGTGTGGGTGTGCAAGACGCAGGCGGCGTCTTCGCGCACCGCGTGCACAGCGCTGTGGATGACGAAGCCGGCCGGGTTGACTGGATGCTCTGAAACGCTCAGTTTGTTGCCTGCCTGGTCGATCTTGATCAGGTTGCTGGCGGTGATTTCTTCAAACAGCAGCCCGTAGGGATTGATCAGGAACTGGTGCTCGGGTCCGGGAATGCGTGCGCTGATGTGGGTGAAGATCAAATCGCTCCAGCCATAGGCGGCCACCAGGCGGTAGCAGGCGGCCAGATCGACCCGCAACTGCCACTCTTCGGGACTGACCTGGTCTTTGAGGGATGGGCTGGACATGTGCGAACTCCGGTGTAATGTTGCCAATCACTCTACCCCAGCATGGGTGCCAAGACACCTAGGGGAAAGACTAGTAAATGTCCCGCGCGCGTCTCTTGGGTGTGGTTGAGGCCGCGCCGGTAAAATCGCCCTCCTCCCCCTGAATTGAGTGCCCGCCATGCTTTATCCCCAACAGTTTGACGTCATCGTCGTCGGCGGCGGCCACGCCGGGTGCGAGGC
>CANCJD010000134.1 GCA_947378275.1 Comamonadaceae bacterium
GGCGCGCAGCAGCAGGGCGGCGCAATCATTAGGCGGCAGCAGATCGGTGCCAATGCGTTCCAACAAGGTGCCGGCAGCGCCCAGGCCAGTGATTGATTCCTGGTCGGCCTGAAAACCGGCCAGCGCATGGGCCAGCGCCTCGCTGCGCGCAAGCGTTTGCACCAAACCCACCAGCTCGCGCGGGCGCACCTGGCGCAGGCTCAGGCGCGCGGTGATGCGTTCCACATCGGCGCTGCCCTTGACCTGCGCGCGCAGGGTGGCGGCCAGCGTGGTGCTATGGCGGGTGTCTGCGCGCAGGGCGGCCAAGGCTTGCAGGCGCTCTTTGGCCTGGCGGCGGTCGCGCCGGGGTTGCAGCAGCCAGTTTTTGAGCTGTCGGCTGCCCATGCCGGTCATACACGTGTCAAGCAATGAGAACAGCGTGGGCGAGTCTTCGCCGCGCAGGGTTTGCACGATTTCCAGGTTGCGCCGGGTGCTGGGCGGCAAGTCGATGAGTTCGCCATTGCGCTGCACTTCCAGACCACTGATGTGCGCCAGCGCCCGCCCTTGCGTATGTTCGGCGTAGCCCAAGAGAGCGGCGGCTGCGGCGTGGGCCAGCGGCAGGTCTTGGGCGTTCCAGCTGGCCAGGGTGGCGGCTTGCAAGACTTCTTGCAACTTGCGCTCGCCCAGCGCGCCGTCAAACTGCCACTCGGGCCGCGCGGTGAGCGACAGGGCGGTGCCATGGCGCAGGCGCTTGAGCCGGTCTTCAAAGGCGTTGCTGGCGCCCGCGCTATAAATCAGTTCGCTGGGCGAGAGGCGCCCCACCCAGTCGGACACTTCGTCGGTGGCGCATTCACCCAGATGCACCACGCCCTGGGTGACGCTGAGCCAGGCCAGGCCGCAGCGGTTGCGCGCGCCCTGGTGCACGGCCAGTAGCAGCGACTCGGATTTTTCGTTTAGCAGTTCGGCGTCGGTCAGCGTGCCGGGCGTCACTACGCGCACCACCTTACGCTCGACCGGCCCTTTGCCGCCCACTTCGCCCACTTGTTCGCAAATGGCCACCGATTCGCCTTGGCGTATCAGTTTGGCCAAATAGCCTTCCATGGCATGAAACGGCACGCCAGCCATGGGAATCGGCTGGCCCGCACTGGTTCCCCGGTGGGTGAGGGTGATGTCCAGCAGGCGGGCGGCTTTTTCGGCATCGCCGAAAAACATCTCGTAAAAGTCGCCCATGCGGTAGAACAGCAGGGTCTCGGGATAGTCCGCTTTGAGGCCCAGGTACTGGGCCATCATGGGGGTGTGCGGGGAAGCGGCATCGAGCATCGCGGGGAGTCTAGCAATTTCAAGGCGGCGGGCTGAAATTGGCGCTGCACCGCTTGGGTGCTGGGGCAGTCGCTTGGTGTTTGAGGAACCGAAGTGAGTATTGCTTGTCAATATATTGGTGGGTATTGGCAATTTGTATTCTGAAATCGGTTTTTAAGAACGATTTTTTTGTTTTTTAATGGATTTAAGTTACATTTTTGGCACTCGCAATGCTTTGTAGCGGGCAGTGTGTGCGTTCCAAACAATGAGAATTTCGATACGGCAGGATATTTTCCGGTGCGTCTTGGCATGGCTGACCCTGTGGCTGGTCGCCGCCACTACGGGTATGGCTTGGGCGCAAGAGCGCACGCCGCAGAGGCCGCAGCGCCAAGACACCGAAGATCCGTCAAACGCCCGCGTGATTGTCAAATTTCGCGCTGACAGTGGCTTGCGCAGGGCGCTCGCTGGGCGCGGCGGCCAACCTTTGTTGACGGAGCCCCAGCATGCAGCCACATTGGCGGCGCGCCTGAACATGCCTTTGTCGGATGGGCGGGTACTAGGAAAGCACACCCAGCTTGTCAAGGGTGCGGGGCTCTCCTCTGCACAATTGGCCCGGCGCCTGTCTAGCCAGCCGGATGTGGAGTGGGCCGTGGTGGACCAGCGCCGCTATATCCGATCCGCCCCGAACGACCCCTATTTCGCCGCAGGGCAAGCGGGTGTCTCGCCCGCCGCAGGCCAGTGGTATTTGCGCGCACCGGACGCCACGCTGGTGTCTGCGATCAACGCGCTGGGAGCCTGGAACATCAGCACGGGTTCGCCCGGGGTTACGGTAGCTGTTCTTGACACGGGAGTTCGCTACGAACATCCAGACTTGGCTGGCAAGCTTCACACAGGCTACGACTTTGTCTCTGACAGCGCCACTTCCAATGACGGCACAGCGCGCGACGCCGACGCCAGTGATCCGGGGGATTTCACGCGCAGGAATCAATGTGGCTCCGGCCAGGCGGCGACGGACAGTAGCTGGCACGGAACCCAGGTGGCGGGCATTGTGGGGGCGGCTACCAATAACGGCCTGGGAATCGTCGGTACCGGGCGCGATGTGAAGGTGTTGCCGGTACGCGTCTTGGGGGCGTGTGGCGGCACCGACTCGGACATCATCGCCGCCATGCGCTGGGCCGCGGGTCTGACGACCAATGTCGGCGGGAGCACTCCCGTGGTCAACGCGCATCCGGCCAAGGTCATTAACCTGAGCTTGGGCAGCACAGGTGTTTGCGGACAAGCCTATTTGGAAGCCATGCAGGAACTCAATAACGCCGGTGTGACGGTGGTGGTGGCCGCGGGCAATGAAGCCGGGCTGGCCACCGACTCGCCCGCCAATTGCCCCGGTGCACTGGCCGTGGCGGCGCTGCGCCATATCGGTACCAAAGTGGGTTTTTCGAGCATGGGCTCTGAGGTGGCGATATCGGCGCCGGGCGGCAACTGCGTCAATCTGACGGGCGAATGTCTTTACCCCATCGTTACCACCAGCAATGCGGGCTCGACCGTCCCGACCACCAGCACCTACACCAGCGGCGGCGCAGATGCCTCGGTCGGGACCAGCTTTTCTGCCCCACAGGTCAGCGGCGTCGTGGGCTTGATGCTGTCAGTCAATGCAAATCTAAGCCCTGCCGACATCCGCACCGCCTTGCAGTCCACGGCGCGCACTTTTCCCGTCAGTGGCGCAGAGGCAGGGGTCCTGCAGTGCCAGGCCCCGAGTAACTCGGCGCAAGACGAGTGTTATTGCACTACGAGCACCTGCGGCGCGGGCATGCTGGATGCGGCAGCCGCAGTGGCCTGGGTCAACCCGGCGCCTACGGCACGCATTGCGGTGGACACATCCGTGCTGCTGTCGTCCAAAAGTATTTTTCTCAGCGCCGCTGCGTCTTTTGCTTCGGGCGGCCGAACCCTGGTGTCCTACCAATGGACGCTGCTGAGCGGCCAGCAATTTGCCTCTTTCTCCGGCAGCACGACGGCGGCCACTGCCACCGTGGTGTTTGTGGGTGACACCGGGTCGGTGGACGTGCAACTGCGCGTGACCGACAGCAGTGGCTATACCAACACCACAATCCAAACCTTGTCTGGGCAAACCGCAGTCGCCGCGCCTGTGGCTTCGTCGGGCGGCGGCAGCGTAAGTGCCTGCTGGGTGGCTGCGCTGATGTTGGCCTGTCTCGTTCTCTGGCGGCAGCGCAGCGCGGTCCGGCGCTCGGTGCATTGATGGCGATGCCGCGTTTGCTGCGGCTGCTTTGGGGTAAGCGGTCTTTGCTGTCGTCGTGGACGTGGCTTATTTTGGCCTGGGCGCTGTTGTCGTGGGGTCTTTGGCTGAGCCAGCGGAATGCGGGCGCCTGGGTGCAAGCGCCGCGCATGGGTTTGTTGGATTGGCAGCCCGGCCTGTGGCAGTCGCAGCCTTGGCGCTTGTGGACGGCTGCGCTGGTGCACTGGAGTGGCGCTCACCTGCTGCTGAACCTACTGGCTTGCGCGGCGCTAGTGGCCTGGGGCAACGCGGTGGGTGTGGGCGCGCGACAAACTTTGGCCTGGCTGCTGGCGTGGCCGCTGGCGCAGCTGCTGTTGGCGACGACGCCGTCGTTGCCGCGCTACGGTGGTTTGTCGGGTTTGCTACATGCGGGCGTGGCAATCGGCGCTTGGGCTTTGGTGTGGCAGGGTCCGACACGGCGTCGCTTGGTGGGCGCGGCGGTGTTGGTGGGTTTGGCCATTAAGCTGGCGTTTGAAGTGCCATTGCTGGGCCGAGATGTGCCGGCGCTGCCATTGCCTGATGCACCTGGTTTTGTGGTGGCCAACTATGCGCATTTCACTGGAACGGTTGCCGGACTGGTTTGTGCTTCAGCCTTGCATCTTGCGCTGAGGTTGGGCCCCCAGCGCGCGAGGGGTTAGGCGCCTACCACATGCCATTGCATTCGTTAGAGACAACACCTTAGGTGTAGCTTGATGTCCCTGCACTTGATCACCACCGCCCCCAAGCTTGCGGTTTGTCCAAAAGGATGACTTGCTTCATTGCGAAGGTGGGTTTGCGGGCGGCGCCCTGGCCGCGGAGTTACGGTCAGGGCCGCAAAACGGTGGCGCCCACCGTTTTGCGCGACTCCAGCGCGCGGTGCGCATCGGCCGCGTCTTCCAGGGCAAAAGTTTGCGATGCTTCGCTTTTGATCTTGCCTGCCAGCACCATGTCAAACACCTCTTGCGCCATGTCCAGCATGTGCGCGCGCGGCATGATGTAGTGCACCATGGCCGGACGGGTTAGCCACAACGAGCCCTTGGCCGCCAGTTGCATGGTGTCGATCACCACCGGACCCGACGACGTGCCGTTGCTGACCAGCGTGCCGCGGGCCTGCAGGCAGTTGAGCGATGCGTCGAGCGTGTCTTTGCCCACCGAATCAAACACCACCGGCACGCCCTTGCCGCCGGTGATTTCTTTCACCCGTTCTGCGATGTCCTCACGCGCAGTGACGATGGTATGGGTGCAGCCGTTGGCCTTGGCCAGCGCCGCTTTTTCGTCGGTGCTGACGGTGCCAATCATGGTCACGCCCAGAGCGCGGGCCCATTGGCAGGCGATCAGGCCCACGCCACCGGCGGCGGCGTGGTAGAGGATGGTTTCGCCGCCTTTGAGGGGGAACACCTGGCGAAACAGGTATTGCGCCGTCATGCCCTTCATCATCAGGGTCGCGGCAGTGCTGTCGGAGATGCCGTCAGGCAGTTTGATGAGCACGGCAGCGGGCATCAGGCGCACATCGGAATACGCGCCTTGCGGGCCAATCAGGTAGCCCACGCGGTCGCCCACCACGACCTCGTCCACGCCTTCGCCCACCGCTTCGACCACGCCCACGGCGTCCGACCCCAAGCCGCTGGGCAGAGGCGCCGGGTAGCGGCCGGTGCGTACATAGATGTCAATGAAGTTGACCGCGATGCCCGTGTGGCGCACGCGCGCCTGGCCGGGACCGGGCGCGCCCACTTCGACGGTTTCCAGGCGCAAGACCTCGGGGCCGCCGGTTTCATAAAAACGAATTGCTTTTGCCATGGTGTCAGGCCACCTTGCGCAAATAACCTTGGTGCCCGGATTTGGGGTTGGGGGCAAAGCCGTTGTGGGCCAGGGTTTCTTCTGTGGTGTCGTAAAAAACGCCAATCTTGCAGATCTTGCGCGCCTCTTTGCCGGTGGCAATGGGACGACCAAATTCGCGTGAGATACGCACCAACTGCTCAATCTGGCGCACGGTGCTCATTTTGGACTGGTGGTCTTGCGTCCACAGGTTGTCTTCAATGCCGCAGCGCACATGCAAACCCATGGCAATACCCATCATGTTGATGGGTAACACGTTGCGCATGGAGCTTTCTACCGTGAGCATGGAGCCGTCAGGAATGGCGCGCAAAAAATTGGCCAGGTTGTAAATATTGGGTGCGTCCATGCCGCCGCTGATGGCGACCCAGTTCAT
>CANCJD010000135.1 GCA_947378275.1 Comamonadaceae bacterium
CCGAACGTGGCGTGCCCATGGGCGCGGTGATTGGCGGGCTCGCGCGCGCATGTGCGGATGCGCAAGTCCGGTTTGGCATCAGCGCCAGCCTGATTTTGTGCTTCTTGCGCCATTTGTCCGAGGCGTCTGCCATCGACACCCTGCAAGCCGCCTTGCCCTACCGAGCGCACTTTGTCGGCGTGGGCCTGGACTCGGGCGAACGCGGCAATCCGCCAGAAAAGTTTGCCACCGTGTTTGCGCAGTGTCGCACCCTGGGCCTGCACGTGGTGGCGCACGCGGGTGAAGAAGGTCCGCCTGCGTACATCACCAGCGCACTCGACGTGCTGCAGGTAGAACGCATCGACCACGGCGTGCGCTGCAGCGAAGACCCGGCGCTGGTGGCGCGCTTAGCGAAAAGCCGCATGCCGCTTACCGTGTGCCCGCTGTCCAACACCAAGCTCTGCGTGTTTGGCACCATGGCCGAACACAACCTGGCCACGCTCTTGCACGCCGGCCTGTGCATCACCCTTAACTCCGATGACCCGGCCTACTTTGGCGGCTACCTGCTGGCCAATTTTGAAGCCGCCTTTGCCGCCTTGCCCGCACTCACCGTGCAAGACGCCTGGCAGCTGGCGCGCAACAGCTTTGAGGCCAGCTTTGCCAGCGACGCGCAAAAGGCGGCGTGGATGGCGGAGTTGGATGCGGTGTTTGTAGCTGCCGCCGGATAGCAGTACCGACGCGTGCGAAGCGGGCGCGTTAAAGACGCGCTTCAGGTCTGCAGCGGCTCCTCATTCAGCGCAATCGCATTGCCCATATTCAGCAAAATCGGCCGCCCGTCCGGCGTGTTCAGCGGCACCACGCGCGCGCCCTGGCTGCCATTGGCGGGCAAGAGCGCGCACAGCGTGGGGCTGCTGCGCAGCTCGCCGTTGAGATGCACTTCCAGGTCGGCGATGACCAGGGTGATGTCGGACAGGATGTTTTTCACGCGCATGGTCTTTGCCTTTCAATTGCCGGGCACGCCTTTCAAGCGATTGGCGTGGAAATCGGACCCCGGTGAGCACTGCTTAAAAGTTGTACTTTAGCTCCGCCACCAGTGTGCGCCCCGGATATTGGTGGTAGTTCCAGTATTCGGTGTTGGTCAGGTTGTCAATGCCAAAGGCCGCCGCCAGCTTGGGTTGGATTGCGTAGCGCGCGCGCAAGTCCAGTACGGTGAATCGGCTCGCGGCCGTGTAGGCAAAGCCGTTGATGTCGGCGTTGTTGAGTGTGGAGAACTGGTCGCCGCTGTAGCGCAGGCCCAGCGAGGTGCTGAGCTGCGCATCCCAGTGGTAATTGGCCAGGGCGCTGGCGCGCCACTGCGGTACGCGCGGCTGCAACTTGTCGATGGTGTCGCCCGGCGTGGCCACATAGGAGCTGTTGGCTTTGATGCGCGAGTCGGCATAGGTCAGGCTGCCTGACAAGTCCAGACCGCGGGTGAAAACGGCCTCGCCCTGGAAGGCGATCTCAATGCCCTGCGTGCTGATGGCGTCAATGTTTTGCACCATGTTGACGATAGAGCCATCGGACTTGGTGCCCACTGCCTGCGAGTACAGCGAATCGGTCACGTCTTCTTTGAAATAGGTCAAGCGCAGCAGTCCGTTGCCCAGGTCTTTTTCCAAGGTCAGTTCGCTGGTCCACGATTTTTCGGGACGCAAGTTGGGCTCGTTAGCCCAGGTCTGGCCGCTGGGGCAGGCGCTGACCATGGTCTTGGTGGCGATGTCCGCGCACTTGGTGGTGGCGCCATAGAGTTCAGAGACGGTGGGCATGCGCACGGCGCGGCCCACCGAGCCTTTGAGCACCGTGTCTTCTGACCACTGGTAGGCCAGTGCCGCTTTCGGCGAGGCAAAGGTTTCGTTGCGTGCGTCATAGCTGTCGGTTCGGATGGCGCCAGAGACGACACTTTTGGCATAGCCGTCTGAGGCGCTCCAGTTTTCCAAACGCAGCCCGAGCACGGTTTTCCAACCGGTAGCAAAAGCCCAAGCGTCTTGACCGTAAATACCTTGCAGCTTGCTTTGACCACCGACATCGGCGTTCAGGCCGGCCGCACCGCTTTGCGCGCCGCTGGTGAACCAGTTGTCGGCAAGGCTCAGATTGGTCTTATTGATGCGCAATTGATAGCTGTCCTGCGCAATGCCAAAGTCCACGATGTGCGCGCCCTGCAGGCCTTGCGGGCGCCACGTGCCTTTGGCGGCCAGCGTGTTCCAGCCCGTGCCTTTTTGGTCGGTCAGGGTGGCGGTATTGGCTGTGGCCCCGCTGCTCATGGTGCCGTTCAGGTTGGCCGCCGTATTGATGGCGGACTGGCGTGCCAAGTCCGTGCTGTAGTCCACCATGCTGGCGGCCAGTTCCCAGTCCCACTCGCTTTTGGTATTGCTTTTGACCGACAGGCCATGCATCCAGTGGTCTAGGTTTTCTTTGGTGGCGTTAAACAGGTTGGTGGCGGAATAGGTCTTGCCATTGATGGCGTAGCTGCCGCTGTAAATGGCGGCGCCAGCGACGTCGCTCAGATAGCTTTTGGGCGCACCGTCTGAGGTGTTTTTCCAGTTGCCCAACATATAGCTGGCCCGCACCGTGGGTGACAGGTCATAGGCCAGCTTGAGCTTGGCGTGGTCTTGCACCGTGTGGTACTGGGTGTTGGTGCCCAAGATGGTCCAGGGAGTGTTGGTCTTGTCCAAGCCGTAGACCGCGCCGGTGGCCGTGGGGTTACTGCCAGGCGCAGTGCTAGAAATGGATTTGGTGGCAAACACCAGAGGCTGGCCTTGGCTGTCGGTCCGGTTCAGGCTGATCCACCAAGCCCAGTCACCACTTTTGCTGCCCAGCGAGGCGCTGGCCTGGTTGGCGCTGTCGGTCTCGTGGGTGTTGTACTGGTCAAAGTTTTGCTGTGAGATCACGACTTTTGCGTGGCCTTCCAACTGCGTGGGCATGCGCGTCACATAGTCCACGATGGCGCCGACTGAGTTGCCAGGGTAGGCGGCGGAAAACGGGCCGTACATCACATCCGCGCGCTCGATTTCCTCCGGTGTGACCATGCCCCAGCGTGGCGCGTAGGTGGCGCCGTTGCCCAGGTAGTTGGACAGCAAAATGCCATCGGCATACACCGCCGAGCGCGCGCTATTACCCGTGCCCGAGGCGCGGCTTGAAAGCACCGCGTGGTTGTAGTCGCCGATGTAGCGCCGGCGCACCACCAGGCTGGGAAAGTACTTGAGCACGTCTTCGCTGTCGGTGGCGTTGATGGTTTGCTCGATTTGGGTGCGCGACACACCCTCAATCGTGGTGGGAATCTGTGTGGGCAGCGAGGTGGGGCGACCCCCGGTAATGGTGACCACACCCAGGGATTTGACGGGTGCGGCCTCGGCTACCAAACCGGAGTCGCCCGCCGTGCTTTGGGCTGCCGAAGAGATAGAGGGAAACAGGGGAAACGCGATGGCCAGGACCAGCGCGAGATGGGTTTTGTTCATGGTGAAAGCAATCAGTGTTGGGGGTGGCGTGCGCGCGCACTTCTGCCGGCCAGGCCCAGGGCCTGGTCAGGCAAACGGTCGCGGTACAACAGGCCTGCGTCTGGCGCAGGTCAAAGCAACCTTAGGGCTTGGCCGGGGCTTCGTGCATGTGCATGTGTGCTCCACCGTCACCGCCCGGTGCGCTGGTGCTCACCGGCACCTTCAGGTCCAGCGTGCTTTCCACGCCCTTGGCGTCTTTGAAGCGCAGAGTGACAGGGATGGTGGTGTCTTTTTGCAAAGGCACTTTCAGGTCCATCAGCATCAGGTGAAAGCTGCCGGGTTTGAGCGCCACCGGTTTGCCCGCATTCAGGCGCAGGCCATCGGGCAGCGCGCGCATTTGCATGGTGTTGCCGTCCATCTTCATCTCGTGCACTTGGGCCACACCGGCCACGCTGCTGGCCACGCCTACCAGTGTGGTGTCGGCTTTGGCCGTGAGCGTCATAAACGCACCACTGGCTTTTTGGCCTTGCACCGTGGCGCGGGCCCAGGCGTCTTTGACCTCCACGTTTTGGGCCAGGGCGTGGCCCGTCCACAAGGCGGCGGCCAGAACGAAGGCAGTAGAAACTTTGTTTTTCATGGGAACTCCAATGAACAGGGGTTAGAAAAATGGGGGCAACACGTCAATGCGCGTGGGCGCCAGCGGCCTGGACGTCGAGCACCTCCAGCAGCGCCGCAGGCGACTTCAGGCCCTTGGTGGAGGTGCCGTTCGCGGGCACTTCGGCCCAGTCGTTGGCGCCCTGGGCGCAGCTTTGCAGCACTTTGAACCAGAGGGCCCCGGGCTTGGCAGGCGTGGTGCCGCGCAGCACAAACTCGTCGTAATAGGCGGCGGGTAAGGCGTTCTCCGGCCCGTTGGCAGTCCAGCTGATTTCCAGCACGCCCTCGGTGTATTTCTTGCCATGGCTCTCATAGGGGGTGGCCAAAGCGCCCACTTTGGTGCTCACCGTCCAGCCGGCCTTGGGCATGGGCTGGGCGCCGTTAAAGCCGACCGGGATGGTGATGCGCAGGGCTGTGGTGGCCTGTTCGTCGCAGCCGTGGCCCACGCGAAAGGTGGCGCGGTAGCTGCTGCCTGCGGCCGCAGCGCTGTCTTGCAGCACGACGTGGGCAAAACTGGAGCTGCCCAGGCACAAGGCGCAGGCGGTGGCAAGAGAGGCGAAGGAAGATTTCATAAGGTACTTCAACAAACAGGCGGCGCACGCGCAGCCCTGGCATTCGGTTTACCCCAGGGCTGCGTGGCAGCGCGCGGGGCGCAAAAAGGGGGGGAACGTGGGCAGGCGCCAGTCCCAGACGGGGCCGCGGCGCCGCACCCGCGCGCGCATGGAGCCCCGTTGGGAGGCCCGCTGCGCGCTCAGGCCTGCGTGGGTGGCCCGCGCCCCGGTGGCGGCGCTGCGCTGCGCCAGGCCAGCGCGCTGGGGCCTGCGGGGGCTGCCGTTGCGTGGGAAACGATTGAAGAAAAAAGCGGGGTTTGGGCGGCAGGCGGCGGCGCGCCGGTAAACAGGCACAGCGCGCAGTCCAGCCCATGGGCGGATTGGCTGGCGGGGGCGCCGGTGTCGGCGTCCACCAGCATGACCATGCCCGAGGCCGAACACACCATGCGACTGCCCTGGGCCTGCGCCAGCGGCGCGGCGGCGGCCAAGCCCAGCGCCAGGCACCACCACAGCAGCACGGCGCGCGCCAGTGAGGGGGTGTTGCGAAGGGTGTGCAAGGGTGACATGGGGATGGATTATGGCAGCAGGGGGCTGCTATCCTGCGCCCATGCAAAGCCTGTTCCACCTTGCCATCCACGTCCACGACTTGCAGGCCGCACGCCAGTTTTACGGTGACGTCTTGGCTTGCACCGAGGGGCGCAGCACCGCCACCTGGGTGGACTTTGACTTTTTTGGCCACCAGCTCTCGCTGCACCTGGGTGCGCCTTTTGCCACCACGCGCACCGGGCGCGTGGGCGACATGCTCGTACCCATGCCGCACTTTGGCCTGGTGCTGGCGCTGCCCGATTGGCAGGCGCTGGCGCAGCGCTTGCAAGCGGCCAAGGTGGAATTTGTGATGGAGCCGCAAATCCGCTTTGCAGGCCGAAGCGGCGAGCAGTGGACCATGTTCTTTCTCGACCCCTC
Organism: Comamonadaceae bacterium; assembly: GCA_947378275.1. Taxonomy (GTDB): domain Bacteria; phylum Pseudomonadota; class Gammaproteobacteria; order Burkholderiales; family Burkholderiaceae_C; genus Allorhodoferax. The sequence continues at coordinate 5,618 of CANCJD010000135.1, forward strand.
GGGCAATCCGATTGAGGTCAAAGGCTTTGTCAGCCTGGAGTCGGTGTACGCGCCATGATGAATTAC
>CANCJD010000136.1 GCA_947378275.1 Comamonadaceae bacterium
TGAACTGCTGCGTGCCCACGGTGGAATGCAGGCGAAACACGCCGCTGCCGTCGCCGTGCACTTCCACCCGCACCGCGTGCGCCACCACGCCGGTGGCCGCGCCCACGGCGTTGGCCACGTCGCAGTACTCGGGGAACACCATCTCGCAGCCCAGGCGCTTTCCGACCTCGCCGTAGTACACCTTGACCGGGCCACCCACCGCGACCACGGGAACGCTGGGGCGCAGGCAGACCTGCGTGAGGCCCACGCTGCTGGCGCCGCTGCACACGGCTTGGACCAGCTTGTCGTCAGGCAGGGTAAAGCCGCAGGCGGTGTCTAGGATGGCTTTGGCTGTGAGGCGCACGGTTTCGCTCCACACCAATTGCGCATAGGCTTGAGTGCGCTCGGGCGTGGGCAACTTCATTTCACGCAGGCGGCATCCCAGTTGCGCCGCCAGCACGGCGGCGGGTTTGGACCAGTTGGCCTGCAAATCAAGCACATGGGCCGCGTCAGAAGGCGTAAATCCCGCCACCTGCACCAGCCCCTTTTTTTGCAGGGCAGCAATGGCGCGCTGCGCATGCAGCGAGGTGGCAAGTTTGCGCATCGGCTGCGGCGCCTCGGTCACCAAGCGCAAAACTTCTGCCTCACGCGGAGGCAATTCGGCGGTCAGCATGCCCGCCTTTGCGCCGAAGGGCAGCAACACAAAGCGCCCGTGCATGGCACCGCCGCCGTCCACGTCCGCCATGTCGGCCTGCAGCATGGCAAGCACTTGGGGGTAGCGCGCACCCAGCAAGGCCACGGGCACGATGCGCTGCGGATTGATGCTGAGCTTGCCCGCCGCGCCCAGCGCCACTTCGCTGTCGCCGCCCAGGCCAATGGTGCGCACGTCGATGGCGCGCACCATGGTGCGCCAGCCGCCCACTTCGGCGCCTTCTTCGTTCACGCGCGGCCGGCCGTCGATCAGCACGCCCAAATCGGTGGTGGTGCCGCCCATGTCGGACATGATGAAACTCTGCAGGCCCGAGAGCCACTGCGCCCCCACCAAACTGGCCGCCGGGCCCGAGAGCACGGTCTCGATGGGCCGGGTGGCCACGCTTTGCGCCAACGCCAGGCTGCCGTCGCCCTTGACGATCATTAGCGGGCAGACGATGCCAAGCTGCGCCATGGCGCGGCCCACCGCGTCAATCAGGCCAGACACACGGGCAATGAGCCGCGCGTTGAGCGTGGCAGTCAGCGCCCGCCGCGGCGCGTCCAGCGAAGACGATAGTTCGGTAGACAAGGTGACGGGTTTGCCGGTGGCAGCCACGATCAATTCGCGCGCCTGCAGCTCATGGGCCGAATTGCGCACCGCAAACGCTGAGGCCACGGCAAACGCGTCCACCTTGGGCGCCATGGCGGCCAGCGCGGAGCCCAAGGCTTCCACGTCCAGCGGCATGCGGGCGTCGCCGTTGTGGTCATGGCCGCCGTCAATGACTGCAATCGGAATGCCCGGAAACGCCTTGGCAATGCCGGTGCGCTCCACCATGGCAGCGTCAAAACCGATAAGCACCACGCCCACGGCGCTGCCGTGGCCTTCGACCACGGCATTGGTAGCCAAGGTGGTGGAAACCGACACCAGCGCAATGTCCTTTGCCGCCAGGCCCTGGGGCAGTTTGGCAATCGCGTCCGTAATGGCGCCCGTGACACCAATGGCCAAGTCGCCCTTGGTGGTAATCGACTTGGCAGACGCCACGACCTTGTGGCCCTGGGCTTCGATGATGGCAGCGTCGGTGTAGGTGCCGCCGGTGTCTACGCCAATAAGGTAAGAGGTCGTTTGGGAAACGGGAGCAGGCTGCGAGGTAGGCATGAGGAACAGTAAAAATGGAGACAGATCGCCCGAAAACGCCCCCATTCTCGCCCAAGCACTTGGGCCATACTGCGAGCCTGACCACCTGCTGTTAAACGCCCGCTGGGAGCTACACCATGAAAACTGTGAAATCCTTCCCCCGCAAAGTCAAAGAGACGCCCAACCTCTTCATCCCCCTGCCCGACGGCACCCGGCTCGCCGCCCGCCTGTGGATGCCCACCGACGCCGCCCAAAACCCGGTGCCCGTGATTCTGGAATACCTGCCCTACCGCAAGCGCGACGGCACCGTGGTGCGCGACGCGCTGACCCACCCCTACCTGGCCGGCCACGGCTACGCCTGCGTGCGGGTGGACATGCGCGGCAACGGCGACTCCGACGGCTTGATGCTCGACGAATACAGCGAACAAGAACTCCAAGACGCCGATGACGTGATTGCCTGGCTGGTCGCCCAGCCCTGGAGCACCGGCCGCGTGGGCATGATGGGCATTTCGTGGGGCGGCTTTAACGGCCTGCAAGTGGCCGCGCGCCAGCCCAAGGGCCTGGACGCGGTGATCACCCTGTGCTCTACCGACGACCGCTATAGCGACGACATCCACTTCAAGGGCGGCTGCCTGCTGGGTGAAAACCTGGGTTGGTCGGCCACCATGCTGGGCTACTCGTCGCGTCCACCAGACCCGGCTTTGGTGGGCGACCAATGGCGCGCCATGTGGCTGGAGCGCCTGGAGGCCGAGCCCCTGCTGGCCATCGACTGGCTGCAGCACCCGCACCGCGACGCCTATTGGAAACGTGGTTCGGTGTGCGAAGACATCGGCGCCATCAAGGCCGCCGTGCTGGCCGTGGGCGGCTGGAACGACGCCTACACCAACGCCGTGCCCCGCCTGGTGGGCAGCATCAAGGCGCCGGTCAAAGGCATTATTGGCCCCTGGGCGCACAAATACCCGCACTTTGCGGTGCCCGAACCGCGCATCGGCTTTTTGCAAGAAGCGCTGCGCTGGTGGGACCGCTACCTCAAAGACGCCCCTACCGGCGTGGAACACGACCCCGCCTTTCGCACCTATGTGATGGACTTGCAGAGCCCGGGCGCGAGCATCAGCCACATCCCCGGGCGCTGGGTGAGCGACCAGGTCTGGCCCAGCGACCGCAACCAGACGCAGCGCCTGTACCTCAATAGCGCAGGCCTGGCGCCAGAGGCGGCGCGCGCAGGCAAACAGACCATCAGCTCGCCCCAGCACACGGGCGCGGACAGCGGCGAGTACTGCATCATCTGGATGGGCCCCGAGTTTCCTGGCGATCAACGCCAGGACGATGCCGGTTCGCTCACCTTTGACGCAGACGCCCTTAAGACCGGCTTTGACCTGGTGGGCGCCCCGGTGCTCACGCTGCAGTTCAGCGTGGACCAGCCGGTGGCGCACGTGGCGGTGCGCCTGAACAGCATCTGGCCCGACGGCAGCGTCTCGCGCCTGAGCTACGCCGTGGCCAACCTCACGCATTTGCACGGCAGCGCCAGCCACGAACACCCGCAGGCGCTAGAACCCGGCCAGCGCTATACGATACAAATCCCGCTCGACGACACGGCTTACCACGTGCCCAAAGGCCACCGTCTGCGCGTGTCGCTGTCCACCAGCTATTGGCCACTGATCTGGCCCGCGCCCAAGCCGGTACAACTCACGGTGCACACGGGCAAGAGCTTTATCGACATTCCCACCCGGCCCAAAGTGCGGGGCGAAAAAGCCCCGGTGTTCGCCCCGGCCGAAGGTGCTCCCGCCGTTAAGCTCAAAACCATAGACAAGCCCTGGAACAAGCGCGAAGTCACCATCAACCAGGCCACCGGCGAGCGACGCATGACGATTGAGGACGACTTTGGCCGCAGCACCAGCACCGAGCACGGTCTCACCACCTGGGGCCGGGGCCGCGAGAGCTACCGCATCTTGCCAAACGACCCGCTATCGGCCCGCCAGGAATGCCACTGGTCCATGGAAACCGCACGCGGCGACTGGGTCACCCGCACCGAAACCTATTCCGCCATGAGCGCTACCGCAACCCACTGGCACATCACCGGCCGCCTAGAAGCCTACGAGGGCGAAAAACAAATTCTGGTGCGCACTTGGGACAAGAAGATCAAGCGCCAGTTGCTGTAAGCGCGCCGGTTCAGATGTGTAGCACAAAAGTGCTACGATGCATTTTTTTGGGAAGACAAGCATGTCCACCACCACGATTCGCATGGACGACGACCTCAAAGCGCGCATGGCCGAGGCGGCAGCGCGCGCGGGCAAGACAGCGCACGGCTTCATTCTTGACGCGATTGCGCAAACCGTGGGCCAGTCCGAGCAAGACCTGGCCTTGCAGGCGCTGGCCGATGCGCGTTGGGGAACGCTGCTGGCCACCCAGCAGACCGTCGGTTGGGATGACGCCAAAGCCTATTTGCGCCAGCGCGCCGCGTCTGGCGCAGCACACAAGCCAGAAGCCGGAACCTTTGCACCGACTACCGACAAAAAATGAGTCGTATTGAACTGGCGCCAGAAGTCCTGGACGACTTCGACCGGTTTTTTGACCACATCGCGCAATTCGACGCCAGCAGCGCAGCGCAGCGGGTAAGTGAAATCGTGGACGCCATCGACATCCTGACGCACAGCCCCTTGATCGGCCGCCCCTTGCCGGGCGGCACCCGCGAACTGGTCATCGGGCGCGGCAGCCGGGGCTACGTGGCGCTTTACCGTTACGTACCCGCCATCGACACCGTGTTTGTCCTTGCGGTGCGCGCGCAGCGCGAGGCAGGCTACAAGCGCTAAATCGGTTAAACCGGCGCGGCCATGCGCAAGCGCCGCGCTGCGTCTTCGGCGCGGGCGTCGTCAATTTCGCGCAGCACGCCGCCCACATCCACTGCGGCGGTGGCATGCGCAAACTGGCCGGTCAAGGGCGTGTCATTGCTCAGCAAACCAGCCTGGTACAAGCTCCAGATCTCGGGCCCAAAGTCGGTGGTCAGGAGCGCCGGGGCGAACTGGCCAAAGAAGTCGCGCAAATTTTGCACATCGCGCAGCAGCATGCGTTGGGCGTGGTTGTTGCCCGCCGCGTCCACCGCCTGCGGCAGGTCAATGATGACCGGCGTGTCCACCCCGTTCACATGCGCCAGCAAGATGTTGAATTCCGACAAATCGCCGTGCACCACGCCCGCGCACAGCATGCGCACCACTTCGGTAATCAGGGTGGCGTGGTGGGCCAGCGCCTGCTCGGGCGCAAAGGCCACGTCGTTCAGGCGCGGGGCGGCGTCGCCGTGGGCGTCGGTCACCAGCTCCATCAGCAGCACACCCTCGAAAAAGTTGTAAGGCTGGGGCACGCGCACGCCCGCTGCGGCCAGGCGGTACAAGGCGTCCACTTCTGCGCTTTGCCAGGCGGCCTCTTGCGCCTGGCGGCCAAACTTGCTGCCCTTGGCCATGGCACGGCCCTGGCGGGAGTTTTTGACCTTGCGGTTTTCGGTGTAGTCCACCGCTTGGCGAAAGCTGCGGTGGGTGGCTTCTTTGTAAATCTTGGCGCAGCGGGTTTCTTCACCGCAGCGCACCACAAACACCATGGCCTCTTTGCCGCTCATGAGCTGGCGCACCACGGTGTCGATCAGGCCTTCGTCAACGAGGGCCTGGAGTCTGGGGGGTGCTTTCATGGGGGCCATTTTGCGCCCTAGCGCTAGGGCGCCGCGCGGGCCGGGTTTGGGGTCGGGGCGCATCCTAGAATGCCGCTGTGAACGCCCCCACCCTCCCCCCCCGCCGCCCCATCCGTGAACTGCCCGACGCGCTGATCAGCCAGATTGCTGCGGGCGAAGTGGTGGAGCGGCCCGCCTCGGTGGTGCGCGAACTGGTGGACAA
>CANCJD010000137.1 GCA_947378275.1 Comamonadaceae bacterium
CAAAACGACGTGGGCGCCAGCGACATTGAGCTGGCGGTGCGCGAAGGCTTTGAGTCGATCGAGCACATCAAGCGCTACACCGCCATGGGCTTTGGCACCGACCAGGGCAAGCTGGGCAATATCAACGGCATGGCGCTGGCCGCCCGCGCGCTGAACAAACCCATCGACAAAGTGGGCACCACCACCTTCCGCCCCAACTACGTGCCCATCAGCTTTGGCGTGTTTGCCGGGCTGGAGCGCGGCGACCTGTTTGACCCCGCGCGCCACACCAGCCCGCACCGCCAGCACGTGGCCGCAGGCGCCCCGTTCGAGGACGTGGGCCAGTGGAAGCGCCCTTGGTTTTTCCCCAAGGCGGGCGAAGACATGCACCAGGCGGTCAACCGCGAAGTGATGGCCGTGCGCAATGGCGTGGGCATCATGGACGCGTCCACCCTGGGCAAGATCGACATCCAGGGCCCGGACGCGGCCAAGCTGCTCAACTGGATGTACACCAACCCCTGGCTCAAGCTGGAGATTGGCAAAGCCCGCTACGGCCTGATGCTCGATGAGAACGGCATGGTGTTTGACGACGGCGTGACTGTGCGCCTGGGCGAAGAGCGCTTTTTGATGACCACCACTACCGGTGGCGCAGCGCGCGTGCTGGGCTGGATGGAACGTTGGGTGCAAACCGAGTGGCCCGACATGAAGGTGTTCATGACCACGGTCACCGAGCAATGGTCCACCTTTGCAGTGGTCGGCCCCAAGAGCCGTGCCGTGGTGCAAAAGCTGTGCAGCGACGTGGATTTGTCGCCCGAGGCCTTTCCCTTCATGAGCTACCGCGAAGGCACGGTGGCTGGAGTCAAGGCGCGCATCATGCGCATCAGCTTCTCGGGCGAGTTGTCGTTTGAGGTGAATGTGCCCTCGCACACCGGCGCCCACGTGTGGCGCGAGTTGATGGCCGCAGGCGCTGAATTTGACATCACGCCCTATGGCACCGAGTCCATGCACGTGTTGCGGGCGGAGAAGGGCTACATCATCGTCGGCCAGGAAACCGACGGTTCGATCACGCCGTACGACCTGGGCATGGGTGGTATGGTCTCCAAGACCAAGGACTTCTTGGGCCGCCGCTCGCTGAGTCGCAGCGACACCGCAGGCAGCGACCGCAAGCAGCTCGTGGGCTTGCTGACCGACGACGCCGCCACCGTGCTGCCCGAAGGTTCGCAAATCACCCGCAACGCCACCTTGCCCGCATTGCCAGTGCCCATGGTCGGGCACGTGACGTCGAGCTACTTCAGCCCCACCGTCGGCCGCCCGATTGCCATGGCGGTCGTGCGCGGCGGTTTGTCGCGCATGGGCGAAAAGGTTTACATCCCGCTGGTGGACGGGCGCATCGTCGCCGCCACCATTTGCAGCCCGGTCTTTTACGACCCCGAAGGAAAGCGTCACCATGTCTAATGTTGTTTTGGAAAGCCCCCTGGCCGCGCTTACCGGTTTGGGCCAACGCGTGCTGTCGGTCGATGGCGCCAGCGTCACCCTGGGTGAACAGGTGTTTACCGACATGCTCAATATCCGTGGCAACGCGGCGGACGCGAGTTTTGTGGCTGCCGTGCAAAGCGCTACCGGTCTGTCCTTGCCGCTCACAGCCAATACCGCCAGCGTTGGCGCAGGCGGGCAATTGCTGTGGCTTGGGCCCGATGAGTGGGTTTTGAAGTTTCCGCCTAGCAGCGCGCAATACCAGCACCCCAGCGCGGCTGAGGCCATGGAGGCCAGTTTGCGCGCCGCGCTGGCAGGCCAGCATGTGTCTTTGGTACCTGTGGGCCACGGCTTTACGACGCTGGTGGTGCAGGGCGCGGGCGCGGCTGATCTGCTGGCACGTGGCTGCCCGCTGGACTTTCATCCGCGCGCTTTTGGCGCGGGCGCCGTGGCGCAAAGCCATGTGGCCAAGGCGGGAGCCACGCTTTTGTGCCTGGCTGCTGGCACGTACTATGAGCTGACGGTGCGCCGCAGCTTTGCCGACTACCTGTACCGCTGGCTCTGCGAAGCTGGTGCGGCCTAGGCGGGGTGCGGGCCTCGCCCCGCCTTGCTCCCGCCCGCAGTCCACTTTCCCCTCTTTTTAAGGCAGCCCATGGCCTATTCCCTCGGTATCGACACCGGCGGCACGTTCACGGACGTGGTGCTGCTCAACGCGCAGCGCCAGGTGGTGGCCTCGGCCAAAAGCCTGACCACCCGCTTTGACCTGGCCCAGGGCATTGCCGGGGCGCTGGACCAGTTGCCCCAAGCCTGGCTGGGCCAGGTTTCTTTGGTGTCCTTGTCCACCACGTTGACCACCAACTCGGTGGTCGAGGGCAAGGGCTCGCCCGTGTGCGTGCTGCTGGCGGGTTACGACGCGCTGCAGGTCAAAAGCAGCGGCCTGGTCGATTTGCTGGGCAACGAAGGCATTGTGTGTCTGCCCGGTGGCCACGACGCCGGGGGCATTGCCACCCAGGCGCTGGACGAGGCCGCCTCACGCGCGGCCATTACCCAGCACATGGGCCGGGTGTCCGCGTTTGCCATTTCTGCCACTTTTGGCGTGCGCAACCCGGAGCACGAGGTGCAACTGCGCCAGTGGGTGCAAGAGATGTGCGATGTGCCAGTGACCTGCGGCCACGAGCTGGCGTCCAGCCTGGGCGCGCCCCGGCGGGCGCTCACGGCGGCGCTCAACGCCCGCATGATTTTTCACGTCAAGGCGCTCATTGAATCAGTGCAGCGCACCCTGGCCGCACGCGCCATCGACGCGCCACTCATGGTGGTGCAGGGCGACGGCTCGCTCATCAACGTGGCCAGCGCCTTGCGCCGCCCGGTTAACACTGTGCTCTCGGGCCCGGCGGCCAGCGTGCTGGGCGCTTGCGCCCTGAGTGGCCTGCAAAACGCGGTGGTGGCCGACATGGGCGGCACCACCACCGACATTGCCGTGGTGCGCAACGGCCTGCCCGAACTCAGCTTTGACGGCGCCATGGTCGGCAACTGGCGCCCCATGGTTGAGGCCGTGAAGGTCTACGCCGTGGGCCTGGGCGGCGACAGCGAGGTGCGCCTGCACGGCGGAGACGGCCTGACCATTGGCCCGCGCCGCGTGGTGCCCTTGAGCCTGCTGGCCCACCAGCACCCGCACGTATTGGCGGCGCTGGAGCGCCAGCAGCACGAGACGCCGCACGCCAGCCAGATGCGCTTTGCCCAGCGCCTGCACGCGGACGCCGCGCTGCTCGCGCGCTTGAACGACGACGAGCTTTTCGCCTGGGAAACCCTGGCCCAGGGCCCGGTGGACCTCGAGCGCGCCAATATGGAAAACCGCGCCCTGGCCCGCGCCATTGCCCGCCTGGAGCGCAAGGGCCTGGCCATTTACAGCGGTTTTACGCCCAGCGATGCTGCCCATGTGTTGGGCTTGTCCAGCCACTGGAGCAGCGCCGGGGCCACGTTTGCCGCACGCATTTGGGCGCGCCAGATGCGCCACATGTACGGCCTGGGCACCTGGAAGCAGGGCGACGCCATTGGCCCGGCGCAAGACGTGGTGGCCAAAGTGGTGGACACGATTTGCCAAAAGCTGATCGAAGCCGGCCTGAACGACGCCGGGCAAATGAACGAATCGTCAGCCGGCAAGGTGGCCGCCTTGCTTACCGCCATGGCGTTGGGCGGCGGCAAAGCAGCGGCCTTGGCCAGCGCTTCGCCCGATGCCCCGAGCGCGGGCGGCAGCGCGGTGTTCCAGTTGCAGTTTTCGCCGTCCATGCCGCTGGTGGGCGTGGGCGCACCCGCTTCAAGCTATTACCCGGCCGTGGCGCAGGCCTTGGGGGTGGAGTTGCAGTTGCCGCCCTTTGCCGAGGTGGCCAATGCCGTAGGTGCGGTGCTCGGGCAGGTGTCGCAGCGTGTGCACCTGACGCTGACCCAGCCCGCGCGCGGCGTGTTCAAGGTGTTTACCGCGCAGGGGCCGGTGGATTTTGGGGATTTGGCGTCTGCGGTGGCGCATGCGCAAGCGTTGGCGGGTGCCGAAGCCCACGCGCGCGCCATGGCTGCAGGAGCGGCGCAGGCCGAGGTGGTCTACAGCCAGCGCAACAACAGCGTCAACAACGACATTGATGGCAATGTGTTTTTTGAGGCGGTGGTCACCGCCACCGCCAGCGGGGCCCCGCTGCGCAAGGCCTGAACGCCGTACCAGCCTAATAAAACAGGAAAAATCCGTTCAGGGCCGACAGCGCACCCAGCGCCCCCAAGGCCGCGCCGCCCCAAAACAGCAGCGGCAGTCCGGCCACGATGGACACCGACAGCAGCACGATGGCGATTTGCAGCGCGCCTTCGGCATAGTCAAACCAGGGGTCTTGGCGCATGGCGTGGTCGCGCACCGCTTCGTGTTCCTTGGCCGTCATCAGCAGCTCTTTTTTGCCCTCTTTGGTCTCGGGCTCGGACTCATAGCGCTCGATGGTTTTTTTGTACTCATCCACCTTCTTTTGCATCGCTTCCTTGGCTGCTGCGGGCATGGCGGGTTCACGCAAGAGCTGCAGTTCGAGGTCGGTGGCGGCAATCTTGAGCGAAGTCTGGCGGATCGACTTAGCCTGGTAGAAGCTGTAGCTATTGGCCGCCAGGATGTTTTCCTGCGTGATGTCCTTGCCCGCGTTTGAGCCGCCCAAGCTGGCGATGGCCAAGACCATGGCCAGGATGGAAATCGTCAGCGCCGTACGGTTTTTTCCGTCGCTGCCTTCGGTTTCTTCGATCAGTTCTGATGCTTCATGGGCTTCCATGGGGTGTCTCCGGGGTAAGGGGCTGGCAGTGTAGCCGCTCGCTTGTGGTGGTTTGGGGTGCAGGCACAAGGACGGAACGGCGTTCGTTCGTACCGCTCTTTACTGCATCAGGGTTAGGCCATTATTTGAGCCCATGCGCCCATCGTATCCGCGCTTTATGACGCTTTGGATTGAATCGCCGCCGTGGCAATCGTGCTTTCACCCCCAAAGCGCCGGTCGCGCTGGGCAAACCAGGCAATGGCCTGGTCGAGCGCCTCGGGTGTGAATTCGGGCCACAGCAAATCGGTGAAATACAGCTCGGTATAGGCCATCTGCCAGAGCATGAAGTTGCTCATGCGCGACTCGCCGCCGGTGCGGATCATCAGGTCGGGCGCGGGGGCGTCGGCCATTTGCAGGTAGGGTGTGAGCGCGGCTTCGCTGATGGTTTCGGCCGATTGACCTGGATGCGCCAGCTGCCAGGCCTTGACGGCTTGGAGCATGTCCCAGCGTCCGCCGTAGTTCAGCGCAAGCGTCAGGGTGATGCTGCGGTTGTGGTCCGTACTGGCCTGGGCGTCGCGGATCAGGGATTGCACGCGCTGGTCAAATCCCGAGGTGTCGCCGATCACGCGCAGGCGTACGCCTTGGGCGTTGAGGTTGCCGATTTCTTTTTGCAAATACAGCGTGAGCAGGCCAATCAGGCTGCTGACTTCATCGAGCGGACGGCGCCAGTTTTCGGTACTGAAGGCAAAGAGCGTGAGATGCGAAATACCGCGTTCGCCGCAGGCCTGCACGATGGCGCGCACCCGTCGAGACCCGGCGCCGTGGCCCACCGCTTTGGGCAGGCCGCGCGCACTGGCCCAGCGGCGGTTGCCGTCCATGATGATGGCCACATGCTGGGGCCCGGCGGGAGGCGCGGTG
>CANCJD010000138.1 GCA_947378275.1 Comamonadaceae bacterium
GACACCCAGACGCTGACCTTGCGTGCGCCAGGCGCTGACGCCATACGCTGCGCCCGTGCTGCGGCGCCTGCTAAGCCCGCACCATGAAACACACACGGGGGCTCGTCTGGCTGGCCTTGGGCCTGACTTTGGCTTTTACGCTGCCGGGCTGTGTGCGCGAAGTCAAAGACACCCATCCTGACCAAGTGCTGACCAAGCGCAAAGCCCTGTTCAAGCAAATGAACCGCGCCCTGGAACCCATCGGCCTGGTGGCTAACGAGCGCAATCCGTATAACCGCCAAGAGTTCGTGGGCTATGTGGACGAGCTGCAAAAGCTCTCTGGCAATCCCTGGGCTTTCTTTACGGCGGATGGCAACTACCCGCCCACCCGCGCCAAACCTGCAGTGTGGTCACAGGCTGCAGAGTTTGAGGCCGCCCAGCAGCAATACCAGGCGGTAGTCGCCCAGCTCGCCCAAGCCGCGCAAGCAGGTGACCTGGAAAAAATCAAGCCCGCCGTGGTGGACGTGACCAGTAGCTGCAAGTCCTGCCACAAGAAGTTTCGCTTCGATTAGGGCGCAACCGCAGCGCCCCAAACGTGCGGGCTAAAACTTGATCTTGCCCGTCAACATCTCGTACCACATGCGCCAGTCGCCCATCAGGCTGTAGCGTGGGTATTTGAAAGTGGCAGGCTTGTTGTGCTCAAAAAAGAAATGCCCCACCCAGGCAAACGCATAACCCTGCACCAGCGCCAGCAGCACCAGCCAGGGCATTTGCGCGGTGAGCGCCAGCGTGAGCAGCAGCGCCGCCATCGTGGTTCCCACAAAGTGCAGCCGCCGTGATGCGCGGTTGGCGTGCTCGCCCAAATAAAAGGGATAAAAGTCGGCAAAGCTGCCAAAGCGCTCTTCGGTGTCCATGCGGGGCTCCTAGGTATTTTTTTATGCTGGCAATGGTAACGCTGGGGCCACGCATGCCGCTTAACGTCGGCTACGCACCCGTCGCAATCAGCCGCCCAAACCGTCAGCCCACCACCCGCACCGCCGCACCGTCGCCTTGCGCGGCAATCACGCCAATCTCAAACACCTGCTCGCCGCTGGCGCGCAGGGTGGCGGCGCAGGCGGCTGCGGCAGCGGCATCTACCACCACCACCATACCGATGCCGTTGTTAAAGGTGCGGTTCATCTCGATGTCGTCGATACCGGCGGTGGCTTGCAGCCAGGCGAACAGCTCGGTTTGCGGCCAGCTGCCTTTGGTCAGCACGGCGGCGCAGCCCTCAGGCAGCACGCGGGGAATGTTCTCGAGCAGGCCGCCGCCGGTGATGTGGGCCAGGGCTTTGATACCGCCTGCCGCATCACTGTGCGGGTGCGCGGCCAAGGCGGCGAGCACGTTTTTGACGTACAGGCGCGTGGGCTCCATCAGCGCTTGCTTGAAGGACTTGCCGTCCAGCACGGCGGGCAATGTGTCGCCTGCACGTTCGATGCATTTGCGCACCAGGCTAAAGCCATTGGAATGCACGCCGTGCGAGGCCAGGCCCAGCACCACGTCGCCGGGCTTAACATCAGCGCCGGTCAAAATTTTGGATTTTTCTACCGCACCCACGGCAAAACCGGCCAGGTCGTATTCACCTGCCGGATACATGCCGGGCATTTCGGCCGTTTCGCCGCCGATCAGGGCGCAGCCTGAGAGTTCGCAGCCTTTGGCAATGCCGCCAATCACAGCCGCAGCCGTGTCCACGTCCAGCTTGCCGCAGGCAAAGTAGTCCAAAAAGAACAGCGGCTCGGCGCCTTGCACCAACACGTCGTTGACGCTCATGGCCACCAGGTCAATGCCCACGGTGTCGTGCATATTCCACTCGAACGCCAGCTTGAGCTTGGTGCCCACGCCGTCGGTGCCGCTGACCAGCACCGGCTCCTTGTAGCGCTTGGGCACTTCAAACAGGGCGCCGAAGCCGCCAATGCCGGCCATCACGCCTTCGCGCATGGTCTTTTTAGCCAAGGGCTTGATGCGTTCGACCAGCGCGTCGCCCGCGTCGATGTCCACGCCAGCGGCTTTGTACGACAAGGGAGTGGAAGAAGGGGACAGGGAAGAGGTCATGAAAATGGGGGTGCGCAAGCGCAGCGGGTCGAGGCTTGGAAAAGGGGGCACCGGGCTGCTGTGCAGGACCGGCTCGATAGAATCAGGACAGATTTTACGGGGTCACCCCGAAGCACCACGGAGGCCCCATGACAGATTCGCAGAAAAGTTTTGCCGCTTGGGCCGCCATTGCCGGTATTTTCCTGCTGATGTTGTGGTTTTTGGCCCCGGTGATGGCGCCGTTTATCGTGGCCTGCGTGCTGGCCTACGCGCTCACGCCGCTGGTGGACTGGCTGGACGCAGCCATTGGGGGCCGCGTGCCCCGGGTGCTGGCTGTGGTGGTGGTGGAGCTGTTGTTTGTGATGCTGGCGATTGGCCTGGTGCTGCTGATTGTGCCGATTTTGGTCAAAGAGCTGCCCCTGATGCGCGACCAGTTGCCCGTGTTTCTGGACAAACTCAACACCACGCTGCAACCCATGTTGCGCAAGATGGGTATCAAGTTGAGCGTGGACTTGCCCAGCATCAAGTCCTTTGTCATGACCTACCTGAACGCTAATTTTGAGGACACGCTGGGCTCGGTGATGGCCTCGGTCAAGCTCGGTGGCAGCGCCGCCATGGCGGTGCTGGGCAACGTGGTGCTGATTCCGGTGGCGCTGTTTTACCTGCTGATGGACTGGGAGCGCTTTATGCACACGCTGCGCGAGCTGATTCCGCCACGCCTGCGCGCCGCCACCGACAGTTTTTTGGCTGAATCTGACCAGGTGTTGGGCGAATACCTGCGCGGCCAGTTGATGGTGATGGGCGTGCTGGCCGTTTATTACAGTCTTGGCTTGTCGCTGTTTGGGCTTGACCTGGCGCTGCCCATTGGCACTTTTACCGGTTTGGCGGTGTTTGTGCCTTATTTGGGCTATGGCCTGGGCCTGGTGCTGGCGCTGCTGGCGGGTTTGCTGGAGTTTTCGGGCGCAGGCGGCGCCACGCAGGCGGTGGTAATGGTGGCCGTGGTTTATGGCCTGGGGCAGATGGTGGAGAGCTTTTTCCTGACGCCACGCCTGGTGGGTGAGCGCATTGGCCTGCACCCGCTGGCGGTGATTTTTGCCTTGCTGGCTTTTGGCCAGTTGTTTGGCTTTGTCGGTATTTTGGTGGCCTTGCCAGTCAGCGCCGTGCTTCTGGTGGCAGTGCGTCGGGTGCGCTCGGGCTATTTGGCCAGCGGTTTGTACCAGGGCCGCGGCCCGCGCCGGGGCACCTGACGCCGCCATGCAGCAAATCGCCCTGGACATCGGCCTGCGCACCCCGCCCACGCTGGACAATTATTTTCCTGGACCCAACGCCGCGGCGCTGGCACACCTGCAGCAGTGGTTGTCCGCGCGCCCTGAAGGCGCGCCCACCTATGTCTGGGGCCCCGAGGGCAGCGGCAAAAGCCATTTGTTGCAAGCCGCCGTGGCGGGCCTGCGCGCGCAGGGACACAGCGTGGGCTTTCTGGACGCCGAGACCCAAGAGCCAGTGGCCTTTGACGAATCTTGGGCCGCCGTGGTGATGGACGATGTGCATTTGTATGGCGACGCGCTGCAACACACCGCTTTTAGCTGGTTTGTGCAGGCCCATGCCCTGCAGCGCCCGGTGCTGGCGGCGGGTCGCTTGGCGCCGGTAGACCTGGTGCTGCGCGAAGACCTGCGCACCCGCCTGGGCTGGGGCCATGTGCTGGGGCTGCAATTGCTGGACGAGGCGCAAAGCCGCGCCGTGCTGCGCCAGGCGGCAGACGCGCGTGGCCTGGAGTTAAGCGACGAGGTGATGGATTTCACCCTGCGCCGCTTTAGCCGCGACCTGGGTAGCCTGATGCAGTTGCTCGATGGCCTGGACCGCTACGCCTTGCAAACCCAACGTGCCCTGACCATTCCCCTTGTGAAATCTATGCTGGAGAACGCATGACCTTACCCAAGCTGGCCCTGTTTGACCTGGACCACACTCTGTTGCCGATCGATTCCGACTATTCCTGGGGCCAGTTCACGGCCGCCCGGGGCTGGACCGATCCGGTGGAATTTACCCGCCAGAACGACGCTTTTTATACCCAGTACAAAGCCGGTACCCTGGATATTTTTGAATACGCCCGCTTTGCCACGGCCGCCTTTGTGCGCCAGGGCGAGGCCCAGAGTGTGGCCGCCCACGCCGACTACATGCGCACCGTGGTGCAACCTGCGCTCAAGCCGCAAGCGCTTGAACTGGTGCAGCAGCACAAGGACGCGGGCGCTACCGTGATCATCATTACCGCCACCAACGAGTTTGTGACCCGCCCTATTGCCCAGGCCCTGGGCGCTGACGAGCTGATGGCGGTGGACCTGCAGCGCGATACCGCGCCCGGCGGCAGCGGCTGGTTTACTGGCGAAGTGCGCGGCATTCCGAGCTTCCGAGAAGGCAAGGTGCTGCGCGTCGAGGCCTGGCTGGCCGCGCGCGGCTTGGGCTGGGGCGATGTGCACAGCACCTTCTATTCCGACTCCATCAACGACCTGCCGCTCCTGGAAAAAGCCAATGTGCCGGTAGCCACCAACCCTGACGAGCCCCTGCGCGCCATTGCCCAAGCGCGCGGATGGCGCATACTCGAACTCTTCAACTAGGCGCCAGTCCCTGGCTCCGCCGGGCTTGCACGCTGCCAACGCAGCGCATGCGCCACAAGGAAATATGATCAAAAAATTCATCAGCAAACTGCTCGGCCTGCCCGGCAGCAGCGCCACAGGCGCAGGCAAACCCAACTTTGGAAAGCGGGTCGAAGTCCCCGTGAGCAGCCACGGTATCGATGTGAGCCTGGTGGACGACCGTGCCGTCAACGTGGTGCGCACCCTGCAAGAGGCCGGTTTTGTGGCCTATATCGTGGGCGGCGCCGTGCGCGACCTGCTGCTCGGTCTGCGCCCCAAAGACTTTGACGTGGCCACCGACGCCACGCCCGAACAGGTCAAAGGCCTGTTTCGCCGCGCTTTCATCATCGGGCGGCGCTTTCGCATCGTGCACGTGGTCTACGGGCGCGGGCGCGAGCACGAGGTGATTGAAGTCTCCACCTTTCGCGCTTATCTGGACAACGCGGCTGCCGAACAGGTGGCGGGCAACGAGAAAACCAGCAAAAGCGAGTTGGCGGGCATGAAACACGCCGTGGATTCAACCGGCCGCGTGCTGCGCGACAACGTCTGGGGCCCGCAAGAAGAAGACGCCATTCGCCGCGACTTCACCATCAACGCCATGTACTACGACCCGGCCACGCAAATCGTGGTCGATTACCACCAGGGTCTCAATGACGCCAAAAACCACACCCTGCGCATGATTGGTGACGCGGCAGTGCGCTACCGGGAAGACCCGGTGCGCATCATCCGCGCCGTGCGTTTTGGCGCCAAGCTCAGCGCGCTGGGCTTCAAGCTCGACCCCAAAACCGCCGCACCCATTGCCAAATGCCTGCCGCTTTTGGCCGATGTGCCGCAAAGCCGCCTGTTTGACGAAATGCTCAAGCTGCTGCAAACCGGGCATGCGCTGGCGTCGATTGCGCAGTTGCGCAAGCTGGGTCTGGCGCGCGGCATTTACCCGCTGCT
>CANCJD010000139.1 GCA_947378275.1 Comamonadaceae bacterium
CAGGCCGCGCGGCAGCTCGGGCTGGGTTGCCAAGGCGCCTTCCAGGGCTGCGATGTCAAACGAAGTCAGCAAAGGCGGCACCGCCACACCCTGCCACAGTTGCGCTGCGTGCTGCGCCACCACTTCGCCGGTGTGGCGCTCGGTGCCGATGGTGGGTTTGATCTCTATATTGAGGAAATAGCCATTGGCGATGCAAAAGCGGGCAATGGCGCCCAGGGTGGGCAGCGGTTCACCCGCGTAAGCGGCGCTGTGCCAAGCCCCGGCGTCGAGCTGCGAGAGCACGTGCCAAGGATGGTGGCCCGCCACCGGGTCTGCGTTCGGGGGCAGGGCGGACAGGTCCGCCGTGCGCTCCAGCGTGTCGTCGTGCAGCAAAAAGGGCACGCCGTCGCTACTGAGTTTGACGTCGCACTCAAACATACGGTAGCCGTGGGACGCGCCTAGGCGAAAGGCGGCTAGCGTGTTCTCGGGCGCCAGCGTGCCCGCGCCCCGGTGGGCGATCCAGCGCGGGTAGGGCCAGGGGGCAGGGCGGGTGGTAGCAGTGGCGGCGGTGGGAGCGTTGGGGGTCATGCGGCTGAATTTAACCGCAAGCCGGGGAAAGCCGGCGGCAGGCTTCGCCTTACGCACCGCTTGTGAATGCTGCACTGCGGTACCATCACCAACCGCCCCCTGTGGCACCCACGCAACGGACGCGCCGCTACCAAACCGCCTGATGAACGCTCCTACTTCCCTCGCCCAGCTCTTGCCCGCACTCCAACCCGGCCACCCGGGCAACGAGCGCATCCGCGAAATCCCCTACAACTACACCTCGTTCTCCGACCGCGAGATCGTGATCCGCCTCTTGGGCCAAAAAGCCTGGGAAACCCTCAACGCCCTGCGCGAAGAGCGCCGCACCGGCCGCTCCGCCCGCATGCTGTACGAGGTGCTGGGTGATATCTGGGTGGTGCAGCGCAACCCCTATTTGCAGGACGACCTGCTGGACAACCCCAAGCGCCGTGGCCAACTGGTCGATGCGCTGAACCACCGCCTGGCCGAAGTTGAAAAACGCCGCACGCCCGACGCCGACCGCGAGCGTGACGCCATGGTGGCCGAGCTGCTGGTGGCCGCGCGCAAATCCGTACAGGCATTCAATGCCGCTTTTGAAGAAGTGGCCGCGCTGCGCAAAAAGTCGCAAAAACTGCTGAATAAGCTCACGGCCAAGGACAACATCAAGTTTGACGGCCTGTCGCGCGTCAGCCACGTGACCGACGCCACCGACTGGCGCGTGGAATACCCGTTTGTGGTGCTCACGCCCGACTCCGAAGCAGAAATGGCCGGTCTGGTCAAGGGCTGTATTGATTTGGGTCTGACCATCATTCCGCGTGGGGGCGGCACCGGCTACACGGGCGGCGCCATTCCGCTGACCTGGAAGAGCGCGGTGATCAACACCGAAAAGCTCGAATCCATGACCGAAGTCGAGATGAAGCGCCTGCCAGGGCTGGACGTTGACGTGGCCACCGTCTGGTCGGAGGCCGGTGTGGTCACGCAGCGCGTGGCCGACGCCGCCGAGCGCGGCGGTTTTGTGTTTGCGGTGGACCCCACTTCGGCTGAAGCGAGCTGCATTGGCGGCAACATCGCCATGAATGCCGGGGGAAAAAAAGCGGTGCTTTGGGGCACGGCGCTGGACAACCTGGCGAGCTGGCGCATGGTCACGCCGCAGGCCGAATGGCTGGAAGTGACCCGCATCAACCACAACATGGGCAAGATCCATGACGCTGATGTGGCCAGCTTTGAGCTGCAGTATTTCAAGGCCGACGGCAAAACCAAGTTGCGCACAGAGCGCCTGGACATTCCCGGCAAGACCTTCCGCAAAGAAGGCCTGGGCAAGGACGTGACCGACAAGTTTCTGAGTGGCCTCCCGGGTATCCAGAAAGAAGGCTGCGACGGCCTGATCACCAGCGCACGCTGGGTGCTGCACCGCATGCCAGCCCACACCCGCACCGTGGTGCTGGAGTTTTTTGGCCACGCGCGCGACGCGGTGCCCAGCATTGTGGAGATCAAGGACTTCATGTTCGCCGAGCAAAAGCGCTCGGGCGTGGTGCTGGCAGGCTTGGAGCATCTGGACGACCGCTACCTGAAAGCCGTGGGTTACGCCACCAAGTCCAAGCGCGGCGGTCTGCCCAAAATGGCGCTGTTTGGCGACATTGCCGGGGACGACGCCGACGCCGTGGCGCGCGCCACTTCTGAAGTGGTGCGCATCGCCAATTCGCGCAGCGGCGAAGGCTTTATCGCCATCAGCCCCGAGGCGCGCAAAAAGTTTTGGCTGGACCGCAAAAAGACCGCGGCGATTAGCAAGCACACCAACGCCTTCAAGATCAACGAAGACGTGGTGATTCCGCTGCCCCGCATGGCCGAATACACCGACGGCATCGAGCACATCAATATCGAGCTGAGCCTGCAAAACAAGCTGGCGCTGTGCGACGCGCTGCAAGCGTTTTTAGCCCAAGGCAACCTGCCCATGGGCAAGGCGGACGACTCCATCGACATTCCGTCGGCCGAACTGCTGCAAGAGCGCGTGGCCCAGGCCGTGGCCGTGGTGGCTGAGGTGCGCGCCCAATGGCAAGGCTGGCTGGACGACGTGGCCACCTTGTTCCCCCAGTTGCAGGACCACAGCCTGCGTGCAAGCTGGAAGGCGCAGTTGCGCGAACCCCTGCAAGGCATCTTTACCGGCGGCGCGTTTGCCGCCATCCTGGCGGAATGCACCGCGATTCACAAGCGCGTGCTCAAAGGCCGCGTCTGGGTGGCGCTGCACATGCACGCCGGTGACGGCAATGTGCACACCAATATTCCGGTTAACAGCGACGACTACGACATGCTGCAAGCCGCCCACGGCGCGGTCAAACGCATCATGGCGCTGGCCCGCCGTCTGGACGGCGTGATCTCGGGCGAGCACGGCATTGGCATCACCAAGCTGGAGTTTTTGAGCGACGCCGAACTCAAGCCGTTTACCGACTACAAGGGGCGCGTCGATCCGGAAGGGCGCTTCAACAAGGGCAAGCTGATGCGCCAGCCCTCGGTGGAGGTGCCGCTTACCGCCCACGATTCGCCGCTGGGCCGCCCCGAGGCGAATCAGCCCCCATGGGGGGCAGCGACCCGCGAAGCGGCGGAGCGTGGGGGCGTCATATTTGCTGATTTAACGAACGCCTACACGCCGTCCTTCGGTCTGATGGGCCACGAGTCCATCATCATGCAGCAGAGCGACATTGGCGCCATTGCGGATTCCATCAAAGACTGCCTGCGCTGCGGCAAGTGCAAACCGGTGTGCGCCACCCACGTGCCGCGCGCCAATTTGCTCTACAGCCCGCGCAACAAGATTCTGGCCACTTCGCTGCTGATCGAAGCCTTTTTGTACGAGGAACAAACCCGCCGTGGCATCAGCATCCGCCACTGGGAAGAGTTCGAAGACGTGGCCGACCATTGCACCGTGTGCCACAAGTGCGAAAGCCCCTGCCCGGTGAAGATCGACTTTGGCGACGTGACCATGAACATGCGCAACCTGCTGCGCAAGATGGGCCAAAAGACCTTCCGCCCCGGCAACGCGGCGGCCATGTTCTTCTTGAACGCCACCAACCCCGAGACCATCAAGATTGCCCGCGCCGCCATGGTGGGTATGGGCTTCAAGGCGCAGCGCCTGGCCAATGACGTGCTGCGGGTGTTTGCCAAGGCGCAGACCGCCAAGCCCCCGGCTTCGGTGGGCGCGCCGCCCCTCAAAGAGCAGATCATCCACTTCATCAACAAAAAGATGCCCGGCGGCTTGCCCAAAAAGACGGCCCGCGCGCTCTTGGACATTGAAGACGCGGATTACGTGCCCATCATTCGCAATCCGCAAACCACCACGTCCGAGGCGGAAGCGGTGTTTTACTTTCCCGGCTGCGGCTCGGAGCGCCTGTTCAGCCAGGTGGGCTTGGCTACGCAGGCCATGCTGTGGCACGCCGGTGTGCAAACCGTGCTGCCGCCAGGCTATTTGTGCTGTGGCTATCCCCAGCGCGGCAGCGGCCAGGCGGACAAGGCGGAAAAAATCATCACCGACAACCGGGTGCTGTTCCACCGCGTGGCCAATACGCTGAACTACCTGGACATCAAAACGGTGGTGGTGAGCTGCGGCACCTGCTACGACCAGTTGCAGGGCTACGAGTTCGACAAGATATTCCCGGGCTGCCGCATCATCGACATTCACGAATATCTGCTGGAGAAGGGCATTACCCTGGTGCCCGAGGGCGGCGCAGGTGCCGGTTATCTGTACCACGACCCCTGCCACAGCCCCATGAAGCTGCAAGACCCGATGAAAACCGTCAAGGCCCTGGTGGGCGACGCGGTGCTCAAAAACGAGCGCTGCTGCGGCGAGTCCGGCACCCTGGGCGTGACCCGGCCTGATATTTCCACGCAAATCCGCTTTCGCAAGGAAGAAGAGTTGCGCCAGGGCGAGGCCGATCTGGCGGTGCTGACCGGTGCCGCACCGGGCGCGCCCACCGTGACCAAAATCCTGACCAGCTGCCCAAGCTGCCTGCAAGGCCTGAGCCGCTACGGCAACGACCTGAACAACGGCTTGCTGGAGGCCGACTACATCGTGGTGGAAATGGCCAACCAGATTCTGGGCAAGGAATGGCTGCCCGAATATGTGCAAATTGCCAATGCCGGCGGCATCGAGCGGGTGCTGGTTTAGGGCTGGCGCACAATCCGATTCAAAATACCTCTGACCCCAAAAACACCATGGCCGGCCTAAAAAAAGACGCTCCCACTCCGCAGGCGATCACCGCCCACAGCCAGTCCCGCGTGCTGGAAATCAGCTTTTCAGACGGCGCGAGTTTTCGCATTCCGTTTGAGCTGATGCGGGTGTATTCGCCTTCTGCCGAAGTGCAAGGCCATGGCGAAGGCCAGGAAGTACTGCAGACCGGCAAGCGCCTGGTCGAACTCACCGGTTTGGAGCCGATTGGCAACTACGCGGTACAACCGGCGTTTTCGGACGGCCACGACAGCGGTATTTTTTCCTGGGACTACCTGTATTTTCTGGGCTCGCAAGAAGCCAGTCTGTGGCAGCAGTACGAACAGCGCCTGCAAGCGGCGGGGCGCGACCGCGACGGCCCCATGCCCGCGCCCGCAGGCCACGGCTGCGCCAGCCACTGAACGCCAATCTTCCATTTATTCATAGTCATGTCCAAAACCCACTTCGGTTTCCAGTCGGTCGATGAGACCGAAAAAGCCCGCCATGTGCGCGGCGTGTTCGATTCGGTCGCACCCAAGTACGACCTGATGAACGACCTGATGTCCGGCGGCCTGCACCGCGCCTGGAAGGCCTACACCCTGCTGGTGGCGGATTTGAAAGAAGGCCAAAAAGCCCTGGATATTGCGGGCGGGACAGGGGATTTGGCCCTGGCTTTTTCCAAAAAAGTCGGCAAAACCGGCCAGGTGGTGCACACCGACATCAACGAGGCCATGCTCAGCACCGGGCGCAACCGCCTGATTGACCTGGGCGTGCTGCTGCCCACGGTGGTGTGCGACGCCGA
>CANCJD010000140.1 GCA_947378275.1 Comamonadaceae bacterium
ACGCCCACCGCCCTGCGCGATGTCGCGCCCTATTCAGCGCAATTTGAACGCGACTGGACCATTGGCAGCTTCTCGCGCATGAGCAAAAACCTAAGCCCTGAGGCTGGCGCACTGTCCGAACTATTGCCCATCCAGGTGAGCCGCCCGGCAGACGATGAAGGCGACGAGCGCGAGGGCGCAGAGGCGCCGCTGCTTGCCGCAGCTCTGCCCTTGGCGCTGGGCCCCGTTGGATCTACCGCCGACCTGTTCGGCGACGCGGCCCCCGTGCCGCAGCCCGAGCGCGTCTGCCACAGCTTTACCCGTGGCGCCAAGACCGGCAACTTTTTGCACGCCCAACTCGAATGGCTGGCGACCGAACAATTCGCCCTGGCCGAGCAGCCCGCGCTGCAAGAACGCCTGCGCAAACGCTGCGAACGCGCAGGCTACGCCGCCCAGGCCGACGCGCTGGTGGCCTGGCTGACCGACGTGGTGCAAAGCCCGCTGCCGGGCCCGGGCGCCGCCTTGTGCCAGCTCGATGTCACCCTGCCCGAAATGGAGTTTTGGCTGGTGGCCCAGCGCATGGAATCCGCGCAGATTGACGCCCTGTGCCGCCAGCACCTGCTGGGCGGTGTGGCGCGCCCGGCGCTTGCGCAGCAGCAGCTCCAGGGCATGCTCATGGGCTTTGCCGACCTGGTGTTTGAACACCAGGGCCGCTACTGGGTGTTGGACTACAAGTCCAACCACCTGGGCGCGGACGACGCTGCTTATAGCCACAGCGCGCTGCAAGCGTCCATGGCCGAACACCGCTACGACGTGCAAGCCAGCCTCTACCTGCTGGCGCTGCACCGCCTGCTGCAAGCGCGCCTGGGCAGCGCCTATGACCCGGCGCGCCAGCTCGGCGGCGCGGTCTATCTGTACCTGCGCGGCGTGCACGGCCCCGAGCGCGGCGTCTGCCGCATTCCCGCCGACCTGGCGCTGCTGGACGCCCTGGAAAACATGCTGGCCCCGGTGCCAGAAGCCTTATGAACCCGCCCACCGCCGCCGCCATGCAAGCCACTTCGACCACGCCTGCGCTGCTCACGACCCTGCGCCTGTGGGCCGACCAAGGCTGGCTGCGCCGCCTGGACAGCGCCCTGGCCGCGCTGCTGGCCGAGCTGGAACCTGACGCCAACCCCACGCTGCTGGTCAGCGCCGCACTCTTGGCGCAAATGGAGGGGCGCGGCCACACCTGCCTGCCATTGGCGCCGGTGGTGAAAGACGCGCAAGCCTTGCTGGACTGGCCGCCCGCAGCACACGCAGCGCTGCAAGCCGTATGGATGGAGTTGCCAGGAACGGTGGCGCTTTGGCTGGAGGCGCTGCGCGCCAGCACCCTGGTGCGCGTGGTGTTCAACGATCACCAAAACCAGCCCCCGCAAAGCGACCACGGCCAGCCGCTGGTGCTGGCTGGTACCGCCGCCGCGCCCCTGCTTTATTTGCGCCGCTACTGGCTGCAAGAGCAGCAACTCGCGCAGGCCCTGTGGCAGCGCGCGGCGCAGCACAGCGCCGTGGACGAAGCCGCTGCCCGGCAGTGGCTGGACCGGTTGTTTGACCCTTCCCCTGCAGGCGGGCAGGTGATGGCTTCCACCCCTTCGCTTGCGGCCCCCGGCGCTGCCATTGCGATTCAGGACCCAGCCGCAGCCGACACCATGGACTGGCAAAAAATGGCCTGCGCCGTGGCCCTGCGCGCGGACCTCACCGTCATTACCGGCGGCCCCGGCACCGGCAAAACCTATACCGCCGCGCGCCTGCTGGCGCTCTTGTTTGCCATGGCGCCGCAAGCCCAGCGCCTGCGCGTGGCCCTGGCCGCCCCCACCGGCAAGGCGGCAGCACGCCTGCGCCAGTCGATTGACAGCGCGTTGCAAGAACTGGGCGCGCGCCTGGGGCCCGTCCCGACACAAGCCGCAACGGGGGAAAGCCAAACAACGGAAAGCCCCGGCTTGAACCTGGCCGCCTTTGCCCAGCGCATAGGCGCGGCACGCACGCTGCACGCGCTCTTGGGCGCGCGGCCCGACACGCGCCAGTTCCGCTTCAACGCCAGCACGCCACTGGACGTAGACATCGTCATCGTGGACGAAGCGTCCATGGTGCACCTGGAAATGATGGCGGCTTTGGTGCAGGCGCTACCCAGCGGCGCCAAGCTGATTTTGCTGGGCGACAAAGACCAACTGGCCTCGGTCGAAGCCGGTGCGGTGCTGGGCGATCTGTGCCGGGACGCGGGTGCGGGCCAGTACGACGCCGCCACCGCCCGTTACGCCCAGGCGCTGACCGGCTGCCGCCTGGCGCCGGAGTTCTTGGCCACGAGTTCTGCGCCAGACGCACTCGCCCAACAGACCGTCATGCTGCGCCATAGCCGGCGCTTTGGCGGCCAGATCGGCAAGCTGGCCACCGCCGTCAACGCCGGGGACGCCGCCGCCGCGCTGGCCTTGTTCGCAAGTGACGCCGCAGGCACGCTGCACGCCAGCCCCGAACACAAGGTCCAAGCTGTGCTGCGCCTGGCGGTGCACGGCCGCCCGGACGCACCCGCCTGCTACGCCGACTACCTGCGGCTCGTACAGGCCGGGCCCGGCGCATCTGGCGCTGACGCGCAAGCAGCGAAGGAAGCGCACAACGCCTGGGCCACGGCGGTCTTGCGCGCCTTTGACCGCTTTCGCCTGGTGTGCGCGGTGCACGAGGGCGACTGGGGCACGCGCAGCCTGAACCTGGCGGTCCAACTTGCCCTGACTGAGGCGGGGCTTTTGAAAGCGCGCGGCGAATGGTTTGTGGGCCGCCCGGCCATGGTCACGCGCAACGACAGCGCGCTGAGTGTGTTCAACGGCGACGTGGGCATCACCCTGCCCGCACTCGACCCAGCGGCGGCGCTGCGCGTGTATTTTTTGGACGGCGACAACCTGCGCAGCGTGGCCAGCAGCCGCCTGCCACACGTGGAAACCGCGTTTGCCATGACGGTGCACAAATGCCAGGGCTCGGAGTTTTTGCACACCGCCCTGGTGCTGCCCGGCGCGGACGCCCGCGTGCTCACGCGCGAGCTGGTCTACACCGGCATCACCCGCGCCCGCGAGCGCTTTACGCTGCTACAAGCGCAGCCCGGGGCGCTCGCGGCAGCTATTGCGCGGCCTTCGCAGCGCGCCAGCGGCTTGGCGCTGCAGTTGGCGCAGGCAGGGTCAGGAAATTAAGGGGGCTTGGCTTTGTCCCCTTGGACGGCGCCTTTTTAACCGCCAGCCGCGCGCTGCATGCGCGCCTTGAACTCTTGGGCACTGAGCGACTGCAGTTCGGCCGCCTGACTGGCATCAAGCAATTTGAGTTCGGTGAGCATATGCACCACGTTGTCGCGCGAGGGTTTGTGCGCCGCCGCCGTGGCTGCGTCGTCCAGGTGTTCACCAAACAAGACCACCATGATGGTCTTGCCCACGATGTTCATCAAGATCCCGAACAACACCAAGCCCATCAACATGGTGGCGCCACCAATGACGCGGCCCCAGAACGTGAGCGGGAACATGTCGCCATAGCCCGTGGTGGTGAGCGTGACGATGCACCACCACATGGCCGCAGGAATCGAGGTGTAGAAGCGCTTGTCTTCCGGAATCGGGTTGCCGCTGACCGGGTCTACCGGGGTGAATTTGGCGTCGGCCGGCAAGGCGTCCTTGGGCAAGGGCGTGATCAATAACTGGGCATCGAGCGCCGCCTGACCTTGCGCCATGTGTTCAGGCGAATACAGGCCGCCTTCGACGTAGAACATCAGGGTGCTGGAAATCATCATCACTGAAAACAAGGCAATAAAGTAAATCCGCAGGTTGGTGACGATGGGATTGGTCGACGCAATGGACTGCGAAATGTTTTGCACCGCCATCTTGGCCATTTTCAAAACCCGCAGCACCCGCACCACGCGCATCAGACGCAACACCTTGCCGCCTTGCAAGGCGGTGAGGTTCAGGATCATCAAATATGTGGGAACAATGGAAATCAAGTCCACTAGGCCCCAAAAGCTAAAGAAATATTTGATCCGGTTAGCGGCCAGGTAAAGGTTGGACAGGTAGTCCGCGGTAAAAAAGCCAACCGCCACCAACTCGACCACGCGAAACCAGTGCGCATGTTCGGTGGCATAGGGTTCTACTGTCTCCAGGGCCAGTGTCAGGCAGGAAACGAAAATCCAGAAATTGATAATGCCCACCCAACGGCCAAAGGCCTGGCTCTGCGGGTCGGTAAACATGGCGCGCCAAATGCCCTGCTGTGGGCGGTGTGCGAGGGTGGCCGATGAACTGTTCATGCTGGGAAATCCTTAGAAATGTGTACGCCGGTGCCCTCATTTGCGGCCGACAAAAGGTGTTGCGATAGCGTGGCAGAGGCACCATGCAATTTTTGCGCGGCCATGATAGGTCAATGCACGACGCCAGCGACACCGGGTTTGCCCCGCCAAAGGCAGACGTTTTCAACAAATTCTGTGTTTTCCCGCCCCGTTTGTGCTTTGCATCGCGGGATTTGGAAGGCCCAGGCCCTTGAACTGTCACCAAATGCCCTTATCATTAGCACTCGTGGGAGTTGAGTGCTAACAGCGCTGATTCCTCAAGTGATGTGCCGTGTCCCCGTCTGGGGTACATGGTTTTTATCTGTTTCAAACCCAAGGAGATTCCTCATGAAACTGCGCCCATTGGCAGACCGCGTGATTGTTAAACGCGTCGAAAGCGAAACCAAAACCGCCTCCGGCATCTACATCCCTGATAACGCTGCTGAAAAGCCCGACCAAGGCGAAGTCCTGGCCGTAGGCCCAGGCAAGCGCAATGACAAGGGCGAAGTTGCAGCATTGACCGTCAAGGTCGGCGACCGCGTCTTGTTCGGCAAGTACAGCGGCCAGACCGTCAAGGTTGACGGCGATGAGCTGTTGGTCATGAAAGAAGACGACCTGTTTGCGGTTGTCGAAGCCAAATAATTTTGCGGGACAGACCGACCGACGCGCGCAGCGCCCGGTCGCTCTGTCCTCAACTGATCAATCAATTTAGGAGTTAAAAATGGCAGCAAAAGACGTAATTTTCGGCGGCGAAGCCCGCGCACGCATGGTTGAAGGCGTGAACATTTTGGCCAACGCGGTCAAAGTGACCCTGGGCCCCAAGGGCCGCAACGTGGTTTTGGAGCGCTCATTCGGCGCCCCTACCGTGACCAAGGACGGTGTGTCCGTGGCCAAGGAAATCGAACTCAAAGACAAGCTGCAAAACATGGGCGCGCAGATGGTCAAGGAAGTTGCTTCCAAGACGTCTGACAACGCAGGCGACGGCACCACCACTGCAACCGTGCTGGCCCAGGCCATCGTGCACGAAGGCATGAAGTACGTGGCCGCTGGCATGAACCCCATGGACTTGAAGCGCGGCATCGACAAGGCGGTTCACGCCCTGATCGACGAACTGAAAAAAGCTTCCAAGCCCACCACCACGACCAAAGAAATCGCCCAAGT
>CANCJD010000141.1 GCA_947378275.1 Comamonadaceae bacterium
GTCATATCTGATGTGACCAGCCTCGCCGCTAAAGCTCAAACGCTCGTGATCGCGGAATACCGCGGCATCACGGTTGCTGACATGACCAAGTTGCGCACTACCGCGCGCAACAGCGGGGTGACGTTGAGTGTGTTGAAAAACACCTTGGCTCGCCGTGCTGTTGCCGGTAGTGGCTTTGACGTCGTGTCCAACCAGATGACCGGTCCCTTGATCTATAGCTTTTCCGTCGACGCAGTTGCAGCCGCGAAAGTGGTTGCCGAGTTCGCGAAAACCAACGACAAGTTGGTGATTCGTGCCGGTGCGTACGGTGGCAAGGCTTTGGACGCGAACGGCGTGAAGCAATTGGCAAGCATCCCTTCGAAAGAAGTGTTGTTGGCGCAGTTGCTGGGCTTGATGCAATCCCCCATTTCGCGTACAGCCCGTGTGCTGGCCGCCGTGGCGGAACAGCGTGGCGCAGGCGCGGCAGTTGCCGCACCGGCCGAAGCAGTGGCGGCCTAAGCCCCTCTGTTGTAGTAACCAATATTGTTAGGAAATAAAAATGGCATTCGATAAAGACGCATTTCTGACCGCGCTCGACAGCATGACGGTCATGGAACTCAACGACCTGGTGAAAGCCATCGAAGAGAAATTTGGCGTAAGCGCTGCCGCTATGTCGGCACCCGCTGCTGGCGGCGGTGCTTCAGCAGCAGTGGCTGAAGAGCAGACCGAATTCAACGTGATGTTGACCGAAGTCGGCGCGAACAAGGTGTCGGTGATTAAAGCGGTTCGCGAAATCACGGGTCTGGGCTTGAAAGAAGCTAAAGATCTGGTGGACGCAGCTCCTAAAGCGGTTAAAGAAGGCATGGCTAAGGCCGATGCTGAAGCCGCCAAGAAGAAGCTGGAAGAAGCCGGCGCCAAAGTCGAACTCAAGTAAATCGGTCCGGGGCTACTGCGCGAGCGCATTGCGCCGCTGTGATGCTCACCGTACATCAGTACGGTTGCGCTTCTCGCGACACACTGCATCTCGCTCGCTACGCCCCACCCCGATTTACGAAGGCTGGTTTTCGGACCAGCTTTTTGTGCTTTCAGAGCACACCTGTAAACCAGCCCGGGGCCAGGTTTTCAAGTGTCTTCTGACCCCGACTGCAGAAGATGCCTTGGTTCGGGTTGCGTGCAATGCGCAACCGTCCGCCAATGGTTGGTAGTGGCCAATCACCAAGAACAGACACCCAGTCACCCAGGACCCCCAGGAATCCTCAGCCTTTGCCCGGAGATCTAATGGCTTATACATACACAGAACGCAAGCGAATTCGCAAAAACTTCGGTAACCGCGATAGCGTGCTCGAAATACCTTACTTGCTGCAAATGCAAAAAGACGCGTACATCGCCTTCTTGCAGGCAGATGTCGCCCCGAAAAAGCGCACCCAAGAGGGTTTGCAAGCGGCGTTTGAAGCGGCATTCCCCATCGTCTCGCACAATGGTTTTGTCGAGATGAAGTACCTCGAGTACAACCTGGCCAAGCCTGGTTTTGACGTGCGTGAGTGCCAGACCCGTGGTTTGACCTTTGCGTCTGCCGTGCGCGCCAAAGTGCAACTGATCATTTATGACCGCGAGTCTTCGACCAGCCAAAACAAGGTGGTCAAGGAAGTCAAAGAGCAAGAGGTCTACATGGGCGAAGTGCCTTTGATGACGGGCAAAGGCTCCTTCATCATCAACGGCACTGAGCGTGTGATCGTCTCGCAATTGCACCGTTCGCCGGGCGTGTTTTTTGAGCACGACAAGGGCAAAACCCACAGTTCGGGCAAGCTGCTGTTTTCGGCACGCATCATCCCTTACCGCGGTTCCTGGCTCGACTTCGAGTTCGACCCTAAAGATCTGCTGTACTTCCGTGTGGACCGCCGCCGCAAGATGCCGGTCACGATTTTGCTCAAGGCCATTGGCCTGAACAACGAATCGATCTTGGCAAACTTCTTTGTCAACGACAACTTCCGCCTGATGGACAGCGGCGCACAAATGGAATTTGTGGCCGAGCGCCTGCGCGGTGAAGTCGCCCGTTTTGACCTGACCGACAAGGCCGGCAAAGTGGTGGTGGCCAAAGACAAACGTGTCACCGCCCGCCACACCCGCGAGCTCGAGCAGTCCGGCACCACGCACATCAGCGTGCCTGAAGACTTCTTGATCGGCCGCGTGGTTGCACGCAACATCGTCGAAGCCGACACTGGCGAAATCGTGGCCAAGGCCAACGAAGAGTTGACCGAAGCCCTGCTGAAAAAGCTGCGTTCCTCGGGCATCAACGAATTGGCTTGTATTTACACCAACGAGTTGGACCAAGGCGCCTACATTTCGCAAACCCTGCGCACCGATGAGACGGTGGACGAGTTCGCTGCCCGCGTGGCCATCTACCGCATGATGCGCCCCGGCGAGCCGCCAACCGAAGACGCAGTGCAAGCGCTGTTCCAGCGCCTGTTCTACAACCCAGACACCTACGACTTGTCGCGCGTGGGCCGCATGAAGTTCAACGCCAAAATGGGCCGCGCCGAGTCGACCGGCCCCATGGTGCTGACCAACGAAGACATCCTGTCTGTGGTCAAGATCCTGGTGGACTTGCGCAACGGCCGTGGCGATGTGGACGATATTGACCACTTGGGTAACCGCCGCGTGCGTTGTGTGGGCGAGCTGGCCGAGAACCAATACCGTACCGGTTTGGCACGGATCGAGAAAGCCGTGAAAGAGCGTCTGGGCCAGGCCGAGCAAGAGCCGCTCATGCCCCACGACCTGATCAACAGCAAGCCGATTTCCGCAGCGCTCAAAGAGTTCTTCGGTGCGTCGCAGCTGTCCCAGTTCATGGACCAGACCAACCCCTTGTCCGAGATCACCCACAAGCGCCGTGTTTCGGCCCTTGGCCCGGGCGGTTTGACGCGTGAGCGTGCCGGCTTTGAAGTGCGTGACGTGCACGTGACCCACTACGGTCGCGTCTGTCCTATCGAAACACCTGAGGGTCCAAACATTGGTCTGATCAACTCGCTGGCTTTGTATGCCCGCCTGAACGAGTACGGTTTCATTGAAACCCCGTACCGTCGCGTGGCCAACAGCAAGGTCACGATGGACATCGACTATTTGTCGGCCATCGAAGAAGGCAAATACGTGATTGCCCAGGCCAATGCGGTCTTGGACAAAGACGGCGTGTTGACTGGCGAACTGGTGTCGGCCCGTGAAAAAGGCGAATCCATTCTGTGCGGCGCCGAGCGCGTGCAGTACATGGATGTGTCGCCCGCACAGATCGTGTCGGTGGCGGCGTCGCTCGTGCCGTTTTTGGAGCACGATGACGCCAACCGCGCGCTGATGGGCGCCAACATGCAGCGCCAGGCCGTGCCTGTGCTGCGTCCTGAAAAAGCCTTTGTCGGCACTGGTATCGAGCGCGTGTCAGCGGTTGACTCCGGCACCGTGGTGACCGCCACCCGTGGCGGTATCGTGGACTATGTGGACGCTACCCGCGTGGTGATCCGCGTGAACGACGCCGAGGCACAAGCTGGCGAAGTGGGCGTGGACATTTACAACCTGATCAAGTACCAGCGTTCCAACCAGAACACCAACATCCACCAGCGCCCCATCGTCAAAAAGGGCGACAAGCTCGATCGTGGCGACGTGATTGCCGACGGTGCATCGACCGACCTGGGGGAACTCGCCCTGGGCCAGAACATGCTCGTGGCTTTCATGCCCTGGAACGGCTACAACTTCGAAGATTCGATTTTGATCAGCGAGCGCGTGGTGGCAGAAGACCGTTACACCTCGATCCATATCGAAGAACTCGTGGTCATGGCGCGTGACACCAAGCTGGGCGCGGAAGAAATCACCCGTGATATTCCCAACCTGAGCGAGCAGCAGCTCAACCGTCTGGACGAGTCCGGCATCATCTATGTGGGCGCCGAAGTCCTGCCCGGCGACACGCTGGTCGGCAAGGTCACCCCCAAAGGTGAAACCACACTCACACCCGAAGAAAAGCTCTTGCGCGCTATCTTCGGCGAAAAAGCCAGCGACGTGAAAGATACCTCGCTGCGCGTGGACCAGGGCAGCTCCGGCACCGTCATCGACGTGCAGGTGTTCACCCGCGAAGGCATCACCCGCGACAAGCGCGCCCAGCAGATCATTGATGACGAGTTGAAGCGTTTCCGCCTTGACCTGAACGACCAGATCCGCATTGTGGAAGCGGACGCTTTTGACCGTATCGCCAAGCTGCTCGACGGCAAGGCAGCCAACGGCGGCCCGCAAAAGCTGGCCAAGGGCACCAAGATCGACCGCGCTTACCTTGACTCGGTGGAAAAGTTCCACTGGTTCGACATCCGCCCGGCCGACGACGCAGTGGCTTCGCAACTGGAAAGCATCAAGGCATCGCTGGAGCAAACCCGCCACAGCTTTGACTTGTCGTTTGAAGAGAAGCGCAAAAAGCTCACCCAGGGCGACGAGTTGCCCGCAGGCGTGCTCAAGATGGTCAAGGTCTACATTGCGGTCAAGCGCCGCCTGCAGCCCGGTGACAAGATGGCCGGCCGCCACGGTAACAAGGGCGTGGTGTCCAAGATCGTTCCGGTCGAAGACATGCCTTACATGGCAGACGGCACACCGTGCGATATCGTGCTCAACCCCCTGGGTGTGCCTTCGCGGATGAACGTCGGGCAGGTGCTCGAAGTGCATCTGGGCTGGGCCGCCAAGGGCTTGGGTCAGCGCATTGGAGACATGTTGCAAGCCGAGACCAAGATGGCCGAAATGCGCCAATTCATGGAGTCTCTCTACAACGGTTCGGGTCGCAAGGAAGACCTCGCCGCACTGAGCGATGAGCAGATTCTGGAAATGGCTGCCAACCTGCAAGGCGGTGCGACCTTCGCTACGCCCGTGTTTGACGGTGCATCCGAAGAAGAAATTCGCGGCATGCTCAAACTGGCTTACCCGGACGATGTTGCCAAGGCCAAGGGCCTGACCGCAGCACGCACCCAGGCCAACCTGTTTGACGGACGCAGCGGTGAGGCCTTTGAGCGCCCCACCACCGTGGGCTACATGCACGTTCTGAAGCTTCACCATTTGGTGGACGACAAGATGCATGCGCGCTCCACCGGGCCTTACAGCTTGGTGACGCAGCAGCCTTTGGGCGGTAAAGCCCAGTTCGGTGGCCAGCGTTTTGGTGAGATGGAAGTATGGGCGCTGGAAGCCTACGGCGCGTCTTATGTCTTGCAAGAGATGCTGACGGTCAAGTCCGATGACGTGCAGGGCCGTACCAAGGTGTACGAGAGCATCGTCAAGGGCGAGCACTCCATTGAGGCCGGCATGCCGGAATCGTTCAACGTGCTGGTCAAGGAAATCCGTTCCCTGGGCCTGGACATTGAGCTCGAGCGCTCCTGAGGTTTTGCGGGGCAGACCGCAGCGCGGCCTGCCCTCAACTGATTAATAAGGAATTTCCATGAAATCATTACTCG
>CANCJD010000142.1 GCA_947378275.1 Comamonadaceae bacterium
GAAGAGGGCCACACCGCCCAGGTGCTAAGCCAGCCCGGCCACCCCTATACGCAAGGCCTGATTGACTGCCTGCCCGAACTCGGCAGCAGCCAGCAAAGCGAGCGCCACGACCTGGCCGAGATCGCCGGCATGGTGCCGTCCATTTGGGAGCTGGGCACGGGTTGCGCCTTTCGCGAGCGCTGCCCGCGGGCGCTGGCGCGCTGTGCGTCAGAGGTGCCACCCATGTTTGCGCTGCCCGAAAGCACGGCGGCCGCACCGCACCGCAGCGCCTGCTGGCTGCGCCAAGGAGACGGCGCATGAGCACGCCCAAAGCGCCGTTGGGCGCAGCCACCCCCTTGCTGCAGGTGAACGATCTGCAAGTGCATTTCCCTCTGCCCAAGACCGGCTGGTTTGCGCCGCCCGAAGTGGTGCGGGCAGTGGACGGCGTGAGCTTTTCCATACCGCGCGGCACCACGCTGGCACTGGTGGGCGAGTCCGGCTCGGGCAAAACCACCACGGCGCTGGCGGTGATGCGCCTGGCGCCCATTACCGCAGGCCAGGTGCAACTGGGCGACGTGGCGCTGGGCACGTTGCAGGGCGAGGACTTGCGCGCGGCGCGCAGGCGTTTTCAGATCATTTTTCAGGACCCGTTTTCGTCGCTTAACCCGCGCGAGCGGGCGGGTGCTGCAGTGCGCGCGCCGCTGGACCTGATGCAGGTTGGCACGCCGCAAGAGCGCGCGGCCCGCGTGACCGAACTCTTTCAGGCCGTGGGCTTGCGCCCCGAGCAGCAGCAGCTTTTTCCGCACCAGTTCTCGGGCGGCCAGCGCCAGCGCATCAACATTGCCCGCGCCCTGGCCACCAACCCCGAGCTGGTGGTGTGTGACGAGCCGGTGTCGGCGCTGGACATTGCCATTCGCGCGCAGATTTTGAACCTGCTGGTGCGCCTGCAAAAAGAGCGCGGCCTGACCTATTTGTTCATCTCGCACGACATGGCGGTGGTGGAACACATCTGCGACGAGATCGCGGTGATGTACCTGGGCCAGATCGTAGAACGCGCCCCGCGCCAGGCCTTTTTTGCCCGGCCGCTGCACCCCTACAGCGTGGCGCTGATGTCCGCCGTGCCCACGGTGCACGGTGGACGGGCCCGCGCGGCGCAACGCATCCAACTCAGCGGCGACCCACCCAGCCCCATCAACCCGCCACCAGGCTGCCGCTTTGCCGGGCGCTGCCCGGTGGCCGAACCCGCGTGCAGCGCCGAGCTGCCGCCCCTGCGCGAGATTGCGCCGGGGCATTGGGTACGCTGCCGCCGCGTCGAGCTGGTGAACGGCCAGCCGCTGGCGCCGCTGCAACTGCCGGGGGTTTGAGGTTTTCCTCTTTCGGAGGCAAGCCCTTTGGACTTTGTTTTTTGGTGTTTTAGCGGTCTTCAGCAACCGACCGCCGATGCGAAAATTCACGTCAATGACCGACCCGATGCGCCACAAAGCGATAACCTGTAGCCGGCCGCAAACAGTTCACTGAGAAATTTGCGGCCAAAAGCCGCGGGCCAATGACTGTAGCGGCGGCGTATCCGCATGCCGTGTCGATTAAGGTGGCGACCAAGCCTGCATGCAAGTAGCCAGAGTACTGGCCAAACTCCCCGCGCCAATCGATGGCTATGGCCGCAGTGCCGTGGTCGGCGTCGATGACTTCGATACCGCACCAGCGATTGAAAGCTGCCAAGCTGTTGATTGTTTTCAAAGCGCTTGAAAACATCCTCTTTTTGCAGTTTTGTGTACACTTGAATCCACAATATGCATGTGAATTCAAAGGAAAAATGATGGAAGCTACCAAAGTGGGGATTCGCGAATTCCGGGCCGGCATGGCCGAGTTCATTGCGTCGAGCACGCCGGTGGCCGTGACACGCCATGGGCAAACCATTGGTTACTTCATACCGACCCCCGCCCAGGCGGAGGCTGACGTCGCCGCATTGAAAAGGGCCAGCAAGACCTTGGATCGCTTGCTTGCAGCCAAAAACATTGATGTAGACGCGGTGGTTGCCGAATTCAAAACCACGCGTAAACGCGCAAGCACGCCCAAGAAACCGGTGCCTGCCGCGGCATGAGCAACAAAGCCATCGTTCTGGATGCCAACATCCTGATTCGAGCGGTACTGGGCAAGCGAGTGCGAGAGCTCATAGTCGCCTGTGCGGACGCGCGAAAGTACCTCCCCGAGCTGCTGCAAAAAAGAGGCGCAAACAGCGAAGCGGCGCTGCAACGAATTGCCATGCGCGATGCCGATGACTGGCCCGTGCTCGCCTGCGCCATGACGATTGCCTGTCCGGTATGGACAGAAGATGCCGACTTCTTTGGCACCGGAATAGCGACTTGGACCACCGATCGCGTGGAACTGTATTTGGCAGCTTAATTCGGATGAATGTCGCCTGCATTAGGCCGCGACCTGCCCTGCACCTGCAAGGGCGAACGCACCGTCATTCCTTCGGTGACGGCAGATTTTTTACCGGATTGCGATGAGCCCATCACAGACATGGACGAAACCAAGCGCGAGATGCAGGCGTTTAACACGCAAGTGAACGCAGCCCATCTAAACTGCGCCTTGGCCAAACCCGGGTTCCCCAGCCCGGCTGCCGCCCCCTTTCCCACCTTTTGTGAGTTCCCCCATGTCCATCACCATTTACGCCGCCCGCAACATCATCACCATGAACCCGATGCAGCCGCAGGCCACGCATGTGGCGGTGCGGGACGGACGCATTCTGGGCGTGGGCGACCTGGCTACGCTGGCGCAGTGGGGGCCGCACACGCTGGACACGCGTTTTGCCGACCAGGTGCTCATGCCGGGCCTGGTGGAAGGCCACTGCCACCTCAAAGAAGGCAGCATGTGGAACATGCACTACCTGGGCTGGTTTGACCGGCGCGACCCGCAGGGCAAGGTCTGGAGCGGCCTGCGCTCGATGGAAGCGGTGGTCAACCGGCTCGCCGCCATTGACGCGCAAATGCGCGCGGACGGCCACAGCGCCACCGAGCCGCTGATTGCCTGGGGCTTTGATCCGATTTACTTTGGTGGCGAACGCATGACGGTCGAGCACCTAGACCGCGCCAGCAGCGCGCGCCCCATCGTCATCGCCCACGCCAACGGCCATCTGATGAACGTCAACTCCGCCATGCTCGCGCTGGCAGAAGTGGACGCCGACAACGAGGTCGAAGGCGTGGTCAAGTTTGCCCACGGGCCGCTTATGGGTCAGCCTACCGGCGAACTGCAAGAGCCTGCCGCCATGTTTTTGGTGATCCGCAAGGTCGGCGACGCCGGGCTGCTTTCGCCCATGACGGTAGAGGGCGTCAAGTCTTTTGCCGCGCTGGCCTGCATGCAAGGTGTCACCACCGCCACCGACCTGGTCAACAAACTCACCGAAGCAGACTGCCAGACCCTCGAAGCAGCCCTGGTGCAAGACGACTGCGGCGTGCGCATCTTGCCGGCCTTCCAGGCCTTTCATGGCACGCACGGCGCGGCGCTGGGCGCGGCCCATGTGCAGCAGCTCATGGCGCGCAACACCGACCGCCTGCGCTACGGCCTGGTCAAGATGATGCTTGACGGCTCCATCCAGGGCTTTAGCGCGCGGCTGCGCTGGCCCGGCTATTTCAACGGCGCGCCCAACGGCATCTGGGTCACCGCGCCAGCCCAGTACGAGGCTGATTTTGAGACCTACCACCGCGCCGGCCTGCTAATCCACACCCACACCAACGGCGACGAGGCCAGTGAGGTCGCAGTCAACGCCATTGAGCGCGTGCTGACCAAAGCGCCGCGCGCCGACCACCGCCACACCTTGCAACACGCGCAGATGGTGGACGCGCCGCTGTTTCGCCGCATGGCGGCGCTGGGCCTGTGCGCCAATTTGTTTGCCAACCACCTCTGGTACTGGGGCGACCAGCATTACGAGGCGACCATGGGCCCGGACCGCGCCAACCGGCTCGACGGCTGCGCCAGCGCGCTGGCCGCTGGCGTCCATTTGGCCATCCATTCGGACGCGCCGGTCACGCCGCTGGGGCCGCTCTTTACTGCCTGGTGTGCGGTGAACCGCATCACGCCGCAGGGCCGGGTGCTGGGTGAGGGCGAGCGCATCAGCGTGGCCCAGGCGCTGCACGCCATCACCCTGGGTGCGGCCTGGACGCTCAAGCTCGACCACGAGATCGGCAGCATCGAATGCGGCAAGCGCGCCGACTTTTGCGTGCTGGCCGAAGACCCGCTAGTGATCGACCCCATGCGTCTCAAAGACATTGCGGTCTGGGGCACGGTGCTCTCGGGCCAGGTATTTCAGGCCCGCGGTGGCTGAGGCAAGCAGCGCACCGCGCGGCGTGGCGCCCCGGCGCCTGCCACTCACGGTGATTGGCGGCTTCTTGGGAGCGGGCAAAACCACGCTCTTGCAGCACTGGCTGCGCAACACGGGTGGCCTGCGGCTGGCGATTTTGGTCAA
Source organism: Comamonadaceae bacterium (assembly GCA_947378275.1). Lineage (GTDB taxonomy): Bacteria > Pseudomonadota > Gammaproteobacteria > Burkholderiales > Burkholderiaceae_C > Allorhodoferax. Next base: position 4,445 of record CANCJD010000142.1, read on the forward strand.
CGACTTTGGCGTCCTGAACCTGGACGCCGCGCTGATTGCCGCGCACGAGGGCGACACCTTTGCCCTGACCAACGGCTGCGTGTGCTGCCAGATCGGCGACGACATGGGCCGCGCCCTAGGCCAGGTGCTGGACCGCGCCGACGACTTTGACGCGGTGGTGATCGAGGCCAGCGGCGTGTCAGACCCTTGGCGCATCGCACAGCTTGGCCGCGCCGACCCCGGCCTCGCGCTGGACGGCGTGGTGGTGGTACTCGACGCCAGCAGCGCTCTGGCCCAGGCGCACGATCCGCTGCTGGCCGACACCGTGCTGCGCCAGGTTCGCGCAGCCGACCAGTTGGTGCTCAACCACGCCGACCAGGCCAGCGCCGACCAGTTGCAAGCCCTGCAAGACTGGCTGCACAACGCAGCCCCTGGCATTGCCCAGTGGCCCACCACGCAAGCGCACGTGCCGCTGGCGGTGCTCAGCAGCAGCGCGCTGCCTGTTGGCCCGCGCTGGGTGGCGGCCAGCGGCGCGCCCGCGCCCTTGCTGGGCGCAGGGCTTGCGCCGCAACACGGCAAGCAGTTCGCCAGTTGGTCTTGCCAGCCGCAGCGGCGCTTTGCGCTCGCCGCCCTGCAAGCCTGGCTCAAAGCGACGCCGCCGGGCCTGCTACGCTTGAAGGGCTTCTTGCGGCTGGACCAGGATGCGGTGCCCCAATGGGCAGAGCTGCAATTTGCCGGGCGCCAAGGCAGCGTGCGCAAATGTGGGGCGCCCGCCGGTGGCGCGGCGCTGGTGGCCATTGGGCTGGCAGGCCAGCTACCCGTTGGGGCGCTGAACACTTTTTTTGGAGATACCGAACATGGCAAGAGTACAGATTCTTGACGGCGGCATGGGCCGCGAGCTCAAGCGCATGGGCGCGCCGTTTCAGCAACCCGAATGGTCGGCTTTGGCGCTGATGCAGGGGCCGCAGTTTGTGCGCCAGGCGCATGACGCTTTTGTGCAGGGTGGCGCGCAAA
>CANCJD010000143.1 GCA_947378275.1 Comamonadaceae bacterium
GGCGGCAGGCCGCCTTGGCTTTGCCCCACGCTCATGCTGCCGCGCGTGGCCACAAAGCGCATGCCAATGGCGCGTGCGGCTTCGATGCTGTCGTCCAGCGTCACGCTGTTGGGGTAGATGTAGAGGTGGTCGCTGCTGGTGGTGCAGCCGCTCATCAGCAACTCGGCCATGGCGACCTGGGTGCTGGTGTAAATCATGTCGGGGTTCAGCCCGCCCCAGATCGGGTACAGCCCGCGCAGCCAGCCAAACAGCTCGGCGTTTTGCACCGCCGGAATCGCCCGTGTGAGTGACTGGTACATGTGGTGGTGGGTGTTGACCAAACCGGGAATGAGCAGGTGGTGGCGCGCGTCAATCACCGTGTCTGCCGTGTGCGCCAGCGTGTCGGCGGCGCCGATGGCGGCAATCAAACCGTCTTGCACCAGTACCGAGGTGTTGTGCAACTCGCGGCGGGCGTCGTCTAGGGTGGCTACGGTGTGGGCGTTGTGGATAAGCAGGGTAGACATGCGGGTAATTGTGCCGCAGGCGATGGGCACCACGCACGATGGCGAACGGCCGCGCGCCGCACCCTATGATCACGGTATGCACGCCCCAATCCACCCAACTTGGACGGTTCCGTCCCTCTCGCAGCAGCCGCAACAGTTTTTGCAAAGCCTGTTCCAGGCCGCCGTGGCGCGTGCCCTGCCGCTGCACAACACGGCCGCGTTTTTGCCACCGCCGCCCAAAGGCCGCACTCTGGTGCTGGGCGCGGGCAAGGCCGGTGGCGCCATGGCGCAGGCGGTCGAAGCGCTGTGGCCCGCCGATGCGCCGCTCTCGGGGCTGGTTGTTACGCGCTACGGCCACACACCGCCGCGCCCGCCGGGCCTGGCTGCGCGCATTGAAGTGGTGGAAGCCGCGCACCCGGTGCCAGACGCCGCAGGCCTGGAGGCGGCGCAGCGCATTTTGGCGCTCACCCAGGGGCTGACGGCAGACGACTTGGTGCTGTGCCTGATTTCAGGCGGCGGCTCGGCCCTGCTGACGCTGCCAGCTGAGGGTCTGAGCCTGCAAGACAAGCAGCGCATCAATGCACAGTTGCTGGACAGCGGCGCCCATATTGGCGAGATGAACTGCGTGCGCAAACACCTCTCGCGCATCAAGGGCGGGCGCCTGGGCGCGGCCTGCGCGCCCGCGCGGGTGGTGACTTTGACCATCAGCGACGTGCCCGGCGACGACCCGTCCACCATCGCCAGCGGCCCCACGGTGGCCGACGCCAGTACCTGCGCTGACGCGCTGGACATCTTGCGCCGCTACGGTATTGAAGTGCCCGCAGCCGTACAGCTTGCTTTGCAGGCAGGCACGTTAGAAACGCCCAAGCCCGGCGACCCGGGCTTTGCCGGCCACGGCTTGCACCTGATTGCCACGCCCCAGCAAAGCTTGCAGGCCGCCGCCGACGCAGCGCGTGCGGCGGGCATTGCCGCCTACATCCTGAGCGACGAAATAGAAGGCGAATCGCGTGAGGTGGCCAAGGTGCACGGGGCAATAGCACGTGCCGTGGCCAAAGGGCAGGGCGCGTTTCAAAAGCCTTGCGTAATTTTGAGCGGCGGCGAAACCACGGTGACCATCCGCCCGCGTGCGCCCGGCGCCGCTAAGGGGCGGGGCGGACGCGCAGGCGAGTTTTGCATGGGCCTGGCGCAGGCGCTGCAAGGCATGGACGGCGTCTGGGCGCTGGCCGCCGACACCGACGGCATTGACGGCGTAGAAGACAACGCAGGCGCCCAAGTCGCACCCGACACACTGGCGCGCGCCACGGCCCTAGGCCTGAAAATCACCGACTATTTGCAGCGCAACGATGCCTACGGCTACTTTTCTGCGCTGGGCGATTTGGTAGTGAGCGGCCCCACGCACACCAACGTGAATGACTTCAGGGCGGTGCTGGTGTTGTAGGGGCAGACGCCGCCAACAAAAAAGGCCTCGAAAGAGGCCTTTTTTGTTGGGTGATTACGCCGCTGCTATTTCGTGTTTAGCGTGCTGCCGGGGGCGACAACGCGCTTTTGGTTGAACTTCTGCGCCGCTTCTGCAAGCTTGCGCTTGCGCTCCACGTTGAGGCGCTCCACCTCCGCGCGGGTGTTCTTTTTCATGTGGGGGTCTTTGCCGAATACGCCTGCCATAGTGATATTTCCTTTGCCTCAGTCTAACTGAGGGGCGCTGGCGCCCCGCAGCGCTGCCAGCGCGTCTTCGCGCCACCAACCCAGGGCAGCGTAATAGCCTTCCCACACGCAGCTTGCGCAGCCCCGGCCGCAGCAGGTGGTGGGCCAGGGGGGAGGCGCGCGCAGCGTCAGTCCATGCGCGGCGGCCAGGGTTTGCACCGCGGCCTGCATTTGCGTACCGACCTCGGTGTTGTCCAGGCGCAAGCCTTCAATGCCTTGCAGCAGCGCGTTGAGGGACGGCACGGGTGTGGAAGCTAGCTGCCGTTTAGCGCTGCACCGCCCACAGCACGTTTTCTGCCGTGGCTGGCGCGTTCAGTTGCACCGGGTCGGATGTCGCTCCGCCCGGGCCAGCGTTGCGCGCTTGCGCCACCGCGTCGCGCACGGCTTCAAACACGCTGATGGCCAACATAAAGGGCGGTTCGCCCACGGCTTTGGAGCCAAACACGTTGTCTTCGCGGTTGGGTTCGGGCCACAGGTCTACCTTGAAGTGTGCCGGCACGTCGCCCGCCGTGGGGATTTTGTAAGTGCTGGGCGCGTGGGTGGACAAAACGCCCTTGTCGTTCCAGACCAGTTGCTCGGTGGTGAGCCAGCCCATGCCTTGGACAAAGCCGCCTTCGATCTGGCCGATGTCCAGGCCCGGGTTGATGCTGCGCCCCACGTCGTGCAGGATGTCCACCTTGAGCACCCGGCTCTCGCCGGTGAGCGTGTCAATGGCCACTTCGGTGCAGGCCGCGCCATAGGCAAAGTAATAAAACGGCCGGCCGGTGAGCGTGGTTTTGTCGTAATGGATTTTGGGCGTGCGGTAAAAGCCGTCGCTCCAGAGCTGGATGCGGTTGGCGTAGGCCATTTGCACCACGGCGTCAAAGCTGCGCGTGGCGGTGGGCGAAATCACCTGGCCGCCTTTGAATGCAATGGCACCTGCGCCGCAGCCGTCCAGCCCGCACACGAAAGCGGCCAGGTTGTCACGCACATGGCGGGCGGCAAACTGGGCGGCGCGGCCGTTGAGGTCGGTGCCCGCAGACGCGGCGGTGGCCGATGCGTTGGGAATGGCGCTGGTGTCGCTGGCGCTGCACAGCACGCGCTCAAAAGGCACGCCAAGTTCATCGGCCACGATTTGCGTGATCTTGGTGTGCAGACCCTGGCCCATTTCGGTGCCGCCGTGGTGGATGCGCACGCTGCCGTCCAGGTACACGTGCACCAAAGCGCCGGCCTGGTTGAACAAGGTGGCAGTAAAGCTGATGCCAAACTTGACTGGCGTGAGCGCCAGCCCACGCTTGAGCACCGGGCTCTTGGCGTTCCACGCGGCAATGTCGGCGCGGCGCTGGCGGTAGTTGGAAGTCGCCTCCAGCGTACCCAAAAGCGGCGCCAGGATGTTGTCCTCGACCTTCATTTGGTAGTGCGTGGTGTCGCGGCGCAGCACGGCATGGGGGCCGCCGGTGCCTTGGTCTGAGAGCGCTTCGTCGCTGTACAGATTGCGCATGCGCACATCAAGCGCGTCTTGCCCCAGACAGCGCGCGATGTCGCCCAAAATGGCCTCAATCACCACCACGCCTTGGGGCCCGCCAAAGCCGCGAAACGCGGTGTGGCTTTGGGTATTGGTTTTGCAGCGGTAGGAGGCAATCGCCACGTTTTCCAAAAAGTAGGCGTTGTCGCTGTGGAACACCGCGCGGTCGGCCACCGGGCCTGACAGGTCGGCGCTAAAGCCACAGTTGGCCGCCATCATCAATTCCAGCGCCGTGAGCCGCCCGGTCGCGTCAAATCCGGCTGTGTATTCATAAGCAAAGGGGTGGCGCTTGCCGGTAACCATGAAGTCATCGTCACGGTCCAGGCGCAGCTTGACCGGCGCCTTGAACTTATGTGCGGCGACTGCCGCCCACACCGCCACGTGGCCGGCCTGGGTTTCCTTGCCGCCAAAGCCGCCACCCATGCGCCGGCATTCCACCCGCACCGCGTGGTTGTGCAGGCCTAAAGCGTGCGCCACCCAGTGTTGCACTTCGCCCGGGTGCTGGGTGCTGCTGTAGACCGACCACTGGCCTTGGGCGTGCGGCACGGCGTAGGCCACTTGGCCCTCCAAATAAAAGTGTTCTTGACCGCCGACCTCTAGCGTGCCGCGCAGCGTGTGCGTGGCGCTTTCCAGGCCCGCCTTCACGTCGCCCCGGTGCACGTGCACGGGCGGCAGCACATAGCTTTGCGCCGCCAGCGCGTCTTGCACCGTCAGGATGGCGGGCAGGGCGTCGATGTGCAGCGCCACCTTGCGCGCGGCGCGGCGCGCCTGCATTACGGTGCGCGCCACCACCAGCCCAATGACCTGGCCCACGTGTTGCACCGTGTCGATGGCAAATACCGGTTCGTCACCGGCAAAGGCGGCCAGCATCGGGTCGCCGGGAATGTCGGCGCTCAAGACCACGCCGACCACGCCGGGCATGGTCAGCGCGGCGCGGGCGTCCACGCCACGCAAATGGCCATGGGCCTGGGTGGACAAGATGGGCGCGGCGTGCAGCGTGCCGCGCAGCTCGGGCATGTCGTCAATATAGGTGGCGGCGCCCGCCACCTGGGCCAGTGCGCTTTCATGCGCGATGGTGCGGCCGCTGGCGGGAGCGCTGCCGCTGGCCGCTGGTGCTGTTACGGCAGACTTGCCGCGCAGGCTGGCCTTGGCGGCTTTGACGGCCTTGAGCGGCTGGGTGGGTGCGGCGCTTTTCATGGCTGTGCGCCCTCCAAGTCCAGTTCCGCCAGTGCTTGCAGGTCGGTGCGCGGCGTGCCCTGGCTTTCCAGCCAAAAGCGCCAGAGCAGATTGCCCAGCACTTCGCTGCGGTAGGCGCCAGTGGCGCGCATGTCAGAGATCGGCGCGAACTCGGCGCGTAGGGCGGTCATGGCGCTGCGCACCGTGGCCTCGTTCCAGGGCTGGCCCACCAGTGCAGCTTGGGTTGCGCGTGCGCGCACCGGGGTGGCGGCTACGCCGCCGGCGCCAATGGACGCGCCCACCACACGTCCACCCTCAAGATGAACATTGAGCGCCAGGCAGACGGCAGAAATATCGTCCTCAAAGCGCTTGGAAATTTTGTAAACGCGGCACAGTTCGCCGCTGGACGCCCTGGTCTTGCTGCGAACTTTGGGCAGCGGCTTGGGCACCTTGATCCAGCCCAGAACCTCGTCCGGGCGCAGGGCGGTTTTGCGGTAGGCCAGGTACAGCTCTTCGATGGGCAT
>CANCJD010000144.1 GCA_947378275.1 Comamonadaceae bacterium
CTGCACCTGGCTGCTGAGCAAGGCGTTGGTGCGTTGGAGTTCTTCGTATCGCACCAGCAGGCGCTCAACGCGCTCGGCGATTTGCTCAGTGGGGGACAAGGGCTGCATAGCGCGACATTGTAGGTCGCAGCCAAGCGGTTTTCTTACGCAAGCCTGGCCTTAGAATCTGCGTGTTGGTGCTCGCGCCGTGGTTCACACGGTGCAGTTCAACGGGAAGCAGGAGGGAAAAGCTGGTCAACAGCCCACCTAACCTGCGCTGCCCCCGCAACGGTAAGTGGACAAATCGAACTTCGATTTCGCTCCCATCACAGCCACTGAGTGCCCTGAACAAGCGCTTGGGAAGGCGATGGGGGTTGCGCCATCAGCCCGGATACCGGCCAATAAGGTGGTTGCACGCCTGCGTGCAACTGTGACGCCCATGCGCTGTCGGGGAAGACGGCGAGGGTTTTATTGATGGTCTTTTTCCTATGAAAACTGGTAATTCCCGTGCGCGCTTAGCCGCGCTTCCTTTTGCCCTGGCTGCGGCTTTTTCTTCCACCTCTGGTTTTGCGCAATCTGCGGATAACGCCACGGCGCTGCAGCAGGTGGTGGTGACGGCCATGCGGGTCGAACAGCCGCTGGCTGATGTGCTGTCGTCCTTGTCGGTCATCACCCGAAAGGACATTGAGCGCTCGCAAGCGCAAACCCTGGCCGACTTGCTGCAAGGCGAAGCGGGCTTTGAGTTTGGCCGCAACGGCGGGGCGGGCGCGGTCACTTCGTTTTTCCTGCGCGGGCAAGACAGCATCAACACCGCCATTGTGATCGACGGCGTCCGCGCACCGGTCGATCAGATCGGCTCTTTGCTGGTGATCGACATTCCGATCCAGCAGATTGAGCGCATTGAAATTCTGCGCGGCAACGCAAGCGCCTTGTACGGCGACGCCGCCGTTGGTGGCGTTATCAGCATCACCACACGCTCGGGAGGTGGCGCCCCCCGGGCTTACGGTTCGGTGACCCTGGGCGCGCGCAACACCCGCGAGATGTTGCTGGGTTACGCCGGAGAGTCGGATGGCTACAAGCTCAACTTCAATGTGGGAAGCGCGGCATCGGACGGTTCTTCGGCGATGAATACCCAGCAAAAGCCCGCAGCCAATCCAGACAACGATGGCTATACCAGCCAATCCCTGGCTTTTCGCTTGGACAAAAAGATCGACGCCGACCTTTCTGTTGGCGTTCACTTTAAGGCGAACACCTCATCGTCTGACTATGACGACGTAGATGATCCAACAGCGACGGCAGCGGATGTGCAAGTTCTCAAAAAACAAACCCAAAACCTAGGCGCTTACCTACGGCGCAATATGACGCAGGATTGGTCCACCACCCTGGCGCTTGATGCATCCCAGTTGCGTTACGAAGATTCCAAAAATGGTGTGCTGTATGTGGATTGTTCTGCCTGCGACTACCAGTACCGCACGTACCACAATGGCGTCTCGACGGCACATCAGAGCGAAGTTCGCTGGTCGAACAACTATCAGACCACAGCAGATACGCTGGTGAACTTTGGCGTTGATTCGACGCAGGCCAGTTATCTGGCTACAGGGGACAGCGCCTATGACATGCGCAAAACCAGTGTGGGCTACTACGCAGGCTTGACGCAAAATTTGGGAAAACTAACCTTTCAAGCCAATGTGCGCAACGACCAATTGGTGACAGAAAACACGGTTTCGGGCGCCACCGGCCGCAGTGACCAGTCGGCAAATTCCGGTCTGTTGGGTCTGGGCTACCGCATCAACGATCAGTGGAAAGTGACCGGGTCCTTATCCACCGGCTTTCGGGCACCCACGGCTTATGAAGTGGCCGCCACACCGCTGGTCAAGCCAGAGTTTCAGCACAGTCAGGAGATCGGTTTGGTTTACGCCGCAGGCGTGACCTATGCGCGGGCCGTCTACTTCGAAACCCGTACTGATGACGCCATTACCTCTGATGACGGTTGGCCAGAGACTTACAGCAACGTAGGCCGCACGGAAAACAAGGGCATTGAAGCGGTGTTGCAAACCCAATGGTGGGGCAACCGCGTGCGGATGTCGTTGGTTTCGCAAGATCCCAAGAACCAGAGCACTGGCGTGGTGCTGGCGCGCCGGGCACGCAACTACGGCAGCTTCGACGTCTCGCGGATGGTCGCGAGTTACGAGTTTGGCGCCAAGTTGTATGGTGCTGACGAGCGCAAGAACAGCCAGTACGACAGCGTCGTACTGGCCGGTTACAGCCTTTGGTCCTTCTACGTTAGCAAGCAAATCGACAGCGAATGGACGCTTCGCGCGCGCATGGAAAATGCATTTGACCGCCAGTACCAGCTCGCCTCCGGCTACAACACGCCGGGCGCGGGTGCTTTTGTCACTTTGCAATACCAGCCTAAATAGGTTTATGCCCGACCTCTCCCCCCATCGCTTCGTCTGCCTCGCTGGCGAGACCACCGCGTGTTTGTTCTTGCTCGGGCAGGAGCGGCGCATGGCGGGGATTTCCGCAATTGCTGGTCGAAGTGGCTGGGCTGCAGCATGAAGGCCTTGGCGCTCTTGCTTTCTGTGTTGGCGCTGCTGTGGGGCGCCTGCGCCCAAGCCGCGGCCAGCGCCACCGTGCTCGACGACCGGGGCGCAGTGGTGCCGCTGTTGCCGGTGCCCCAGCGCATCGTCAGCCTCTTGCCGTCGCTCACCGAGTCGGTCTGCGCCCTGGGCCAGTGCGCCCAATTGGTGGGCGTGGACCGCTATTCCAATTTCCCGGCCAGCGTGCGTACGCTGGCGAGCGTGGGCGGCGGGCTGGACCCGAACATAGAAGCCATCGTGGCGCTCAAGCCCGACCTGGTGCTGGTGGCCACCTCGGCCCCCGGTACCGAACGCCTGCGCGCCCTGGGCCTGCGCGTGGTCGCACTTGAGCCCAAAGACTACGCCAACGCGCTGCGCGTGCTGGGGACGCTGGGCCAGCTACTGGGCGTGGACACGGCCAAGGCCGTGGTGCAAACCATGCAAGCCGATATGCGCGCTGCCGTAGCGCAAGTGCCGGCCAGCGCGCGTGGCAAGCGGGTGTACTTTGAAGTGAGCCCTGGCCCGTACGCGGCCAGCACTTCGTCCTTTTTGGGCCAGACGCTGGAGCGACTGGGCCTGCAAAACATCGTGGCGGGCAGCCTAGGGCCTTTTCCCAAGGTCAACCCCGAGTTTGTGGTGCGGGCGCAGCCCGACGTGATTTTGATTGGCGACAGCAACGCCGACGCCATGCCAAGCCGCCCCGGCTGGGCCGCATTGAGCGCCCTGCAGGCGCGCCGCGTGTGCTCTTTTAACAAAGAAGACGCCGATGTTTTGGTGCGCGCCGGTCCACGCATGGCCCAAGGAGCGATGTTGGTGACGCGCTGCTTGCAAACCATTTACGGTGCGACACCCGCATCGGCCAGCAGCAAAGTGGGTGCGCCATGAAGCAGTGGGTGCGCCAACGGCCCTTAGCGCTCGCGGCCGGCCTGGCCCTGTTGTCGCTGCTCTTGCTGGGTTTGGGTGCCTGCGTGGGCAGCACCGGCTTGCAAAGCGTGCGTGAGGTCTGGAGCGATGCTGTGTCGCGGCAAATCGTGTGGGAAATTCGGCTGCCGCGCAGCGCCGGGGCCTGGGCGGCGGGCGCTTTGCTGGGCCTGGCCGGGGCGGTGGCGCAAGGCCTGTTTCGCAATCCCCTGGCGGATCCGTATTTGCTGGGCAGCGCGGCGGGTGCTTCTTTGGGCGTGTGCGTGGCCTTGGCGCTTTTGGGTGCGTCGCCTGTGGCGGCTCCCTGGTTGCTGCAACTCGGCACCACGGGGGCGGCCTTTGTGGGCGCTACGGCGGCGGTGCTTTTGACGCTGGCGCTGGCGCGCGGTGTGCAGCAGACGCTGCGCTTGCTGCTGGCCGGTGTGGTGGTGGGCGTGGTGCTGGGGGCGGCCAGCTCTTTGGTTTTGCTGGTGCAGCCGCAGCTCATGCAGGCCATGCAGGGCTTCATGTTGGGTAGCACCGCGCTGGTGGGCTGGGGCGCTTGTGTGCTGATGCTGGGCGGCTGGTGCCTGTGTATGGCGCTGGCCTGGGGCCTGAGCCCGGTGCTCGACGGCCTGTCGCTCGGCGAGAGCACCGCTGCCAGTTTGGGCCTGCCGGTGGTACCTATGCGCATGGCGCTGGTGCTGGTGCTGGCGCTGGCCACGGGCACCGCCGTGGCGCACACCGGACTGATTGCCTTTGTGGGCCTGGCCGCGCCGCACTTGGTGCGCGCCATCGTGCGCGCGGGCCATGCGCGCTTGGTGCTTTTGTCGAGTTTGATGGGCGGTGCTTTGCTGCTGGGCGCGGACTTGCTGGCGCGCAGTTTGATCGCACCGCAAGAGTTGCCTGTGGGCGTGCTGACCGCCGTGCTGGGCGGCGGCTACTTGCTGTGGCTGATGCACCGGCAAAACCCGGTGGCCGTGGGAGCCAAGCCATGACGGCCGCCCTGAAACCGGCATCAACCGTGGCGCTGAGCGCCCAAGGTATTGGCGCCCGCTTGGGCAGCACACAAGTGCTGCAAGGCCTGGATTTGCAGATGGAGGCCGCGCGCTGGACCAGCATCGTTGGGCCCAATGGTGCGGGCAAGTCCACCTTGCTCAAGGTGCTCGCTGGCTTGATTGCGCACACGGGTGTGGTGCATTTGCAGGGCCAGCCGCTGGCGGCGTGGCCCGCGCGCCAGCGTGCGCAGCAGCTCGCTTGGCTGGGCCAGAGCGAAGGCGCGGGTGACGATTTGACGGTGTGGGACGTGGCGCTTTTGGGCCGCCTGCCGCACCAGGCCTGGTTGAGCAAACCCAGGCCCGAAGACTACGCGGCGGTGGAAAACGCCCTGCGCCAGACGCAGGCCTGGGACTGGCGCGAGCGCACCCTGGGCCAGCTCTCGGGCGGCGAGCGCCAGCGCGTGCTGCTGGCGCGCGCCCTGAGCGTGCAGGCGCCCGTGCTGCTGATGGACGAACCCCTGGTCAATCTGGACCCGCCACACCAGGCCGACTGGCTGCACATCGTGCGCACGCTGGTGGCCCAAGGCACCACGGTGGTCAGCGTGCTGCACGAGATTTCGATGGCCTTGCAGGCTGACACGGTGGTGGTGATGGCGCAGGGCCGCATTTGCCACCAAGGCCCGTGCGCAGACCCGGCCAGCCACCGCGCGCTGGAAGCGGTGTTTGACGCTCGCATTGCCATTCACGCGGTGCAGGGCCAGTGGGTGGCGCTGCCGCGCGCGACCGACGCCGCATGAGCGCCAAGTGCGTCATGGTGCTGGGCACTACCAGTGGCGCAGGCAAAAGCTGGCTGACCACGGCGCTGTGCCGCTATTACGCCCGCCAGGGCTTG
>CANCJD010000145.1 GCA_947378275.1 Comamonadaceae bacterium
AGTGACTACGCCCACATCGCACTTGTCATAGGCCAGGCCCTGGCCCAGGATGGTGGCGCTCGGGTTTTCGAACACGGCGGCTTGCACCGAGCGGTTGATCAGGATGCGCTGTCCGGCGTCCCAGTGCGTGCTGTCGCGCGCGTCCACCCGGCGCCCGTCGAGGTACAGGCCTTCACTGCAGGCCAGGCCCACGTGCTTGCTGCTGATGTGCACCAGCCAAGCCACCAAACGCGCAATGCGCCCCGTGTTTTGCGTGCCAGTCACACCGACGATAGGAATGCGCCCGTCCACCTTGGGCGCAAACAAATGCGCCATGATGGCCGTACCCACCGGCTGGCCTTCGCCGTTTGCCGGTTTGATGTGCGAAAGCAGCCCCGGACTGGCGTTGACTTCAATCACGCAGGCGCGCTGGCTGCTCAGGGGCAGGGCGCAGTCTTGCAGCACCATGTCCACCCCGGCAATGTCCAGACCCACCACGCGCGCAGCCAGGGCGGCCGCAGCGGCCACCGTGGGGTGCACCAGCGCTGTGACGTCAAGGGCCACGTTGCCGTTGCGCTGGATCAGCACGCGCTGGTCTTTGGCCGGCACCGATTGGGCGTTCAGGCCTACGCGCTCCAGCTCCAAAATGACTTCTGCGCTTTCGCTGGGCGTCACCACATTGAGCGGAAAATCTTCACCCCGGCCCCTGCGCGGGTCGGAGTTGATTTGCAGTTCGGCCAGTTGGTCGATGGTGGACACGCCGTCGCCCTGCACATACAGCACGTCGCCGCGCGCAGCAGCCACCACTTTTTTGCCCACCACCAGCAGGCGGTGTTCGTCGCCGGGGATGAATTTTTCAACAATCACGCTGCCCCCGCCTTTGCGGTGCGCCAGTTGGTAGGCGGCTTCCACCTCGGTTTGTTGGGTCAGGTTGAGTGAGACGCCGCGCCCGTGGTTGCCATCGTAGGGTTTCACCACCACCGGCAGGCCCACGCTTTGGGCGGCCTCCCAGGCGGCTTCGGCGCTTCGTACCAGTTCGCCCTCAGGCACGGGTACGCCGCAGGCTTGCAGCAGGGATTTGGTCAGGTCTTTGTCGCTGGCGATTTCTTCGGCAATCGCGCTGGTCTGGTCGGTCTCGGCGGTCCAGATGCGCCTCTGGGCGATACCGTAGCCCAGTTGCACCAGGTTTCCCTCGGTCAGACGGATGTGCGGAATGCCGCGCGCCGTGGCTGCGTCCACGATGTGTGCGGTGCTCGGGCCCAGGCACAGCGAATCGACCATGTCGCTGAGCGTGGTTACTGCCCCAGGCAAATCGAACGCGGTGTCGTTGATGGCTGCTTGCAGCAATTCGCGCCCAGCTTCTAAGGCCGCGCGGCCGACTTGTTCTTGGCGGGTGCGAAAAGCCACCTTGTAGACGCCGCGCTTGGAGGTCTGGCGCGCTTTGCCAAAACCGGTGCGCATGCCCGAGAGGTTTTGCAACTCCAGACAGACGTGTTCCAGAATATGCGCCGCCCAAGTGCCTTCGCGCAAGCGCTCTAAAAAGCCGCCACGCACGCCAGGGCTGCATTCGTGTTCGATCAGGCTGGGCAACCAGGCGGTGAGCCGCTCCACAAAGCCTGGCAGGGTGTTGGACGGAAAATCCTCCAGCTCCCCAATGTCCACCCAGGCCTCAATCACTGGTCGGTACGTCCAGATATTGGGTCCGCGCAGGTAGTTCACCCGCAAAATGTCGATTTTTTTCTGGCTCGTCATGGAATGGGGCGCTTTGGTGGGTCCACCGTTGGGGTTCATGGTGCGTTGTGTATTCTCGCTCAAGGCCGTGCCCTGGCGTTGCGGGCTAGCCGTCTCAGGCATAGTGGGGGTTTTGCGCGGCTTGCGCGCCCGACTGATGTGCCGCTTGGAGCGGGTCGGTTTTTCTCAAATAGTGACTCAATTACATGACCTTTGAAGTATCTGTGGTGCCATCGTCCGCTGGGGAAGTTCCAGTCGCATGGCGCCAGGCGATCCAATCGCACCTGCACACCCAAGAGAACGTGTGTGCCTGCCTGGAGGTTGACCTGAACGAGCGTCTGCACTTTGCGCCCTCGGTGGTTTTGGCCACAAATCAGCGCCTGATCAGCCTCAGTCAGTCCGACGGCGCCGCCCAGGACTGGCCTTACCGCGCCGACCTGGCGCTCAGCCACCACGACCACGCGGGCGTAGGCCACCTGGAACTGCTTGACGACCAAGGTCTGCTTCAGCGCTGGCGCTTTACCTTGGGCCAGAACCTGCAGGCGCTGCGCTTGGTGGACCAGTTCATGGCCCAGCAAAACAGCTCGGTCAGCGGCCAGCCCGTGGCGCCAGCCGCGCAGGCGGTGTGCCCAAGCTGCAAGGCGCCCCTCGAACCAGACCAGGAAGAATGCCCGGTGTGCACCAAAGTGGTCCATACGCCACCGTCCACCTGGACGCTGCTGCGCCTGTGGCAGTTTGCCCAGCCCTACCGGGGCCAGTTGCTGCTGGGTTTTGTGCTCATGCTGCTGGGCACTGCCGCCAGCCAGGTGCCGCCCTACCTGACCATTCCGCTGGTGGACAAGGTCTTGATTCCCTACCAGAACGGCCAGCAAATCCCGCTGTCCACCGTGGCCTGGTACTTGTCGGGCTTGCTGGGCTCGGGCCTGCTGGCCTGGGGCTTGAGCTGGGCCAAGACCTATATATTGGCGCTGGCGTCTGAGCGCATTGCCGCTGATTTGCGCACCACGACCTACGAGCACCTTTTGCGCCTGTCGCTCGAATACTTTGGCGGCAAGCGCACGGGCGATTTGCTGTCACGCGTGGGCAGCGAGAGCGACCGCATTGCGGTGTATCTGTCGCTGCACCTGACCGACTTTGCCAGCGACGTGGTGATGATCGTGATGACCGCCGTCATCCTTTTCTCTATGAACCCGTATCTGGCGCTCATCACGCTGGTGCCGCTGCCGTTTATCGGCTGGATGATCCACTTTGTGCGCTACCGCCTGCGCACTGGCTTCGAGAAGATTGACCGCGTTTGGGGCGAAGTGACCAATGTGTTGGCCGACACCATTCCGGGCATCCGCGTGGTCAAGGCCTTTGCGCAGGAGCAGCGCGAGGGCAAGCGCTTTCGCGAGGCCAACCGGCATAACCTCCTGGTCAACGACCGTATCAACAAAATCTGGTCGCTGTTTTCGCCCAGCGTTTCGCTGCTGACCGAGATGGGTTTGCTGGTGGTCTGGGGCTTTGGCATCTGGCAGGTGTCCAAGGGCGAGATCACGGTGGGTATGCTGCTGGCGGCCATTGCTTATATCGGGCGCTTTTACGGGCGGCTTGATTCCATGAGCCGCATCGTGTCGGTGACGCAAAAATCGGCCTCGGCGGCCAAGCGGATTTTTGACATCCTGGACCATGTGTCGAGCGTGCCCGAGCCGCACAACCCGGTGAAAGTGGACCGGGTGCAGGGGCGCATTGAGCTGCGCGAAGTGGGCTTTCGATACGGCAACCGGGCGGTGAACCGGGGTATCAACTTAAAAATCGCGCCGGGCGAGATGATTGGCCTGGTCGGCCACAGCGGCTCGGGCAAGAGCACGCTGGTCAACCTGATTTGCCGCTTTTACGACGTGTCCGAGGGTGCCATCTTGGTCGACGGCGTGGATATTCGGCAGTATGCGATTGCCGACTTTCGGCGCAATATTGGCCTGGTGCTGCAAGAGCCGTTTTTGTTCTTTGGCACGATTGCTGAGAACATTGCCTATGGCAAGCCCGAGGCCACGCGCAGCGAGATCGTGGCCGCCGCCCGCGCCGCGCATGCGCACGAATTCATCTTGCGCCTGCCCCAGGGCTACGACTCTATGGTGGGCGAGCGCGGCCAGGGCCTGTCCGGCGGCGAGCGCCAGCGCATCTCGATTGCGCGCGCGCTGCTGATCGACCCGCGCATCTTGATCTTGGACGAAGCCACCAGCTCCGTGGATTCGGAGACCGAAAAAGAGATCCAGAAAGCCCTGGAAAACCTGGTGAAGGGCCGCACCACCATCGCCATCGCCCACCGCCTGTCTACGCTGCACCGCGCCGACCGCCTGGTGGTGCTGGACCGGGGTAGCGTGGTGGAAGAGGGCACGCACGACGCGCTCATGGCCGCGCAAGGCGCGTATTTCAAGCTCTACCAAGCGCAGGCGCGCAACGCCGAGCCGGTCTTGGCCTCGGAAGGCAGCGAATCATGAATAACGCCCTTGTTACAAGCCCCGCTGCTTTCACAGAGGCTGTTGATTTCAGCCTGGAACTCACCCCCTTTGGCAAGCTGGTGCTCACCACCGCGCAAGGCCAGCGTTTTGAGGGCGTGGCGCCGGTGCGCGCCTTTCCGATCCAGGCGCCTGACGAAGGCGTCTCGGTGCTCGACACCGACGGCCACGAGGTGGCTTGGGTGCCGCACTTGGGCCGATGCCCGCAGCCGGCGCAAGAGCTGCTGCGTCAGGAACTCGCCCGGCGCGAATTCATGCCGGTGATTGCGCGCATCGCCTCAGTCAGCAGCTTTTCCACGCCCTGCACCTGGACCGTGGCTACCGACCGGGGCGACTGCGCATTTGTGCTGCGCGGCGACGAAGACATCCGCCGGGTGGGCACCGACAACACGCTCTTGATTGCCGACGCCCATGGCATCCAGTACCTGGTGCCCGACCAACTGGCGCTGGACGCGCACAGCAAAAAAATCCTCGACCGTTTTTTGTAGCGCCAGGCTCGTCCATGCTTTACGGAAATTTACGGCCATCTGGAGCCGCCGGGCCACGGCGGCAACCATAATGCCGCATGACCCCACCCACCGCAGCCCACGACAGCGCCGAGCGCGCCACTTCACTGACGCCCCCTGAGGGCTCGCGTGCTTCTTTGACGGGCTGGCGTCTGGTGCTGGTCTTGTTTTATGGCGCCATGGCCTTTGTGTTTGTGGGCGTGGTGGGTTCCATCGTGGCCGACGTTGTCAAAAACAAGAGCCTGATCCCACCGCCCCACACTTTGGCGCGCTACGACTGCAGCGGCGCCGCGGCGCCCTTTAGCTTGTTGTACTTGCACGGCACCGAGCGGGTCAAGATCAGCTCTGCCAGCGGCGTGCTCGAAGGCACGCTGCACAACAACCAGTTTGACTGGGGCAGCTTTGGCAGCGATGCCAGCCAACTTGGCTTTGTGCCCCCTACCGACATCCACTTTGAAGACACCCAGACGCTGACCTTGCGTGCGCCAGGCGCTGACGCCATACGCTGCGCCCGTGCTGCGGCGCCTGCTAAGCCCGCACCATGAAACACACACGGGGGCTCGTCTGGCTGGCCTTGGGCCTGACTTTGGCTTTTACGCTGCCGGGC
>CANCJD010000146.1 GCA_947378275.1 Comamonadaceae bacterium
CATGGTCAGGGCCAGGCCCTTGAGCAGCTCTACCAGCAAAAAGCTGTACAGAAAATCGCGCAGTGAAAAGGGCGCCGGCTTATAGGCCAATTTGTGTGAAGCCATGTGCGTCTCTTACTTCCAGATACTCAAAGGCGTCTGCATCCAGACCCCAACAACCACCAGCCACACCAGTGTGACGGGGATAAATACTTTCCAGCCCAGACGCATGATCTGGTCGTAGCGAAAACGCGGGAAGGTGGCACGCACCCAGATGAAAAAGCTCACCACGGCGCAGGTTTTGATACCCAGCCAGATGCCACCCGGAATCCAGTCCAGCACCGCCAAGGGCGACAGCCAGCCGCCCAGGAACATGATGGCCGCCAGGATAGACACGAGCCACATATTGGCGTATTCGGCCAAATAAAACATCGCGTAAGACATGCCGGAATACTCCACCATGTGACCGGCCACGATCTCGGCCTCGCCTTCGACCACGTCAAACGGGTGGCGGTTGGTTTCGGCCATGCCTGAGATCACATAGACGACAAAAATCGGCAAGAGCGGCAGCCAGTTCCAGGAAAGCACGCCCACTCCTTGGGACGCAAACGTGCCCTTGGCCTGCGCCATGACGATGTCCGTCATGTTCATGCTGCCGGTGATCATGAGCACGATCACCAGGCAAAAGCCCATAGCAATTTCGTAGCTCACCATCTGCGCCGAGGCGCGCAGCGCGCCCAGGAAAGCGTATTTAGAGTTGGACGCCCAGCCGGCAATCACCACGCCATAGACTTCCATGGACGTGATCGCCATTACGAACAGCAAACCGGCATTGACGTTGGCCAAAGCCACGTCCGGGCCAAAAGGAATCACCGCCCAAGCCGCCAGGGCCGGCATGATGGTCAAAATGGGGCCAATGAAAAACAGCCCTTTGTTGGCCGCTGCGGGCACCAGAATTTCTTTGGTCAGCAGCTTGAGTGCGTCAGCAATCGGTTGCAGCAAACCCCAGGGGCCCACGCGGTTGGGGCCCAGACGCACTTGCATCCAACCCAGAAACTTGCGCTCCCACAGCGTGAGATAAGCCACCGCGCCCATGAGCGGCAGCACCACGACCACGATCTTAAGCAAGGTCCAAATCACCGGCCAGGCGACTACCGTCCACCAGGCTGCTGCGGACAACTGCAGTCCGCCGTTGTAAATCGCGTCGATCATGCCAAGGCTCCTTCGCTTGCCAGCACGGGCGCCACGCGGGCGTCAGCCGTCATCTGCAGGCTGCTGGCGCGGCGCACCAGTGAATCGAGCTGGTAAATGCGTGCAACACAGGGCTCTGCGCCGTCATAGTCGCCTGCGAATGGCGCGCTGCAGGCATTGCCCAAGCGCTCAGCAGGCAAGAACTCAGGCGCGACGCCAGCAAAAATCGCCTTGAGCACATCCTGCGAAGACTCAAAGTCAAAGCCCTCGGCCTTCATCATATTACCCAGCACGCGCAGCACCTTCCAGGCCGGACGCGCCTCACCTTGCGGCTTGACCACAGCGTGGAAACTCTGCACGCGGCCTTCGGCATTCACAAAGGTGCCCGAGGTTTCGCTGAATGGAGCAATCGGCAAGAGCACGTCCGCGCAAGCCATATTGGCTTTGAACGGGCTCAGGCTGACCACCATCTCGGCTTTCGCCAGGGTGGCCACCGCCGCCACACCTGGGGCGCTGTCGAATTCGGGTTCAGTATTGAGCAAGAACACCGCCTTGAGCGCGCCGCCCAGCATCTGGCCGGCGTGCAAACCGGCAGCGCTTGGCGTGGCGTGCACAAACTGTGCGCCCACCGTGTTGGCGGCTTCGGTCAGGTAGCCCACGGTCGCGCCCGTCTGTTGTGCAATCCAGTTGGCCACCGCCAGCAGAGCCGAGGCTTGGCCGTGGTGCGCTGCGGCGTTGCCCAGCAAAATCGCTTTACGTTCGCCACCCACCAAAGACTTTGCAATCGCCTGCGCCTGCGCCGAAGCAGCCACCGCATAAGGCGAGGCCACTTGGGCCAATTCGGCCACTGCGGCTGCAATGCCTTGCAATTGCGCCAGCCAAGCCGCAGGCGCAGCATGAATTTCTTGCTTCAGAGCCATCGCCCAGTCGTTCGCACCCGCACCCAATACGTGTACCGCGCAGCCCGCCTTGGCGGCCTGGCGAATGCGTTGTGCAAACAAGGGGTGGTCTTTGCGCAGGTTCGAGCCCACCACCAGCACGCGCTGCAAGGTGGTCAAAGATGCGATAGACGCGCCAAGATAGCGCACGCCGGCGGTGGCCGTGAAGTCGGCATTGCGCAGGCGGTAATCGATGTTCTCGCTGCCCAGGCCGCGCACCAGTTGGCCAGCGAGGTGCAACTCTTCAAGCGTGCTGTGCGGGCTGACCAAGGCGCCAATGGACGCTGCGCCATGGTTGCTCTTGATCTGCTTGAGGCCGTTGGCCACGTATTCCAGGGCGGTTTGCCAGTCCACATTAACCCATTTGCCACCATGTTTAATCATGGGCGATGTCAGGCGCTCGGACGAATTCAGCGCTTCATACGAGAAACGGTCACGGTCGGCAATCCAGCACTCGTTGACTGCTTCATTTTCGAGCGGCACCACGCGCAGCACCTGTTGGTTTTTGACCTGAACAATCAGGTTGGCACCGGTGGAGTCGTGCGGGCTGATGGACTTGCGACGAGACAACTCCCAAGTGCGGGCGCTGTAGCGGAAAGGCTTGCTGGTAAGCGCGCCCACCGGGCAGATGTCGATCATGTTGCCCGAGAGCTCTGAGTCAATGGTTTGGCCCAAGAATGTTTCGATCTCGGAATGCTCGCCGCGGTTGGACATGCCCAGCTCCATCACGCCGGCCACTTCTTGGCCAAAGCGCACGCAGCGGGTGCAATGAATGCAGCGGCTCATTTCCTGCATGCTGATCAGCGGACCCACGTCCTTGACCGCGACCACGCGCTTTTCTTCCGCGTAACGCGAATTCGAAGCGCCATAGCCCACGGCCAGATCCTGCAACTGGCATTCGCCGCCCTGGTCGCAAATCGGGCAATCCAGCGGGTGGTTGATGAGCAAAAACTCCATCACCGACTGCTGGGCCTTGATGGCCTTGTCGGTCTTGGTGCGCACCACCATGCCTTGCGTCACGGGCGTGGCGCATGCAGGCATCGGCTTGGGGGCTTTTTCAATGTCCACCAGGCACATGCGGCAATTGGCGGCAATGCTGAGTTTCTTGTGATAGCAGAAATGGGGGATGTAGGTGCCGGCTTTCTCGGCGGCATGCATGACCATGCTGCCTTCCACTATCT
This sequence comes from Comamonadaceae bacterium, assembly GCA_947378275.1. Lineage (GTDB taxonomy): Bacteria > Pseudomonadota > Gammaproteobacteria > Burkholderiales > Burkholderiaceae_C > Allorhodoferax. The sequence goes on from CANCJD010000146.1 coordinate 3,290, forward strand.
CTACTTTTTTGCCGTCGAGTTCGATTTCAACCATGGTGATACGCCGATCAAACGTAAGCGCCGACCATGCAGGTCTTGTGCTCAACGTGGTAAACAAATTCGTCGCGGAAGTGCTTGAGCATGCCGCGCACCGGCATGGCCGCTGCGTCGCCCAGGGCGCAAATGGTGCGTCCCATGATGTCGCCAGCCACGCTGTCGAGCATGTCGAGGTCGCTGGCGCGGCCGTGGCCATTTTCAATGCGGTCCACCATGCGCCAGAGCCAGCCCGTACCTTCGCGGCAAGGCGTGCACTGGCCGCAGGACTCGTGCGAGTAAAAATAAGACAGGCGTTGCAGCGCCTTGACCATGCAACGCGAGTCGTCCATCACAATTACCGCGCCCGAACCCAGCATGGAGCCGGCCTTGGCAATCGAGTCGTAGTCCATGGTCACGTCCATCATGATGCTGGCAGGCAACACGGGGGCGGACGATCCGCCAGGAATCACCGCCTTGAGCTGGCGCCCCGCGCGCACGCCACCGGCGAGCTCCAGCAGCTTGGAAAACGGGGTGCCCATGGGAATTTCATAATTGCCAGGACGCTCCACATCGCCGCTCACCGAGAAAATCTTGGTGCCGCCGTTGTTGGGTTTGCCGCAGGCCAAATAGGCTGCACCGCCGTTACGGATGATCCAGGGAACGGCCGCAAAGGTTTCGGTATTGTTGATCGTGGTGGGCTTGCCGTACAGACCAAAGCTGGCCGGGAACGGCGGCTTGAAGCGTGGCTGGCCTTTTTTGCCTTCCAGCGACTCCAGCAAGGCGGTTTCTTCGCCGCAGATGTAGGCGCCAAAACCGTGACTGGCGTGCAACTGGAAGTTGAAGGTGCTGCCCATGATGCCTTGGCCCAGAAAGCCTGCGACGCGCGCTTGCTCCAGCGCTTCTTCAAAACGCTCGTAGGTCTGGAAAATTTCGCCGTGGATGTAGTTGTAGCCCACGTTGATACCCATGGCAAAAGCGGCAATCGCCATGCCTTCAATCACCGCATGCGGGTTGAACTGCATGATGTCGCGGTCTTTGCAGGTGCCGGGTTCGCCTTCGTCCGAGTTGCAGACCAGGTATTTTTGGCCGGGAAACTGGCGGGGCATAAAGCTCCACTTCAGGCCGGTCGGGAAACCCGCGCCGCCGCGACCGCGCAAACCCGACTCCTTGACCGTGGCAATCACCTGGTCTTGTGTCAGACCTTCGCCGCCATCTTGGCCCAGGATTTTGCGCAAGGCGGCATAACCACCACGCGCCACATAGTCTTGCAGACGCCAGTTGGCGCCGTCCAGACCAGCCATGATTTGGGGTTCGATATGGCGACCATGAAAAGACGACTCCAGGCCGCTGGCCTGGAATTGGGAAAGCAGTTGGTGCACGTTCACAGGCCGCCCTCCGCTGCCCGCAGGCCGTCAATCAGCTGGTCGAGTTTGTCGTTGCTCATAAAGCTGCACATGGTGCGGTCGTTGACCAGCAGCACAGGCGCATCGGCGCAAGCGCCCTGGCACTCGCTGGGCTGCAGCGTGATCAGGCCATCCGCCGTAGTTTGTCCCGCGTGGATGCCGAGTTTGTGTTCCAAGTGAGCCAAAGCCTGCGCGCCGCCGCGCAACTGGCAGGGCAAATTGGTGCAGACGTTAAGCTTGTACTTGCCCAAGGGCTTTTGGTTGTACATGTTGTAGAAGGTGGTGACTTCATGCACCGCCATGGGCGCCATGCCCAAGTGCGTGGCAACCGCCTGCTCACTCTCGGGGCTAACCCAACCCAGCTCCTGCTGAACAATGGCCAGGCAGGCCATGACAGCGGACTGCTTCTGATCTACAGGAAACTTGGCAACTTCGCGGTCGAAGCGCGCTTTGGTGGCATCCGAGATCATCGGTCAATCTCTCCAAAAACAATGTCCATGGTGCCAATAATGGACACCGCGTCAGCAATCATGTGGCCCTTGGCCATTTCATTGAGCCCGGCCAAA
>CANCJD010000147.1 GCA_947378275.1 Comamonadaceae bacterium
CGCTGGCCGCCTTCAAGCACGACGCTGCCCTTGGCGCTGCGTGTAAGGCAAACCACGCGCGCCAGCGGCGCCATGCGGGCACACACCTCGTCAAAGTCTTGGGCGCCGCACCAGACCTGGGCTTCTTCTTCGTTACAAAACAGGTAGTCTAGGCGGCTGGCTGGGTCACTGTCGCTCGCCACACCCAGCATGGCCTCCAGGCCAGGGCGGCAGAACTGGATCATGCTCATGTCGCTCAGCGTCAAGGCCAGCGCAACACCCGCTTGAACGGCCATAGCGCGGCCCCGTAGCGCCGCATCCAGCCCGGTGGGCGAAGCGGCCAGGTAGCCTTCCATGTAATAGACCTTGGAGCGCGCAATGTCCTGCGGGTGCAGGGCGCTGTGGTCAAGCTCGGCGGTGGCGCCTAAAAACGTGCTCATGCTGCGCTCAGCGTCGGGTGTGACCATGACCAGGCAGACGCCGGTCTGGCCGGCAGGCGCGGCCATGTGGCTCAGGTTGGTGGCGACACCGTGGCTGGCCAGGTCTTGGGTATAAAAAGCGCCCAACTCGTCGTCGGCCACCCGGCAGGAATAAAAGGCCGTACCGCCAAACTGCGCCACCGCCACCGCCGTGTTACCGGCCGAGCCGCCGCCGGTGCGTCGGCTGTGCAAGCCCTGCATGTGGTGCAGCAACTCGGCGCGGCGTGGCGCGTCAATCAGCGTCATGTGCCGTTTGGCCACGCCGGCCTGTGCCAGCAAGGCGTCCGAAACTTCGTACTCCGAGTCGACCAGCGCGTTGCCGATGGCGTAGACGTCAATTTTTTTCATGGCAGGCGTGTTGTTGTGGTGTGGGAAGGAGACGCGTCAGAGCGAGTTATTGCTCGACAAAAGCGCGCTCGATGACGTAGTCGCCTTGCTTGGTAGTGTTGCCTTCCATAAAGCTGCGTTCTTCCAGCATTTTTTTCAGGTCGCGCAGCATTTCGGGGCTGCCGCAGAGCATGACGCGGTCGGTGGCGGGGTCAAATTTGGGCAGACCCAAATCGGCTTGCAGCTTGCCGCTGGCCAGCAAATCGGTAATGCGGCCCTGGTTTTTGAAGGGCTCGCGCGTGACGGTGGGGTAGTACAAAAGTTGCTCGCGCACCATGTCGCCCAAAAACTCGTGTTCTGGGAGCTCGTGGGTCAAATAGTCGTAATAGGCCAGCTCGGCCACCTGACGCACACCGTGCACCAGAATCACTTTTTCGAACTGCTCGTAAGTGGCCGGGTCGCGCACGATGCTCAAAAACGGCGCCACGCCGGTACCCGTGCCAATGAGGTACAGGTTTTTGCCCTTGAGCAAATAGTCGATCAGCAAGGTGCCGGTGGGTTTGCGCCCCACCACAATCTTGTCGCCCACCTGGATGTGCTGCAATTTGGACGTCAGCGGCCCGTTGGGCACCTTGATACTCAAAAACTCCAGATGCTCTTCGTAATTGGCGCTGGCGATGCTGTAAGCGCGCAGCAGCGGTTTGCCGTTTTCGCCGCGCAGGCCGATCATGGTGAAGTGGCCATTGGAAAAACGCAGCGTGGTGTCGCGGGTGGTAGTGAAGCTGAAAAGTCGGTCAGTCCAGTGGTGCACGCTTAGCACCGTTTCATCTAAAAATGCACTCATGGGGGCCTTGGGAGAGTTCAAAATGCCACAGCGGCGAACCCACTAGTGTAAAACCTCGCACCACCGCGCCGCGCATATCCTTATGGGGCCGCCTATTTCTGCCATCATTGCCGCATGACGAACGCCACTTCGCCCTCCCCGCCCCACCTTCTCGTTGCCTGCCTGTGCGCGCAGTGGTGCGGCACCTGCCGCGATTACCGCCCGCTCTTTGACCAGTTGCAGGCCGAATTTGTTGATGCTCAGTTTGTCTGGATTGACATCGAAGACGAGGCCGATCTGGTGGACCCGGTGGAGGTGGACAACTTTCCCACCCTGCTGGTCGTGGCCGACGGCCAAGCCCGCTTTTTTGGCACGCTCACGCCCCACATCGACACCCTGCGCCGCATCCTGCAAACGCAGCTCAGCGCCGAGCGTGCGCCTAGCGTTGAGCCGCAGGCCCAGGCTTTGGCACAACGGGTGCTGCGGCACCTGGCAGCAAAGGCGCAATAAGCCGTGCGGCGGCATCGCCGTGCCAGTCCAGGGCGCCGCGCACCACGCTGCGCACTTGGCCGTCGGCGCCGATCAAGACCGTAGATGGAAACACCCGTATGCCCCAGGCGCGGGCCAAGGCGCCGTCGGGGTCGCGTAACGTGGGGATGGCCAGGCCCGTGGCCGCCACAAACTGGCTGACCGTGGCCGGGGACTCTTTGAAGTTGACGGCCAGCACGCGCAGCTTGCCGCTTTGGCTTTGGGCCAGCAGCGCGAGCGAAGGCATTTCTTCGCGGCAAGGCTCGCACCAGGTGGCCCAGAAGTTGATCGCCAGCGCTTGCCCGCGCAGGTCTTTGAGGAGCAGCGGTTTGCCTGATGCGTCAAGGCCCGCGTGCAAGGGCGGCGCTTTGTGCGCGGGCCAAGGCTGCACCTCAAAACCGGTTTGCGCTAGCGCCGGTCCAGCAAGCAGCGCCAGCGCGGCGCCCAGGCTAGTCTGCAGCAGCCCGCGCCGGGCCAGGGGCCGCCGCATCAGCACGGGGGCGCTTTAAAGCTTGCCCGCCACCCAGGCCTGGGCGCTGGCCAGGGCTGCGTCCAGTTTGCCGGGTTCGGTACCGCCGGCCATGGCCATGTCGGGCTTGCCGCCGCCCTTGCCGCCCACTTGCGCGGCCAGGAAGTTGACGAGCTCACCCGCTTTGACTTTGGCCGTGGTGTCAGGCGTCACGCCCACGGCGATTTGCACCTTGTCGCCCTCGGCCACGCCGAGCACGATGACGGCGGTTTTGAGCTTGTCCTTGAGCTTGTCCATGGTGTCGCGCAGGGTTTTAACGTCAGCGCCATCCAGGCGCGCAGCCAAAAACTTGACGCCGCCCATGTCCAGCGCTTGCGTCAACAGCTCGTCGCCCTGGGCGGATGCGAGCTTGCCTTTGAGGGCCGCAATTTCTTTTTCCAGCGCCTTGATGTGTTCCACCGTGCTGTGGATGCGGCTGCCCAGTTCGGCCACCGGGGTTTTGAGGGCGTGGGCGGCGCTGGAAACTGTGTCTTCGAGCTGCTGCAAATAGGCCAGCGCATGTTCGCCGGTGACGGCTTCCATACGGCGCACGCCCGAGGCCACACCGCTCTCAGCCACCACCTTGAACAGGCCAATGTCACCCGTGCGTGCCACATGGGTGCCGCCGCAGAGTTCGCGGGTGGTGCCGATTTCCAGCACGCGCACGATCTCGCCGTATTTCTCACCAAACAGCATTTGCGCGCCCGTGGTTTTGGCGGCTTCAATGTCCATCAGCTCGGCGTGGGTGGCGGCGTTGTGCAAAATTTGGCCGTTGACCAAGGCTTCAATCTGGCGAATTTGCGCGTCGGTGACCGGCGCATTGTGGGCAAAGTCAAAGCGCGTGCGCTCGGGCGTGACCAGCGAGCCTTTTTGCTGCACATGGTCGCCCAGCACTTCACGCAGGGCCTCGTGCATTAAATGCGTGGCCGAGTGGTTGCGCATGGACGCAGCGCGCAGTGCGGTATCTACCTGCGCCTGCACCGTGTCGCCCACCTTGAGGCTGCCACTTTGCACGCTGCCGTGGTGGCCGAACACATCGGCCTTGATCTTTTGCGTGTCGTCCACGGCAAAGACGGCGGCAGCGCCGCTCAGCGTGCCCACATCGCCCACCTGGCCGCCGCTCTCGGCGTAAAAGGGCGTCACGTCCAATACCACCACGCCGCTTTGGCCTGACGTCAGTTCTTGCACCTGCACGCCGTCTCGGTACAGAGCTTCGATTACGGAGGTTTGCGCGAGCTGGTCGTAGCCGACGAAGACATTGCCTGCGCCGGTGTAGTCGAGCGCGCGGTCTTGCTTGAATTTGCCGGCGGCGCGGGCTTGGGTTTTTTGGCGGTCCATGGCGGCGTCAAAACCAGCCGCGTCCACTTCGACATCGCGCTCGCGGCATACGTCGTTGGTCAGGTCCAGGGGGAAGCCAAAAGTGTCGTGCAACTTGAACGCCACGTCGCCGGGCAGCACTTTCACGCCATCGGCCAGGGCCGTGTCCAAAATTTCCATGCCGGTGGCCAGCGTCTCAAAAAACCGCTCCTCTTCGACCCGCAGCACTTCGGTAATGCGCTTCTCTTCGGCCCGGATTTTGGGATAAGCGTCACCCATCAGACGCACCACTTCAGCCACCAGTTTGTGGAAGAACGGCGTCTTTTGGCCCAGCTTGTAGCCATGGCGGATGGCGCGGCGCACGATGCGGCGTTGCACGTAGCCGCGGCCTTCGTTGCTGGGCACCACGCCGTCGCTCACCAAAAAGGCGGTGGCGCGAATATGGTCGGCGATCACGCGCAGGCTCTTGTTTTGCAGGTCTGCGCAGCCGGTGGCGCGGGCGGCGGATGCGATCAGTTGCTCAAAGATGTCGATCTCGTAGTTGCTGTGCACGTGCTGCAGGATGGCGGCCAGGCGCTCCAGGCCCATGCCGGTGTCTACGCAGGGCGCGGGCAGTTTGACCAGGCTGCCGTCGGTTTGCATGTCGAACTGCATGAACACGTGGTTCCAGATTTCAATAAAACGGTCGCCGTCTTCGCCTGGGCTTCCCGGGGGGCCGCCGGGGATGTGATCGCCGTGGTCGTAAAAAATCTCGGAGCACGGGCCGCAAGGGCCGGTGTCGGCCATCATCCAGAAGTTGTCGGACGCGTATTTTTTGCCCTTGTTATCGCCAATACGCACGATGCGGTCGGCGGGCAAGCCGATCTCTTTGTGCCAGATATCATAGGCCTCGTCGTCGTCGATATAGACCGTGACCAGCAGGCGCTCGGGCGGCAGTTTGTAAACCTGTGTGAGCAGTTCCCAGCCCCAGTGCAGCGACTCGCGCTTGAAATAGTCGCCAAAGCTCCAGTTGCCCAGCATCTCAAAGAAGGTGTGGTGGCGCGCGGTGTAGCCCACGTTTTCCAGGTCGTTGTGCTTGCCGCCGGCGCGCAGGCAGGCCTGCACGGACGCGGCGCGCACATAGGAGCGCTTGTCCGCGCCCAAAAACACGTCCTTGAACTGCACCATGCCCGAGTTGGTGAACATCAGCGTCGGGTCGTTGCCGGGCACCAGCGGGCTGCTGGCGACCACGGTGTGGCCTTTGGAGGCAAAGAAGTCCAGAAAGGTCTTGCGAATGTCGGCGACGCTCATGGC
>CANCJD010000148.1 GCA_947378275.1 Comamonadaceae bacterium
ATGGCCGACAACCCCAATGACGTGACCGGCGTGCCCAGCGGCTTTTATGACCTGGACCGCATGACGGCCGGTTTGCAGGCCGGTGACCTGATCGTGCTGGCGGCGCGCCCGTCCATGGGCAAGACGGCGCTGGCCATCAATATTGCCGAGCATGTGGCGCTGAACGAAGGCCTGCCCGTGGCCGTTTTCTCGATGGAAATGGGTGCGGCGCAGTTGGCCGTGCGTATCGTGGGCTCGATTGGCCGCATTGACCAAGGCCATTTGCGCACCGGCAAACTGACCGACGAAGAGTGGCCGCGCCTGTCGGAGGCCATCGAAAAACTGCGCACCATCTCGCTGCATATTGACGAGAGCGCGGGGCTGACTTCGGGCGACTTGCGTTCCAGCGCGCGGCGCCTGTCGCGCCAATGCGGCCAGCTCGGTCTGATCGTGGTGGACTATTTGCAACTCATGAGCGGCAACGGCAGCGACGGCGAAAACCGCGCCACTGAACTGGGTGAAATTTCGCGGGGTTTGAAGATGCTGGCGCGTGAACTGAAATGCCCGGTGATTGCACTGTCGCAGCTTAACCGCAGCGTCGAGCAGCGCCCCGACAAGCGGCCCATGATGAGCGATTTGCGCGAATCCGGCGCCATTGAGCAAGATGCAGACATCATCATGTTCATCTACCGCGACGAGTACTACACCAAAGAGGCTTGCAAAGAGCCAGGCGTGGCGGAGATCATCATCGCCAAGCAGCGCAATGGCCCTACGGGCACGGTCAAGCTGGCTTTCTTGCGCAACATCACCAAGTTTGAGAGCTTGGCCAGTGGAGGCGGTGGCGACTATTAGTGTTGCCCCCACGCTAGCCCACTGCGTGTGGCTCGCTGCCCCCCGAGGGGGCTAACCCGACTTGGGGCGGCCCGGCGCCGGGTTGCCCGTTTCTAAAAGTCACGCTTTTTAGAGCACTTCGCTGGCGAAGTCAGCCAGCCGTGAGCGTTCACCGCGTGCGAGGGTGATGTGGCCGCCGTGCGGCCAGCCCTTGAAGCGGTCCACGGCAAAGGTCAGGCCGGAGGACCCTTCAGTCAGGTAAGGCGTGTCAATCTGGGCCAAATTGCCCATGCAGACGATCTTGGTTCCAGGGCCGGCACGGGTAATCAAGGTCTTCATCTGCTTGGGCGTGAGGTTTTGCGCCTCGTCGATGATTACGTATTTGTTCAAAAAAGTGCGCCCGCGCATGAAGTTCATGCTCTTGATCTTGATGCGGCTGCGGATCAGCTCGCTGGTGGCCGCACGCCCCCATTCCCCGGCGTTGGTGTCGGTCTTGCCCAAGACTTCGAGGTTGTCGTCGAGCGCGCCCATCCAGGGACCCATTTTTTCTTCTTCGGTGCCTGGCAAAAAGCCGATGTCCTCGCCCACGCTCACAGTGGCGCGGGTCACGATGATTTCGGTGTAGCGCCGGTCATCCAGCACTTGGGTCAGGCCCGCGGCCAGTGCCATCAGGGTTTTGCCGGTGCCGGCGGTGCCGGTCAGCGTCACAAAGTCTACGTCCGGATCGGTCAGCAGATTCATCGCGAAGTTTTGTTCGCGGTTGCGGGTGGTGACGCCCCAGACCGCATTTTTCAAGTGGTTGAAGTCACGCAGGGTCTTGAGCACCGCGGTATTGCCCCGGATTTCGGTCACGCGCGCGTACAAACTGGGTTCTCCGGGCGATTCAAAGTAAACAAACTGGTTGATCAGCATGCTGGGTACGGTGGGACCATTGACCTTGTAAAAGGTGTTCTGTCCTTGTTGCCAGCTTTCCACGCTTTGGCCGTGGGTAGACCAAAAATCCGCGGGCAGCGCCATCGAGCCCGAATACAGCAAGTCGCCGTCTTCCAGCGTTTTGTCGTTCTGGTAGTCGTCGGTGGCCAGGCCCAAGGCGCGGGCCTTGACGCGCATATTGATGTCTTTGGACACCAGCACCACTTCGCGGGCCGGGTATTTTTTTCGCAGCGCCTCCACCACACCAAGAATCTGGTTGTCCGCCTTGCCCTGGGGCAGGCTGGTGGGCAGGCTGTAGTCCAGCGGTTGGGTCTGGAACAACAGTTTGCCTTTGGCCTCACGCTGGCCGGTGCTATTGAGTTCAAAGCCTTGGGTAATGTCGGCGCCGGGTGCGCCGGCCAGCGCGTCGAGCGTACGGCTGGTTTGGCGGGCATTGCGCGCCACTTCGGTCATGCCCTTTTTGTGGCCATCGAGCTCTTCGAGCACGATCATGGGCAAGAAAATGTCGTGTTCCTCGAAACGGAACAGGCACATCGGGTCGTGCATCAGCACATTGGTGTCGAGCACAAACAGCTTGGACGGGCCGCTGCGGGCTGATTTGCGGCTGCGCGGGGCAGCCGTGTGGGCCGCGGGTTTGGCGACTGGGATTGGCGCGATGACGGTCGCCGCCGCCGCGACGGGGGCCACGGGACTGGGTGCCGGTGTTGGTGCGGCGCGCTTAGTCTCTACTTGAACTGCGACTTCGGAGGCCGGTGCTTTGCTCAAAAGTGCGGCCTGGCGGCCCGCTGCAGGGCGTTTTTCCAAATCCGTGCTGCTGTCTATGACAGAGCTTGGTGCTTGAACACGCCTCGTGGTGCTTGCAGGGCGCTGTGACTGACGCCCAGATTTTGGGGCTCCATCAAAAGCCGAGGGTGTCAGTCGGTCAGCACGTTTGGTCGGCGCGGAGGGCAGGGGCATGGGTTGGAGCTCGTGAAAAATAGGTCAGAGGCAGACAAGGCGACTCGCAACAAAAAAAGGCCACCTTGCTATAAGGCGGCCTTTAGTGATCGTGGGTCCGTGAAATTCAGTTCCATGCAAACATTATGCATGAGCCAAATGTCACCGCAATGCGCTAGGCAGGCCCCCAATGGCGGTGTTAAGCGATCTCGTTGAGGGACTTGACGGCGGTCAAAACTTCTTCGACGTGGCCGGGCACTTTCAGGCCGCGCCACTCTTCTTTGACCAGGCCGTCGGCGCCCACCAAAAACGTGCTGCGCTCAATGCCTTTGACTTTTTTGCCGTACATGATCTTGTTTTTGACCACGCCAAACATGTGGCACATTTTTTCTTCAGTGTCGGCGATTAACTCAAAGGGCAGCTCAAGCTTTGCCTTGAATTCGTCGTGCGACTTCATGTTGTCGCGCGAAACGCCAAAAACCTGGGCGCCCGCATCGATGAAATCTTGGTAGTGGTCACGAAACTGCATGGCTTCGGTGGTGCAGCCAGGGGTGTTGTCCTTCGGGTAGAAAAACAGAACCAGTGTTTGTCCGGTGTGCGAAGAATTGGTGACGCGCAAACCGCCGGTGGCGTTGGCTTCAAATTCGGGTAGGGGCTTGTTGACAACGATCGCCATGGGGTATTGAATCTCTCGTGCTGGATGTGTCAGTCAAGTTGGGTAGTGGCGCGCCTTGCGAGGTGTGGCTCCCAACGTCAACTGCGGATTTTACTCCGAAAATGATGACAGTCCTGGCTTGGCTGGCGCTTAAGGTGCGTTAGACCAGCAGCGCGGCTACCACTTTGCGTCCTTCGCCCGCGAGGAAGTTGTAGGTGCGGCACGCGGCCTGTGTGTCCATCGTTTCCACCCCAATGCGCCGTGCATATAGCGCCGCCAGCCACTGCGGATTGGCAAAGCGCAGGCGCGCGCCGCTGCCAAAAAGCACCAGTTCGGCGTCCCAGTCCAGGATGCGCGCAAAGTCTGCTGCCTCCAGCGTCTCAAAGCTGCGCGCACTCCAGTCCAGGCGGTGCCCCATGCTGCTGATCAGCAGGCTGCTGTGCGACTGTTCGCCGTTGACCGCGACCCAGCCTTCTCCGTAGCCGGTGATGGTGGGGCCTTGGGTGCGGTCGGGTTGAAGTTTCATAGGGGGAGCCGTCTGGCGTGTTGGGGGTTGCTCAGGCGCAAGGCGGATGCGGAACTGTGGTCAAATTATAGGTTTCGCGGCCCGCTATTCACCCTCTGGAGGGACTTTGAAACCCATTTACAAATCGGCCAAGCTGGCCAACGTCTGTTACGACATCCGCGGCCCCATCATGGACCGCGCGCGCCAGATGGAGGAAGAGGGTCAAAAAATCATCAAGCTCAACATCGGCAACCTGGCCGTATTTGGCTTTGACGCGCCCGAAGAGATTCAGCAAGACATGATCCGCAATCTGCCCAATTCGGCCGGTTACTCGGACAGCAAAGGCATTTTTGCGGCGCGCAAGGCGGTGATGCACGAGACGCAAAAGCAGGGCATTCGTGGCGTGACGCTAGACGATATTTACCTGGGCAATGGCGCGAGCGAGTTGATTGTGATGGCCACCAACGGCTTGCTCGACGATGGTGACGAAATGCTCTTGCCCGCGCCCGACTATCCTTTGTGGACGGCGGCGGCCAGTCTCTCGGGCGGCACGCCAGTGCATTATTTGTGCGATGAGTCCAAGGGCTGGATGCCAGACCTGGACGACATCCGCGCCAAGATCACGCCACGCACCAAAGCCATTGTGGTGATCAACCCCAACAATCCGACCGGAGCGCTGTACTCGGACGAACTGCTGCTGGCCATTGTGGCCATCGCCCGCGAGCATGGTCTGGTGATTTTTGCCGACGAGGTCTACGACAAAGTGTTGTACGACGGCGTGCGCCACACAGCGATTGGTTCGCTGAGCGAAGACGTGCTCACGCTGACTTTTAATTCGCTGTCCAAAAGCTACCGCTCTTGCGGTTACCGCGCGGGCTGGCTGGTGGTCTCGGGCGACAAGCGCCCGGCCAAAGACTATATTGAGGGCTTGAACATGCTCTCCAACATGCGCCTGTGTGCCAATGTGCCGGGCCAATACGCGATTCAAACCGCCTTGGGTGGCCACCAGAGCATTGACGAGCTGGTGCGCGAAGGCGGCAGATTGCGCCGCCAGCGCGATCTGGCCTATGAGTTGATTACCGCCATTCCCGGCGTGAGCTGCGTCAAGCCCAGCGCCGCTTTGTACATGTTTCCAAGGCTCGACCCGGTCGTGTATCCGATTGAGGACGACCAGGCCTTTTTCCTGGAATTGCTGCAAGAAACCCGCGTGATGCTGGTGCAGGGCAGCGGTTTTAACTGGGCCCAGCCAGACCACTTTCGCATTGTGTTTTTGCCACATGAAGACGATCTGCGCGAGGCCATTGGCCGGGTTGCCAAGTTTTTGGAAACCTACCGCAAGCGCCATAGCAACTAACACGTCGGCGCCCGGCCCGGCCAGGGCTGTGCGCGCTTGATTCCCCGATTTAT
>CANCJD010000149.1 GCA_947378275.1 Comamonadaceae bacterium
TGCCACATCGGCACCACGCCCGACGGCGGCGCCACCTACGCCCTGCCCCGCACCGTGGGCACCAAGCTGGCGATGGAAATTGCGCTCTTGGGCGACCGTTTTGACGCCGCGCGCGCCTTGCAACTGGGCCTGGTCAACCGGGTGGTGCCTGTGGCGCAGCGCCAAGAAGCGGCTTCTGCATTGGCAGCACGCCTGGCAAAAGGCCCGACCGCCGTTTACGGTCGCACCAAAAAGCTCATCAACGAATCGCACAACCACACGCTGGCCGAGCAGTTGCAGGCGGAACAAGAGAACTTTGTCGCATCGGCCCTGGGTGCCGACTTTGCCGAGGGCATCGCGGCCTTTGTAGCAAAGCGCAAGCCGAACTTTGTCGGCCACTGATCACCATTTTTTACAACAAAGCAAACGGAGGACCCCTATGAAAACCTTGATCACAGAAATGTTCGGCATCCAGCACCCCATCATTCAGGGGGGAATGCACTATGTGGGCTTTGCCGAATTGGCCGCCGCCGTCTCCAACGCCGGCGGCCTGGGCATCATCACTGGCCTGACCCAGCGCACGCCCGAGGCGCTGGCCGCCGAGATTGCCCGCTGCCGCACCATGACGGACAAGCCCTTTGGCGTGAACCTGACCTTTTTGCCCACCGTGAGTTCGCCAGACTATCCGGGCTACATCAAGGCCATCATCGACGGCGGCGTCAAGGCGGTGGAAACCGCCGGCAACAATCCGCAAAAGTGGCTGCCCGCGTTGCACGAGGCCGGGGTCAAGGTGATCCACAAATGCACCTCGGTGCGCCACGCGCTCAAGGCCGAGGCGATTGGCTGCGACGCTGTCAGCGTGGACGGTTTTGAGTGCGGCGGCCACCCTGGCGAGGACGATATTCCCAACTTCATCTTGCTGCCGCGCGCGGCCGAGTCGCTCAAGATTCCGTTTGTGGCCTCGGGCGGCATGGCCGACGGACGCTCGCTGGTAGCGGCCTTAGCGCTGGGCGCCGAAGGCATCAACATGGGCACGCGCTTTATTGCCACGCAAGAGGCGCCGGTGCATGAAAAGGTGAAGCAAGCCATCGTGGACGCCAGCGAGCTCGATACCCGCCTGGTGATGCGGCCCTTGCGCAATACCGAGCGCGTGTTGCGCAACGCGGCGGTTGACCGACTTCTGGAAAAAGAACGCACGCTGGGCGCCAACCTCAAGTTTGAGGACATCATTGACGAGGTGGCAGGCGTCTACCCGCGCATCATGCAAAACGGCGACATGGAAGCCGGCGCCTGGTCGTGCGGCATGGTGGCGGGCCTGATCCACGATATACCTACGGTCAAAGAGTTGATCGACCGCATCATGGCCGAGGCTGAAGGGATTATTTACCGTCGCCTGGCCGGTATGGGCCACAGCTAAGCCGCACCGCGTGCCTAAATATGACCCCAGACCAGCAGCGCGTCGCGGCCCTGGGTGACCAAATCCACCTTGGCGCCCACGGGCAGCAGCACCTTGGTGGGCACATGGCCAAACGGCAGGCCGGTGAGCACCGGCACCTTCACTTGGCTGCGTAACCAGTCGACCACGCTGGCGAGTTTGAAGCCCTTGTCGTGCGGCACCAGCTTGTAGTTGGTGAATTGGCCCAGCACAATCGCCTTTTGCTGCGCCAGCACGCCGCTGTGCAAAAGCTGCGTCAGCATGCGCTCCAGGCGGTACGGGTGTTCGCCCACGTCTTCCAGAAACAATACGCCGCCCTTGACCTTGGGCAAATACGGCGTACCCAAGAGCGACACCAGAACCGCCAAATTACCGCCCCAGAGCTTGGCGTTGTGTACTTCTACCGCCATGCTCGCCTCTGCCGCCGGCAGGCGCCAGCCAGCGCCCTCCCCTTGCTCCAGCAGCAAATCGTCAAAGCAGGCTTGCATGATGTCGTCGGGGCCGTCTGGTGCGCCAAAGTCTTCGCCCAGTGCGGGGCCTTGCCAGGTAACGGCACCGGTTTTGGCCATGACCGCCAGCTCAAAGGCGGTGAAGTCGCTCAAGCCCACAAACTGGGTGCCCGCCTCAACCGCCTTGGCTATCGCTGCATAGGGCAAGGCCGGCAAAAGCCGCGTGAGCCCGTAGCCGCCGCGCGTGACCATGGCCACATCGGCGCCACTGACCGCCGCTCGGCCGATTGCCGCCAACCGCGTGGCGTCATCCCCGGCAAAGCGTTGGTGGCTGCTCAGCGCATCGGCATCTACCTCCACCTCGTGACCCAGGGCGCGCAGGTGCTTCAGCCCGCGCTTGAAAGCCGCCTTGTCGCGCACCGCGCCCGAGGGCGAAAAAATGTAGATGTGGCTCATAGAAATGAATTGGGGTCAGATTCCAATTATTGGATTAGCTTTTGGGGTGAAAAAACTGCAGCGCCCGCTGCGCAATAGGCTCGCCGTGCTCTTGCACAAAGTGGCCGGCCTGGGGCAAAAGCATCACTTCGCTGCAGCCGCGAATCTGGTTTTGCAAGGCGCGCATGACTGGCTCGCCCAGCACCGGGTCTTGCTGGCCGATGGCCATCAGCGTCTGACCAGCCCAATCATGCTGCCAAAAATCCTGGGCGCGGCGCGACACCTCGGCTCCCGGCGAATCCGCAAACTCGGGCACCATGGGCGGAAAAGCGCGCAGCGCGGCCCGGTGGCCCCGGTCGGGAAAAGGCGCGTTATAGGCCTGCCACTCTGGCACCGCCATCTGCAGGTTGCCCCGGGCAAACAGGCGGCCCACGTCAAATTCCGGGTTTTTGTCGCACCATTGGCGCCAGGCCAAAAAACCAGCAGACAGGGGCAGCTCGCCAGTGGCCAGCGTGGTGTTCATCACCAGCAGGCCGCGGTAGCGCTGGGGCGCGTCCATGGGCAGGGTCAGACCCAAAATGCCGCCCCAGTCTTGCACCACCAGAACCACATTGCGCAAGTCCAAGCGTTCGACCAGTTCCAGCAGCACCTCGCGATGGAAGTCAAAACCATGAAACCCGTCTTTTTTGGGCTTGTCGCTCTTGCCAAAGCCGATCAAGTCGGGCGCCACCACGCGGTGCCCTGCCCCGGCAAAGGCCGGAATCATCTTGCGGTACAGGTAGCTCCAGGCCGGGTTGCCGTGCAAACACAGGTAGGTGGTGTGCGCGTCTGCGGGCCCCACGTCCAGGTAGTGCATGCGCAAACCAGCCAGCGCGGGCAAGTCGCTCAGGTAATGGGGCGACCAGGGGTAGTCGGGCACGTCGGCAAAACAGGCATCTGGCGTGCGCAAGGCGTCGTCGCGGACCGGGTTCATATTCAACCTTTTGGGTTTGAAAAAGTCTTGCAGCATAGACGCACAGTCGGCGGCCAGCACGCCGCCTTGCACTTGCGTCTGGTGGTTCAGGGCGTCTTGGGCAAAAAGATTGAGCACCGAGCCCGCCGCACCTGTGCGCGGGTCCACCGCACCAAACACAACCCGCTTGAGGCGTGCGTGCAGCATGGCGCCGCTGCACATGGCGCAGGGCTCCAGGGTGACAAACAACTCGCAGCCGTCCAGGCGGTAGTTGCCCAATGCCAGGGCTGCCGCGCGCAAGGCCGCGATCTCAGCATGGGCCGTGGGGTCATGCTGGCCAATCGGGGCATTGCGGCCGGTGGCGATCAGCGCACCGTCTTTAACCACCACAGCGCCCACCGGCACTTCGCCGTCGTGGGCGGCCAGCGCCGCCTGCTCCAGCGCCAAGCGCATCCAATGCGCGTCCGTGGGCCGGATTTCAGGCATGGTGCAGGCGGTGGCTTTCAGGCACCCAAACCGATTTGGCGCATCCACTTACCCAGGGCTTGCTCGTCCGGGCTGCCTGCATCGTAGATTTCCAGCATGCGGGCGTGCGCTTCTGGTCGGTGTTGATTTACTTTAACTTTGCACTGCAAGCTTATGATTTTTAATGAAAATGCCACGATTCCCATGAGCATCTTGCCAGTGTAATTGTGCGGCAAGGCGCGCCACTGGTCGGCGTAGGCGGGCTCGTGGTCGGCAATCAATTGCTTGAGCAGCGCGTCTTTGGCGGCTTCGCCATCAAGCATTTCAGCTTGCACGGTGCAATGCACGGCGATGTAATTCCAGGTGGGCACGCGCGCCAGGTCCGGGTAGACCTTGGGCGACATATAGGCCTGCGGACCCATGAAGGTGACGACCGCTTGCGCTCGGTCGGCCAGGTATTTCCAGTGCGGGTTGCCGCGAGCGCAGTGGCCGAGCAAGGTGTGAGGCACCAGTGCGCCGTCTTGCCCAGGCGCGGTTTCGAGATGCAGGGGCAAATGCGTCACAAACGGCAGACCGCCCTCGTCTACCGAAATCAGGCTGGCAAAGGGGTGGCTGCGCATGACCTGCGCGGCCACCTGGGCATCTTTGGGGTCAAACTGTGTGGGCAAGTACATCAAGAGTCCTTAGCTGCCGGTGTAACAAAAAACCGCAAGTTTGTTGCCGTCGAGGTCGCGAAAGTAGGCGCCATAGAAGCCGCCTCCTCTGGGGCCCGGTGCACCCTCGTCACGCGCGCCAAGTTCCAGCGCCTTGGCGTACATATTCTGAACGTGCTCTTGCGATGGCACCGAGAGCGCCACCATGGACCCATTTCCCACAGTGGCCGCAGCGCCGTCAAACGGCGTGTTCACCGCAAACATAGGCTGGTCAGGCGATATTCCCCAGCCTACGCCACGCTCCGTCTCGTAAAAACGTTTTGCGCCGAGCAAACCTAGTAACGGGTCGTAAAAAGCCATGGCGCGGGGCTTGTCATTGGTGCCAATGCAGGTGTAGCCGATCATAAAAAACCTTGTTCTAATAAATACGGAGGAATCCTATTCCCACTCAATAGTCGCCGGGGGTTTTGAACTCACGTCATAGGTCACGCGGTTAATCCCGCGCACCTCGTTGATGATGCGCCCAGACACTTTTTTGAGCAGCGCGTAAGGCAGTTCGGCCCAGTCTGCGGTCATGAAATCGCTGGTTTGCACGGCACGCAGGGCCACCACGTACTCATACGTGCGGCCGTCGCCCATGACGCCGACGCTTTTGACCGGCAAGAACACGGTGAAGGCTTGGCTGGTGAGTTCGTACCAGTTTTTGCCGCTCTCGACGTCTTTGAAGTTACGCAACTCTTCAATAAAGATGGCGTCAG
>CANCJD010000150.1 GCA_947378275.1 Comamonadaceae bacterium
AGCGTTTTACAACGCGGGCGCAATTGCGCGATGCCATCGCCCACGTTTGCTGCAGTCAACCCACCACTCAAGACGAGGTGAGCGTTGACGCTTGGAGGAAGAAGTGACCAATTGAATGCCTTGCCGCCGCCGCCAAATCCGTCAACATGTGCGTCGAGCAGAATGGCCTGGGCCTGGAAATAAATGTGCGCGTATTTTACGAGGTCAAACTGCGCCGCGTCTGGCCCCAGGGGAATGCGGGCGGCGCGCAGGTAGGGCCGGGCGCCGCGGCCGCTCATTTCCAAGCACTGAGGCGCGCTCTCATCGCCGTGGAATTGGGCAATGGCGTTGGGCACCAGCGCGCAGGCGGCGGCCACTTCGGCTGCGCTGTGGTTGACAAACAGCAGTACGGGTGTGACAAAAGGCGGCAGGCGCCGGGCCAGTTCAGCCGCGCGTGCGGGGCTTACAAAGCGCGGGCTGGGTGCGTACAACACAAAGCCCACCGCGTCCGCGCCTGCGGCCACGGCGGCGTCCACATCCTGCTCGCGTGTCATGCCGCACAACTTGATGCGGGTGCGGGTTGGGGTGGAAGAGGGGCTCATGGCAGCCAATCATACGCAGGTGTGCGCTCTGGAATGCCGAAGTGCGCCGGGTAGCGCGGCCCCAAAAAGTACAGGCCTGCGGGCGAAAACGTAGGTGCTGCGGCATCGCGGTCGCGCGCTTGCAGCACCTCTTGCATCCACGACGGCGGGCGCTTGCCCTGGCCGATTTGCAGCAAGCAGCCCATCAGGTTGCGAATCATGTGGTGCAAAAAAGCGTTGGCCTCAAACTCAAAACGCCAGTAGGCGCCGCGCTGGGTAATGGAAATCTCGTGCAGGTGCTTGACCGGCGACAGTGCCTGGCACTGCGAGGCGCGAAACGAGCTGAAATCGTGCTCTCCCACGATGTACTGGGTGGCTTCGCGCATGGCGTCCCCGTCCACCGGGTAAAAAGTCCAGCCCACCCGGTCGGCGTCCACCGTTGGCCGCACCTCAGACTGGCGCAGCACATAGGCATAACGCCGCGTGGTGGCGCTGGCGCGGCAATGAAAGCTGGCGGGTACCGGCATGGCCCATTCCACGGCAATGTCTTTGGGCAGGCTGGCGTTGGTGCCGCGCACCCAGGCATGGGCGTCTCGGTCAACCTCGGTGTCGAAATGCACCACTTGCATGAGCGCGTGCACACCGGCGTCTGTGCGTCCGGCGCACAGGGTGGACACGCGTTGCTGGGTGAATTTTGCGAGCGCGGCTTCCAATCGGTCCTGGACCGTGAGGCCCGACGCCTGACTTTGCCAGCCTTGGTAGGACTGGCCGCTGTAGCTCACGCCTAGCGCAATGCGCACGCGGATTCCGAGGTCGAGTGGAGGCTGCGAGGCTTCATCCGGCCTTGGATAACAGGCTGGTAGCGCGTTGGCGCAGTGAGTCACTCCCACCCGAAATCACCTCTTCGAGTAGGGCGCGTGCGCCTTCTTTTTCGCCAATTTCTAGGAACTGTTCGGCCAATGCGAGCGTGGCGTCCAAGCGGTCGGTGCTCGGAGACGGGGCGACGGCTGCGGGGACGACTTGGGTGTTTGCCTGGGACTCCAGGGCAACAGACGGCAGGTCGAAACGTGCTTCGGTGCTTGCAGCAAGCGCTTGCGCGGCCACTGCGCCGGGTGCTTTTGAAGATGCCGAAAGCGCTTGTAGCGACTCGGCGTCCAAGCTGAACATGGACTGCTGGAAATTGGCTGCGCCGGGTTGGGTTACGGCCGGTACGCCATAAAGCGGGTTGGACGGGTCAAGCGAGCGACCCATTTCCTGCACTTGCTCCCAGTCTGGACCACTGGCTTGTACCAATGCGCTGACTTCACGGGCCATGGCCTCGAAGCTTTTGACGTCGTCGCGCTTTGCGAAGATGCTTAGAAGCTTGAGGTGAATCGCCACCCGCTTGGGGTCGTGTTGCAGTCCTTCTTTGAGGATTTCTTCGGCCGGCACGTCTTTGCCGTACGCGAGGTAAACCTCGGCTTCTGCCACCGGGTCTAGCTCTTGGGCGATTTCCAGTTGGCTGTCGGGGTACAAAGTTGAATTGAGCGCAGTCGTGCCAACCTCTGCGGTGTCTATGCGTGCTCCTCCACCGACGTCAAAAGAAGTGCTAGCAGTGCTGTCCCATTGTCCCCGGCTTTCGTTGGTCGCTGCCGATTGACGCGCCTGGCGCCTGCGATACCCGACGTATCCAGCCAAAAGGCCTAAAAGGGCCAGCAACATGCCGCTAATACCCGGGTTTTGCGAGATGCTTGCAAGCAGATCGCCTTTTGAAGGCGCGGGGGCGACCGGCAGGCCCGACGTGACGGCGGGACTTGCGTCTTTCACCGGTGCGGATGCGGTGCTGACCGCCGCCGGAGCACTGACGACCGGCGATGGGATTAGGGCTGGCGCCGCCGGTGCTACTGCTGCCTCGGGTTTTGCCGCTACTTTTGCCAGCTGATTGAGCTCTTCGATGTTTTTGGCAAGTTCACGGGCGCGCTCACGGGCCTCGGTTTTGGCCCGTTGCTGGGCGATTTGCTCCATGTTGGCTTTGTCGGCCTTGTCTTGCACGGAGCCTTTGGATAACTTGAGCGTATCGCTGGGCGCGGCCTTTGGCTCGATCGGCGGTATGGGTTTGGTGACGGGGCCCGCCGCCTCTGACGGCTTAGTGGCTGCGGGCGCAAGGGGCGCCTGGCTGGCCAGACCACGGCGCAGGGCTTGAAAGTCCTGGTTTTGGCTGTCGATGATTTGGCGCGCTTGGCTTTGTGACGTCTTTTTGACCAGCGCTGTGTCCGGGGTCAAAATTTCTACGTTCGCCCGCAGACGGTTGACATTGCCGTTGGCAAACGCGCCTGGGCTTGTGTTGAGCATCGCCACCAGCATTTGCTCTACCGAGACACCCTCGGGCGCCATGGAGAGGGCAATTTTCCCAGCAGTGTCTCCCCTGCGCACGCGAATGCGTTTGCGATCGGTAGACGCCGTTGCGGGCGGGTTAATGGCAGGTGCGCTAGGTGCCGCTGATTTGGCAGCCGTCGGCGTTGCGGCTGGCGCTGGCAAGGATGCGGCGGGCGTGGCTTGCACCGGTGCGGCGGATTGGGCGGCCTTGGGCGTGGTCGCAACCGATGGTGTCTCAGGCGCGGACGCTGGCAGTGCGGCGGCTGATGCGCTTTCTTGGGCTTTTGGCGGGTCTAGCAGAATGGTGTAGGTGCGCACAATGCGCCCGGATGCCCAACTCAACTCCACCACAATATCCACGAACGGATCGTTCAGCGGTCGGCTGGTGGACAGTTTGAGATAGCGGTTCCCGTTGGAACGACGTTGCAGCGCAATTTGGGTCCCGTTGAGTGCCGGGTTGAACTCCAGCCCCATGCCCGCGAAAGCGCTGGGCGGGGCTAAAGCCGACTTCAGTGACTTTGCGTCTTCTTCGCTCAGATCTGCAAGGTCAATTTCTGCAACCAGGCTTTGCCCCAGCGCAGACTGCACGCGTACCTTGCCCATAGACAGGGCATGGGCGTCGCAAGCGCCTAGGGCGATCAGGGCGGCCGCCAGTGGCGCAGAAGATGCGCGTAAAAAACGTTGATGAGCGGTCAATTCCGGATCCAGCCTTTCTCGTTAGCCCTGGCTTTGTGGTGCCAGAGGTCCATTATCGGCGACAAGTCTTGGCAAATCATCCTGTGAAACCACTTCTAATGCTTATTTATTGCCATTTTCGGTTTTATTTGGCGCCAGCACCGACCTTGACTCGGTGCTGGCGCAGTTGCGGTGGCGCTTTAGGCCGCCAGCAAAATCCGCAGCATGCGGCGCAGCGGCTCGGCCGCGCCCCAAAGCAATTGGTCGCCAATGGTGAAAGCGCCCACATATTCCGGCCCCATGGCCAGTTTGCGCACGCGGCCTACCGGAATCGTCATCGTGCCAGTCACCGCCACAGGGGTCAGGTCGCGCACGGTGGCTTCGCGGGTGTTGGGTACCAGCTTGACCCACTGGTTGTCCGTGGCAATCATGGCTTCAATATCGGCCACGGGCACGTTTTTCTTGAGCTTGAAGGTCAGCGCCTGGCTGTGGCAGCGCATGGCGCCCACACGCACGCAAAAACCGTCCACCGGGGTTTCGGCAGAACCAAAATCCGGGCCTTGGCCCAAAATCTTGTTGGTCTCGGCCATGCCTTTCCACTCTTCCTTGGACATGCCGTTGCCCAAATCCTTGTCGATCCATGGAATCAGGCTGCCGCCCAGGGGCGCGCCAAAGTTGGCGGTCTCGGCGGCCGTCAGGTTGCGCTGCTTGGCGGCGACCAGGCGGTCGATTTCCAGAATCGAGCTTTTCGGGTCGTCCAGCAGGGCTTTGACTTCTGCGTTCAGCGTGCCGTATTGGGTCAGCAGCTCGCGCATGTGCTGCGCGCCACCGCCGGAAGCCGCCTGGTAGGTTTGGGTGCTCATCCATTCCACCAGGCCGGCCTTGTACAACGCGCCCACGCCCATCAGCATGCAACTCACGGTGCAGTTGCCGCCCACCCAGTTTTTGCCGCCAGCGGCCAGCGCCTTTTGAATCACGGGCAAATTGACCGGGTCCAAGATGATGACCGCGTCTTTTTCCATGCGCAGGGTGGATGCGGCGTCAATCCAGTGGCCGTTCCAGCCCGCGGCGCGCAGCTTGGGGAAAACTTCGGTGGTGTAGTCGCCGCCTTGGGCGCTGATGATGATGTCGCAGCGCTTGAGCGCGTCAATATTGAAAGCGTCTTGCAGCGTGGTTTCGTTTTTGGCGAGTGCCGGGGCTTTGCCGCCGGAATTTGAGGTGGAGAAAAACATCGGCTCGATCAGGTCGAAGTCGCCTTCGGTCTGCATGCGGTCCATCAACACCGAGCCGACCATTCCGCGCCAGCCAACCAATCCTACTAACTTGCTCATTTCAACGCCCTTTCAGTTTTAAAACATGCCCAGACCTGGCTGTTTGCCCGGCTCGTCTGGCCGGGGGGCGCACGACGAACCGGAGCTGGATCAGCCCTTAATGGTCGTGGTTTTGGAGGTGTTTGC
>CANCJD010000151.1 GCA_947378275.1 Comamonadaceae bacterium
GGCACCACCCGGTTGACCAGGCCCAGTTGCAAGGCGCGCGCGGCGTCAAAACGGTCGCCCAAGAGCGCAATTTCCATCGCCAGCTTGGTGCCCACGGTGCGGGGCAGGGCGTAGGTGGCGCCGCCGTCGGGCGTGGTGCCGATGTGGCAATAGGCCAGAGTGAAGTAGCAGTTGTCTGCTGCCACCACCAGATCGCAGGCGCTCATGAGCGACACGCCAAAACCGGCCACCGCGCCTTGCACACTGGCAACCACCGGCTTGGGCATGCGTTTGAGCCGGGTGATGATGCTGTGCGTTTCGGCAATACCACGCTCAAAAGCCATCTTGCGCGACTGCGCGTCGCTCGGGCCGGTGCTGAACCCCTTGATGTCGCCCCCGGCCATGAAATGCTCGCCCGCGCCTTGCAGCACCACGCAGCGCACGCTGTCATCCAGCTCCAGGCGCGAAGTCAATGCGGCGAGTTCGTGGTTCATCTCCCAAGACAGGGCGTTGAGTGCCTCGGGCCGGTTGAGCGTGACGGTAGCCACCGCGCCCACTTGCTCATAAATAATGGTTTTCATGGATTCGCCTGTCCTCGGAATTCAGTTGTGAAGCGCTGTTGCGCAAGAATAAGCGCCACCGGTCGGCGTTGGCGCAGGGCTAACCCTCGGTTTGTAATGTCGGCGACCTCGCCGGCACCAGTCGCGCACTGCACTAACATCCTGGGCAACCCCTGAGGAACCGCCATGCCCTTAAGCCAAGACCAACTAACCGCCCTGCGCGCCAAATACAGCGGCACCGCCGCCGACATGCACGACCCCCTGTTCAAGCAGGTGGCGGACAGTATTTTTTCGGAAGGCGGCACGCGCGCCGCGCCGTATTCCGGCATTCCGACCTTGCTTTCAGCCCCGGCCCGCGCGGTGGACGCCAAGGCGCCTGATTTTGGCGATTTGCAGGTGGCGCTCATGGGCGCGCCCATGGACCTGGGCGCCAGCAACCGGCCAGGCGCGCGCTTTGGCCCGCGCGCCGTGCGCACCATTGAACGCATCGGCCCCTACAACCACGTGCTGCAAGTCGCTCCCGTGCACACGCTACGGGTGGCCGACGTGGGCGACGTGCCTTTTCGCAGCCGCTACAGCCTGCCCATGTGCATGGAAGACCTTGAGGCCTGGTACCACCAGGTGGTTGACCAAGCCGTGTTGCCGCTCACTGTGGGCGGCGACCACTCCATCACTTACCCGATCATGAAAGCGGTGGGGCGCGCCGGTCCCATCGGCATGGTGCATATCGACGCCCATTGCGACACCGGCGGCGAGTTTGACCAGACCCGGTTTCACCACGGCGGCCCGTTTCGTCTTGCGGTGCTCGACGGCGTGCTGGACCCCACACGCTGCATCCAGATCGGAATTCGCGGCTCGTCCGAATACTTATGGGAGTTTTCCAAAGACGCTGGCATGACAGTGGTACACGCCGAAGAAGTGCAGCGCCTGGGCATCGAAGAAATCGTGCGCATGGCCCGCGCTGTGGTGGGCGACGGGCCCACTTATGTGACTTTTGACGTGGACGGGCTGGACCCGGCATTCGCTCCTGGCACCGGCACGCCCGAGATCGGAGGCTTGAGCACCCGCGAGGCCTTGGCAATTCTGCACGGGCTCAAAGGCCTGAACATTGTGGGCGGCGACGTGGTGGAAGTGGCGCCGCAGTACGACGCCGGCACCAACACGGCCCAGGCCGGTGCGCAGATGCTGTTTGAGATCTTGAGCCTGATGGCGTTGAGCCCGGCGATCAAGCCTTAGTGCTTCACGTTTGCTGTGTCACGAGCGGCGCTCAAGCGGGCGTTGGGTAGTAGGCGTCTCGAGCACATCATTCTGATAGCGATAGATTTATTAACATAATATACATCGTATGAAGTGAAATTATGACAGGAAGAGCCTCATTAGCGCAAACCGGCCAGCCATCAACAGGCCTTCAATTGCCTGCGGCGCCTTGAACGTTCTTGGCAATCGCTTGGTAGGCCCCAGGGCGCGCACCGCGTTCGGCGAAATCAAGGGCGCTTAAACCTGCTGCGTTGCGGCGCGTGGCGTCTGCGCCGGCTTCGAGCAGCAATTTGACACTGCTTGCGCTGCCATACATCGCCGCCATCATCAAGGGCGTGGTCTGGTTGGGCGACTCAGCGTCAATGTAGGCGTAATGCTCCAGCAGCAAACGGATCACCGCGTCGTGGCCGCCGGTGGCGGCGTAATGCAGCGGCGTCCAGCCGGTTTTGTTGACATCGGCGTCTAGCGCAATCAGGCGCGTGCAAACATCGGGCATGCCGGCCAGCGCCGCCAGCATCAAGGCGCTTTCGTCCTTGGCGTTGCGCACTTCGGCCTGGATGCCGGGCGTCTTGAGCAGCACGCCAAGGGCCTTGGGCGAAGGCTCGCGGATGGCCAGCAACAAACCCGGCGCGCCTGTTGGACCCATGGTGTTGGCGTCAAATCCACGCGCAATCAGCTGGCTGACTTTGGCGTCGTCGTCGCGTTTGACTGCTTGGAAAAAATCCTCGTAAGAACCTGCATTAGCAAAAGAAAACCCAATAAAAACATAGAGATAGGAAATACATCTAAAGTATTTTATTAAGCGATTCATGCCGCAACGCCTGAGAATAATCGGGTGAAATTTGCGCTGGTAACTGCCGCCACTTCCTCCACGCTGCAGCCGCGTAGCGTGGCAATTTGCTGCGCCACCAAGGGCACGTACGACGGGTCATTCGTCTTGCCACGGTGAGGCATGGGCGCCAAGTAGGGGCTGTCGGTCTCGATCAACATGCGGTCCAGGGGCACCCAGGCAGCCACATCGCGCAAATCCTGGGCGGTCTTGAAGGTCAAAATGCCAGAGAACGAGATGTAAAAGCCCAGCTCCAGTGCGGCCTGTGCCACCGTCGCCGTTTCGGTAAAGCAATGGAACACGCCGCCGGCCGCACCCGCACGACCGTCCTCGCCCTCCTCTTTCAATATCGCCAAAGTGTCGTCTGACGCGCTGCGGGTGTGGATCACCAGCGGTTTGTTCAGGGCCTGCGCCGCGCGGATGTGGGTGCGAAAGCGCAAGCGCTGCCACTCCATGTCCGCCACGCTGCGGCCGTTGAGCCGGTAGTAATCCAGCCCGGTTTCGCCCACCGCAACCACGCGCGGCAGCACGCCACGCTCGAGCAAGTCTTGTAAACGGGGCTCGGTCACGCCCTCGTTGTCGGGGTGCACGCCCACCGTGGCCCAAAAATTGTCAAATTTCAGTGCTAGTTCATGCACATCGCCAAACTCTTCCAACGTGGTGCAAATACACAAAGCGCGGCTGACCTGGGCCTGGGCCATGGCCTGGCGGATTTCGGGAAGCGCACTTTTGAGTTCGGGAAAGTTCAAATGGCAGTGGGAATCGGTAAACATGGATGCGCTTGCTCTTTACATGGTCTGGTTGGGGCGCTCGGACAAAAGCAAAGGACCAAGCAAGGCCTCAATCTTGGTTTTCACGGCAGCAGCGTTCGCATCGCTCGGAAACCGGATGCCCACGCCCTGCGCGCGCCCTGACGCCGTGTTGGCCGGTGTAATCCAGGCCACGATGCCCGCAATGGCGTAGCGCTGTGGATCGTCGGGCAATGTGAGCAACACGTACAACTCATCGCCCAAAGCGTATTCGCGGCTGGTCATGCTGAATATC
The DNA here is from genome assembly GCA_947378275.1 of Comamonadaceae bacterium. GTDB lineage: Bacteria > Pseudomonadota > Gammaproteobacteria > Burkholderiales > Burkholderiaceae_C > Allorhodoferax. Next base: position 3,670 of record CANCJD010000151.1, read on the forward strand.
CCGCCGTCCTTGAACGCGGGGATATAGGCCGCGTACAAGGCCGCGCGGTCCTTGAGCGTGAGCTGCATCACGCTAGGGCGCAGTGTGGAAGTACTCAACACCGAATCAGACCAGCCAGCAGAGGAGCTGGACGGGTTGGGGTTTGCGCTGGGAGTCATAGGCGGGACTTTCAGGTAAAAACGATTTAGCGCGCAGGCGCCAATACACGCTGCGCCTGGCTGACCAAGGATTCGAGCAGCAAACCGGCGTTAAAAGGGTGCTCGATCGAGCGTTGCTGGGCGCTTAGCGCCTGGCTCCATTGCGTCAGCGCCGCAAGCGTTGCGCCGGGCAGTAAATCCTGGGCGGCAAAAAACCGGGGTGCGGCACCCACGCTCAGGGCCAGCAGGTCGTGGCAAAGCTTTTGCTGCGTCGCCAACAGTTCGGCCGGACTCCAGTCGCGCACCAGGGCCACGTCGCCACGCACCATGGCTTTGCAAAAGGTCGACCACACCGCCGGGTCCAAGCCCGACTGGGCAAACGCCAGCGCGTCCTGCGGCCGCCCGCCGGTGGCCAGCAACGCCTGCTGGGCTAGGCCAGATTCAACGCCCTGGCTCTGCAGCCAAGTCTGGCTCGTGGCCGCGTCGGGCCAGCGCATGGTGTGGCCCAGGCAGCGGCTACGGATGGTGGGCAACAACTGGTGCGCCGATTCGCTGGCCAACACGAATTTGACATCGCCCGGCGGCTCTTCCAGCGTCTTGAGCAAGGCGTTGGCGGTGATGTTGTTCATGTCTTCGGCCGGAAAAACCAGCACCGCCTTGCCCCGGCCCCGCGCGCTGGTGCGCTGCGAAAACTCGACCGCGTCGCGCATGGCATCCACACGGATTTCCTTGCTGGGCTTGCGCTTTTTGTCGTCAATCTCGGATTGGGCACGCTCGCTCAGCGGCCAGCCCAGGCGGATCATCCACGTCTCGGGCATCAAGACGCACAGGTCGGCGTGGGTGCGCACCTCAATGGCGTGGCAGCTGCCGCAGTGGCCGCAGGCTCCGGCGGCACTCGGCTGCTCGCACAGCCAGGCGCGCACCAGTTCCAGCGCCAGGCTGTATTGCCCCAGACCCGACGGGCCCATCAGCAGCCAGGCGTGGCCGCGCTGGGCCAGCAAATCAGCGGTTTGCGCTGCAATCCAGGGTGCCAGCGCGGGAGCGTTGGTTTCGGCAGATGCGGCGCTCATGGCAACAAGCCTTTGGCGCGCAAGGCAGCCAGCACTTCCAGCCATACGCCATCGGGGCTTTGGTCGGCGTCGATGCGGGCAAAGCGCGCCGGGTCTTCGCGCAGGCGGCGGGCGTAACCTGCGGACACTTTCTCAAAAAACGCGGCCGG
>CANCJD010000152.1 GCA_947378275.1 Comamonadaceae bacterium
AGCAGGCGCAGGCCGCGCACCGCCACGGCGCAGGCGGTGGCGCCGTCGCAGTCGTAGTCGGCCACGATGCACAGGCGTTTTTGCGCGGCAATGGCGTCGGCCAGCAAGACGGCGGCCTCACGCACGCCCTTCAATCCGTCGGGCGGCAGCAGTTTGGACAGGGCGTTGTCGAGTTCGTCGGGCTGGGTCACACCGCGCGCGGCGTAGAGCTGCGCCAAAAGCGGGTGCACGCCGGCCTGTTCGAGCGCCCAAACGCTGCGGGGGGGGATGTCGCGGGGGGTGATGTTCATAGGCTTTTCAAAAAGGCGGTGGGGGGCGCGCTGCGCAGGGCGGAGCCGATGCGCTGCAAAAGGCTGCGCGGCTGCTGGCGCCAGGTGCGGGCCGTATGGTTGCCGCACAGGGTGAGGGTTGCGGGTTCGGCGTCAACGGAGTGACCGCGCTGGCCCAGCACTTGCGCCATGTCCGCTAGCGGGCCGCTATCGAGCGCCTGCCAGGCTTGCGTCCAGGCGGCAGCGTCATCGCGCAGCGCGGGCGCCTGCAGGGCATTTAGCACGGTGGCTTGCAAAAATGGCGGGACATTTGCGGGCAGGTCGCCGGTGCCGCTGAGCCAAAACGAGTTCACCATGGGCGCGCCGCGCGCCACCCGGGCGTCGTTGATGGGGTGGGTGTAGAGCAGCATCTGCATCTCGTTTTGCAGGCGGCGCACCAGGCGGGCGGCCTCAGTGCGCGGCATCCAAGGGTCTACTTTCTGCCCGCGCACGCGCTCCAAGGACGCAGTGGGCAGGCCGCGCAGCACGTCCCCTTGCACCAGCCAGGTGTCGGCTTGCAAAAAGTGCAGCACCAAGCCGTCTTCCAGAAAATACGGGGCCATGGCTTGCAGCAGCGCCTGGGATTCCTCGGCCTCCAGGCGCAATACCGCTGGGTCGTGCATGGCGATGTGGTCGGCATGGACCGCCAGGTGGCAGGGGCTGATGAGCCCCCAGGACGCGCCAAGAGGCGTGTGAGGCAGGGCGCACGCGCGCAGCGCCGCCCAGGGAATGAGGCCGTCGGCGAAGGCGTTTTGGCTCAATACGCGCTCGCTCAGGGGCGACAGATCGCTGGCCTGGCCTTGTAGTTCGCTATGGGGCGAAAGGGTGCGTAACAGCGATTTGAGGTGCGGCAGCTCCAGTCGCTCCAGCGCTGCCTGGCATTGGGGGCCGGCGGGGGCGGCAAAGGGGATCACAAGGTGCATGGTTCGATTGTCTCGCACCTGCGCCGCTCGAGCCGCGCCGGCTTTCATCGCGCCCCTGCGACAATCGGCCCCTAAGACTTGTAAGGATTCGCAATGAAGTGGTTTTTTATGCTGGCCGCGGTGTCGGCCTGCGCCGGTTGCGCTGTGGTAGCGGTAGCCGACGCGGTAGTGACCACTGGGGCGGTGGTGGTCAAGACCGGCGTTAAAGCGGCCGGTGCGGTCGCGGGCGCAGTGTTGTCTGATTGACTGGAATGTCCATGCTCGAAAACTTGCCCTTTGAACTGCGCATTGGCTGGCGCTACACCCGGGCGGGGCGCTCGACGCGGCGCAATGGCTTTATTTCATTTATTTCTGGCGTGTCTATGCTCGGTATTGCGCTGGGGGTGGCAGCACTCATCATTGTGCTGAGCGTGATGAACGGCTTTCAAAAGGAAGTGCGTGATCGCATGCTCAGCGTGGTCTCACACATCGAGATCTATGCCCTGGGCGGCGCCGCTTTGGCAGACCCGGCGCAAACGCTGCTGCAGGCCCGCGCGCATCCCCAAGTGATTGGCGCGGCGCCCTTTATTGCCGCCCAAGCCTTGCTGGCGCGCGGCGAGGACATGAAGGGCGTGTTGGTGCGCGGTATTGACCCGGCGCTGGAGCCCGAGGTGAGCGACTTGGCCACGCCTGGCCAGCAAGCCGTCTTAAAACAGTTGCAGCCCGGCGGCTTTGGTGTGGTGCTGGGGGCTGAGTTGGCCCGCTCCATGGGCGTGCACCTGGGCGACGTGGTGATGCTGGTGGCGCCCAGTGGCCAGGTGACACCAGCGGGCATAGTGCCGCGACTCAAGCAAATGACGGTCGTGGGCACCTTTGACTCGGGTCATTTTGAATACGACTCCACGCTGGCACTGGTGCATTGGCAAGACGCGGCCAAGATATTTCGCTTGGAGGGCCCCACCGGCGTGCGCCTAAAGCTGCGCGACTTGCACCAGGCGCGCGAGGTAGCGCAAGACCTGAGCCGCAGGCTCTCGGGCGAGCTGCTCGTGCGCGACTGGACGCAGCAAAACCGCAGTTGGTTTGCCGCCGTGCAGGTGGAAAAACGCATGATGTTCATCATCCTGACCCTGATCGTGGCGGTGGCCGCCTTTAACCTGGTCAGCACCCTGGTGATGACGGTGACCGACAAGCGTGCGGATATTGCGATATTGCGCACCCTGGGCGCGAGCCCGGCCAGCATCATGGGCATTTTTATGGTGCAAGGCGCGATGGTTGGGGTGATTGGTACGGGCGCCGGGCTGTTGCTGGGCCTGGGCGTGGCTTTCAATATTGATGTCATCGTGCCCGCGCTGGAGCATTTGCTGGGCGCTACCTTTTTGCCGCAAGACATTTATTTGATCAGCCGCATGCCCAGCGACCCGCAACAGGCCGACATCTTGCCGGTGGCCTTGATCAGCCTACTGATGGCTTTTGTGGCCACGCTGTACCCGAGCTGGCGCGCGTCGCAAATCAACCCTGCCGAGGCGCTGCGCTATGAATAATTCCAAGGCTATCCTGCAATGCACCGGTTTGCGCAAGCGCTTTACCGAAGGGCGACTGGACGTAACCGTGCTGCAAGGCGTTGATCTGGAGGTCCACCGGGGCGAGACGGTGGCGATCGTGGGCAGCTCGGGCTCGGGCAAATCCACCTTGCTGCATTTGCTCGGCGGCCTAGACGCGCCCAGTGCTGGCAGCGTCAGCCTGTGCGGCGAGCCGCTGGCGAGGCTAGACGCCGGGGCCCAAGGGCGGTTGCGCAACCGCCACTTGGGTTTTGTCTACCAGTTCCACCACCTCTTGCCCGAATTCAGCGCGTTGGAAAACGTGGCCATGCCGCTGACGATTCGCCGCGCCGCGCCCGCGCTGGCCAGCGCCAAGGCGCGCGCCATGCTCGAGCGCGTGGGCCTGGCCGAGCGCCTGCACCACCGCCTGGCCGAACTCTCGGGCGGCGAGCGCCAGCGTGTGGCCATTGCCCGGGCCCTGGTGACCCAGCCCGATTGCGTGCTGGCCGACGAGCCCACCGGCAATCTGGACCGCAACACCGCCGACGGCGTGTTTGACCTGATGCTCAGTCTCGCCCGCGAACACGGCACCGCCTTTGTGCTGGTGACCCACGACGCCGGCCTGGCCCAGCGCTGCAGCCGCCGCTTGCGACTTGACCACGGGGTATTGATGCCCTTGTCGGCCTTGTGAATACAGCGCTGGCGCATGCATAAGTGGCTCTAACGGTGGAGTGGATCGACACGCATTGCCACCTGGATGCGGCAGAATTTGGCGCCCCGGACCAAGCCAACGCCGTACGCTTGGCTGCCCGCGACACGGGCGTGCACCACTGTGTGATTCCAGCGGTAGAGGCTTCGAACTGGGACACGGTGCGCCTGCTGGCGCAGCGCTGGGGCGACAGTTACTGCCTCGGGATTCACCCTTTGTATGTGCCCCAAGCCAGCGACGCGGATTTGCAGGCGCTGCAAGTGCAAATCGCCCAGCACCAAGCCGATCCGCGCCTGGTGGCGGTGGGCGAGATAGGCCTCGATTTCTTTGTGCCCGCCCTGTGCACATCCGAGATGAGGGACAAGCAAGAGCGCTTTTACTGCGCCCAACTGCAAATGGCTGCGCAGGCCCAACTTCCCGTGGTACTGCATGTACGCCGCAGTGCCGACCGGCTGCTCAAGCACCTGCGCGCTTTGCGCCCGACGTCGGGGTGGCGCGGCATTGCCCATGCGTTTAATGGCAGCGTGGTGCAGGCGCAGGCTTTTGTCGAATTGGGTTTCAAGCTGGGCTTTGGCGGCGCGCTCACCTTTGAGCGCGCCTTGCAACTGCGCCGCCTGGCGCAAACCCTGCCGCTGGAGGCAATTGTTTTAGAGACCGACGCCCCCGATATTCCACCCCATTGGCTGTACACCACCGCGCAGGCCCGCCTGGGCGGCGCAGTCCAAGCCAGCAACACACCGGCTGAAATTCCACGCATTGCCCAGGTGCTGGCGCAGTTGCGCGGCATCGCATTAGAGGAACTCCAAGCGGCCGTTTGGCGCAACGCCCAAAGCGCGCTGCCCAAGCTGGCGGCGCTGCTATAACCCACTATGATTAAACAAATGACGACTGAAAATACCTTGCCCGAAGTGAACTTTTCTGAAGAAGGGCCGGTGCGCCATCTGCATTTGGGCAGCGAATGGATTCAGGGCTCCATGCTGCTGGACGCGCCCTACGAGTTGGTGCACGAGTACATCCAGCGCATGATGGCTTGGCTGCTGTTGATGGACCCGTCCACCGCGCCCAAGCGCCAGGCGCTGCAACTCGGCCTGGGCGCTGGGTCGCTCACCAAGTTTTGCCACAAAGAAATCCGCATGCAAACCGCCGCCATTGAACTCAACCCCCAGGTGCTGCACGCCTGCCGGGGCTGGTTCAAGCTGCCAGCGGACAACCCTCGCATGCAAGTGATCTTGGCCGACGCCGCCCGCGAAATCACCCAGGCACGCTGGCTGGGCACGGTGGACGCCTTGCAGGTGGATTTGTACGACGAAGAAGCCGCTGCCCCGGTGTTAGACAGCCCCGACTTTTACGCCGACTGCCGCAATGTGCTGACCGACGAGGGCTGCATGACGGTCAATTTATTTGGCCGAAGCTCCAGTTTCGATCGCAGTGTTGAGCGCATCGCCGCTGCCTTTGGCCGCGACGCCATCTGGGCTTTCAAGTCCACGCGCGAGGGCAACACCGTGGTGCTGGCCCAGCGCACGCCCAGCCGACCCAGCCGCGCCGTATTGGCCGAACG
>CANCJD010000153.1 GCA_947378275.1 Comamonadaceae bacterium
GCGCTCTTGGGCCGCGCGGGCAGCCGCCACGTGATCAAGGATCGCCTGGGCCGCGCCGTGGAGCAGGTGGGCGAGACGGTGCCACCCGAGGCCGGCAAAGACCTGCAACTGAGCATCGACACCAAGGTTCAGTTTTTTGCCTACCAAAAACTGCGCGACGCGGTGCTGTCCAACCGCGCACAGGCCGGCAGCATCGTGGTACTCGACGCCCTGACCGGCGAAGTGCTGGCCCTGGCCAATTACCCCAGCTACAACCCGGAAAAACGCGTCAACCTCAGCGGCGCACAACTGCGCAACCGCGCGCTCACCGACACCTTTGAGCCTGGCTCGGTGATGAAGCCCTTCACCATTGGCCTGGCACTCAACACCGGGCGCGTCAAGACCTCGACCATCATTGACACCTCGCCCGGTTCGGTGACGATCACCGGCGCCACCATTCGCGACGCCCACCCGCACGGCGCCCTGACGGTGGAGCAAGTCATTCAGGTATCGAGCAACGTGGGCACAACCAAGATCGCCATGCAAATGCCCGCCAGCGAGATGTGGGAAACCTTCTCGGGCGCGGGCTTCGGACAAAAACCCCAGGTCGAATTTCCCGGCGTGGTCTCAGGCCGCTTGCGCCCGGCCAAGAGCTGGCGCCCGATTGAGCAGGCCACGGCGTCTTATGGCTACGGCCTGTCGGCCTCGTTGTTTCAGATGGTGCGCTCGTACACCGTGTTTTCGCACGACGGCCAGATCATCCGCGCCACCTTGCTCAAAAACAGCGAGCCCGCCGTGGGCGTGCCGGTGTTTACCGCCGACACCGCCGCCAAGGTACGCAAGATGCTGCAAATGGCCGCAGGCCCCGGCGGCACCGGCCCCAAGGCGCAGACCGCGGGCTACTCGGTGGGCGGCAAATCAGGCACTGCTTACAAGCAACAAGGCAAGGGCTACGGCAGCGACGGCAACCGCAAATACCGCAGCTGGTTTGTCGGCATGGCGCCCATCGACCAGCCGCGCATCGTGGTCGGCGTGATGCTGGACGAACCCACTGCGGGCAAGTACTTTGGCGGCGAAGTGGCCGCCCCCGTGTTCAGCGAAACCGTGCAGCAAACCCTGCGCGTGATGGGCGTGCAACCCGACATCGCCATCAAGCCGCAAATTGTGGCCAACGCGGTGCAGGAAAGTTTCTGATGGCCGCCACACTCACCACCCCCCAACACGCCGCCCAGTGGCTGCGCACCCACGTGACCGGCACGCTGGGCAGCGACAGCCGCCGTCTGGGCGCGGGGGACGGCTTTGTTGCGACACCTGGCGCGGTAGCGGACGGGCGTAAATTTGTAGCCCAGGCCTTGGAACAAGGCGTTACCGCCTGTCTGGTAGAGGCCGAAGGCCTGCAAGCCTTTGGTCTGAATGACGCCCGCGTGGCTGCGTACACCGGTCTCAAAGCCGATGCCGGTGCGATTGCCGACGCGTTTTTTGATCACCCTTCGCAGCGGCTATCGGTGCTTGCGATTACCGGCACCAACGGCAAAACCTCGACCGCCTGGTGGCTGGCGCAGGCCCTGGGCGCCTTGCCCGGCGTACTGGCGCAGCCCTGCGCGGTGCTTGGCACGCTGGGCGTGGGGCAACCCCCGCAAGTCGGTGCGCCGCTCGATGGCGCCGCCGCCCATCCCCTGGCGGCACTGCGCGCCACCGGCATGACCACGCCAGACGCCGTTTCCTTGCACGCGCACCTGCAGCAGTTTGTGAAAGACGGCTTGCGCGCCTGCGCGCTAGAGGCATCGTCTATCGGCATCGAAGAAGGCCGCATCAACGGCCTGAAGATTCGGGTGGCGGTGTTCACCAACTTTACGCAAGACCACCTGGACTACCACGGAAGCATGCAAGCCTATTGGGACGCCAAGCGCCGCCTGTTTGCCTGGCCAGGTCTGCAAAGCGCTGTCGTCAACATCGATGACGCCAAAGGCGCGGCGCTGGCCGACGCGCTGCGCCAGAGCCAGCCCGCGCTGGACTTGTGGACCACGTCAAACAGCAACGCCAGCGCTCGCCTGCATGCACACAACATGGCCCTCACCCCTGCCGGACTGCGCTTTGACGTGGTCGAGGGCGACAGACTTGAGAGCCTGCAAAGCCAGGTGATTGGCGGCTACAACGTGGCCAATCTGCTGGGCGTGATTGCAAGCCTGCGCGCTCTGGGCGTGGACCTGGGCGCGGCAGTGGCGGCCTGTGCGCAATTGCGCGCCGTGCCCGGCCGTCTGGAATGCGTGGGTGGCCACGGTGCGCCGCTGGTGGTGGTGGACTACGCCCACACGCCCGACGCCCTGGCCCAAACCCTGGACGCCCTGCGCCCGCTGGCGCAACAGCGCGCGGGCCAGCTGTGGTGCGTGTTTGGCTGCGGCGGCGACCGCGACGCCGCCAAGCGCCCGCTAATGGGCGCGATTGCCGCTGCAAAGGCCGACCAGATCGTCATCACCAGTGACAACCCACGCAGCGAAAAACCTGCGGCCATCGTCTCGCACATCCTGGCCGGACTGGCGGGTCACCCGCAGCCCGAAGTGCAAGTGGACCGGGGCGCCGCGATTGCCAACGCGATTGCCCGCGCCCAAGCGGCCGATGTGATTTTGGTGGCCGGCAAGGGCCACGAAGAAACGCAAGACATTGGCGGCATCAAGACCGCGTTTTCAGACCGCACACACGCACTGCAAGCGCTGGCCGCACGCCCCCGCTCGGAGGCCCGCACATGAGCACCCCGCTGATGACCCTGGGCCAGGTGGCGCAGTGGCTCGCCCACAGTGGCGACGCCGCCAGCCAGCCCCAAGCCGTGCACGGTGACGCCAACACGCCGATTGCCCGCGTGCACACCGACACCCGCAGCATTGCCAGTGGCGATCTGTTTATTGCCTTGCAAGGTGACACCTTTGACGCCAACGCCTTGCTGCACGAGGCACAAGCCAAGGGCGCCGCGGCCGTCATCTGCCGCAGCGGCCTGGAGGCAGCACAGATTCCCGCTGACCTGCCGCGCATCGAAGTGGCGGACACCCAAGCCGCGCTGGGTCAACTGGCCCGCGCCTGGCGCGCGCAGTTTGACTTGCCGCTGATTGCCGTAACCGGCAGCAATGGCAAAACCACGGTGACACAAATGATCGCGTCCATCCTGCAGGCCCATGCAAGCGGCGACGCCAGCTTGGCCACCCAGGGCAATCTGAATAACGACATTGGCGTACCGCTCACGCTCTTGCGCCTGCGCGCCCACCACCGCATTGCCGTGGTCGAGCTGGGCATGAACCACCCCGGCGAAATTGCCGCACTGGCTGCACTGGCACAGCCCACGGTGGCCCTGGTGAACAACGCGCAGCGCGAGCACCTGGAATTCATGCACACGGTGGACGCGGTGGCGGCAGAAAACGGCGCGGTGCTGGCAGCGCTGCCAAGCACCGGCTGCGCCGTGTTTCCACAAGACGACGCTTACACCGGCCTGTGGCAGCAGCTCTCTGGCGCGCGCCGCACCCTGGGCTTTGGCGCCAGCGCCAATGCCGACGCCGTGGTGGGCCGCAGCGCGCAGTGGACCAACGGCGCCTGGGCGGTGGACGCGCAAGCCACCGTGGCCGGACAGACCGTGGCGCTGCACTACCGCCTGGCCATTGCCGGGCAACACAATGTGCGCAACTCCTGGGCCGCGGCCGCCTGCGCGCTGGCCGCTGGCGTGCCCGGCGCGACGGTGGAGCGCGGCCTGCAGGCTTTTGTGCCGGTCAAGGGCCGCTCGCGGGCTTTTGCACTGGCGCTTTCTGGTCGCAGCGTTACCGTGGTGGACGACACCTACAACGCCAACCCCGATTCGGTACGCGCCGCCATTGAAGTGCTGCGCGACCTGCCCGGCCCGCGCCTCTTGGTGCTGGGCGACATGGGCGAAGTCGGCAGCCAGGGCCCGCAATTCCACGCCGAGGCGGGTGCCTACGCGCAGCAACTGGGCATTGAACGCCTGCTGGCCGTGGGTGACTTGAGCCAGTCGGCCGTGGCCGCCTTTAACGCCGCTGGCGGCACCGCGCAGCATTTTGCAGACATGGACGCGCTGTGCGCTGCGCTGGTACCTGCACTGGCCACGGCCGCCAGCGTGCTGGTCAAGGGTTCGCGCTTTATGCGCATGGAGCGCGCTGTGGCCGCCCTGCAAGCCATTGCCGCCGAGCCCGTCGCAGCTGTGGCCCCGCCCGCACAAGGAGAAACCGCATGTTGCTAAGTCTGGCGCAGTGGCTGCAGGCGCAAAACCCCGAGTGGGGTTTTTTGCGCGTGTTCCAGTACCTGACCTTTCGCGCCGTCATGGCTGCGCTGACCGCGCTGCTGATTGGCCTGGCCGCCGGCCCGGCCGTGATCCGGCGCCTGCGCGCGCTCAAGATCGGCCAGCCGATTCGCGGCTACGGCATGGAAAGCCACCTGGCCAAAAGCGGCACGCCCACCATGGGCGGCGTGCTGATCCTGATCTCGATTGCCAGCGCCACCTTGCTGTGGGCGGACGTGTCCAACCGCTTCGTCTGGATTGTGCTGGTGGTGACCCTGGCTTTTGGCGCCATTGGCTGGGTGGACGACTGGCGCAAGGTGGTCAACAAAGACCCCGAGGGCATGCGCTCACGCGAAAAGTATTTCTGGCAGTCGCTCATCGGCGTGCTGGCCGCGCTCTATTTGGTGTTCAGTATTTCCGAGATCTCGAATGCGCGGGTGCTGGAGCTGTTTTACAACTGGGTGCGCTCGGGCTTTGACGTCAACCTGCCGCCCAAGGCCGGTTTGCTCTTGCCCTTCTTCAAGGAAATCAGCTACCCCCTGGGCGTGCTGGGTTTTGTGGTGCTGACCTACCTGGTGATCGTGGGTTCGAGCAACGCAGTCAACCTGACCGACGGCCTGGA
>CANCJD010000154.1 GCA_947378275.1 Comamonadaceae bacterium
AGCGCCAATAGCAAAGCGCCGCCAACGCCGCCGCCCAAACGCCGCACCCTGGCCCCAAGACGCGGCCAAAGCCACGCCTGCAAAAGGCGCCAGCGCCACCCAGGCCGGCGCCGTCCAATGCGGCAGGCTGCTGCCCCCGCCCGAGAGCCCGGCCAGCACCGCAAACGGCAGCACAAAAAACAGACGCAACACGCTCGCCCGCGTGTGCGCCCAGGCGCCCCAAAGCAGCAAGGGCCCGTAGGCCAGCAACTGCACCAACGCAAAACGCAGCACTTCCTGCGCCTGCCACACGCTGCCCGCGCCGTGCTGCGCCTGGTAGCTGAATGAAATCCAGCCATTGCGCGCGTTCCACACCACCACCGGTGACACCAGCGCCAGCGCCAGCGCCATTGCCGCCCACAAGGCAGGCAAGCGCAAGACGCGCAACCCGTGCGTCTGCAACAGGCACAGCGCGGCAGCCAGGGCAAAAAAGACGGCGGTGTATTTGCTCAGTCCCGCCAAACCCAGCAGCAGGCCCAAGCCCAGCCAAGGCCAGGTTTTGCGTAGCGCGTCCAAGTGCATCAGGCGCTGGGTTTGCAGCATCACAGCGGCGGCTAAAAACATGAGCAGGGTGTCAGGAAGCAAGCCAATGGCCAGCACGTGCAAGAGCGGCGCCAGCGCCAGCGCAGCCACCGCCCACAGACCGGCGCGCAGCGGCGCGCCGCCGCCCTCCAAGGCCAAACCCTGCGCCAGCCGGTAGACCAGCAGCACCGTACCCAACCACAAGGCGCCGGGCAGCAGGCGCAGCAGCGCAATAGGCGCCTGCAGCGCCACCAGCGGCCACTGCACCCAGCCCACCAGCGGCGGGTGGTCAAAGTAACTCAAGGCCGGGTGCGCGGCGTACAGCAAATAATGCGCCTCGTCCACCGACAGGCCCATGGCCGCGCCCAGCGCCAGATGCGCCAGCAGCAAGGCGCACAAGACCAGCGCCAAGCCCGGACGCACCTGAAAATCGCGCAGGTCCTCACGCACCACGGTTGCGCCGCTTGAAACGGTAAATTTTTGCCATACCGCAGTCTAAACTGCGCGTCTGTGGCGACAGCGCCTCAACACCTTTTAACTCTCTACCCAAGGATTCCCATGCCCACCTACCACGTTGAAATGATCGAAGGCCGCACCCTGGAGCAAAAGAAAAAGCTGGTGCAAGAAATCACCCGCGTCAGCGTCGAGGTGTTGGGCGGCTCGCCCGACTCGGTGGATGTGCTGATCACCGACGTCAAGGCCGAAAACTGGGCTACCGGCGGCAAGCTGTGGAGCGAGCCTCGGGACTAAATCTTTGCGCCCCATGCGTTTTCGGCTTGACCTGTCGGCGTAAACTGTTTCCATGTGCCAATTGCTAGGAATGAACAGCCGCTTGCCGGCCAGCCTGACCCTGAGTTTTACCGGTTTCGCCCAGCGCGGGGGCTGCACCGACCACCATTCGGACGGCTGGGGCATTGCCTTTTTTGAGAGCGACGGCGACCAGCCGGGCAAGGCGGCGCGGCATTTTGTGGACAAGGAAAGTGCGGCCACCTCGCCCATCGCGCAGATGCTGCGCAGCTATCCCATCAAAAGCCACAACGTGGTGGCCCATGTGCGCAAAGCCACGGTGGGCGCGGTCAACGTGGAAAACTGCCACCCCTTTGTGCGCGAACTCTGGGGTCGCTACTGGGTATTTGCCCACAACGGCGACCTGAAAGACTTCGCGCCCCTGCTGCACGGCAGCTTTCGGCCGGTGGGCACCACCGACAGCGAACTCGCTTTTTGCTGGATGCTGCAAGAGATGAACAAGTCGCACGCCGGCGTGCCGTCGGAGGCCGAGCTCACGCACACGCTGCGCGACCTGGCCCAGCGCATCGCCAAGCACGGCACCTTCAACTTTTTGCTCAGCAACGGACAGGCGCTGTGGGCGCACGCCAGCACCAAGCTCCACTATGTGCTGCGCCAGCACCCATTTAGCGAAGTGCAACTGAAAGACGAAGACCTGAGCGTCGATCTTTCACAGCTCAATGGCCCCGACGACCGTCAGGCCATCGTGGTGACCGAGCCGCTCACCTCCAACGAAGCCTGGGTCGCCATGGCGCCCGGCGAGCTACAGGTGTTTATTGACGGGCAGCCTTTTGTGCGGCAGCCGTTTCCAGCGCATCCATGAACATGGCGGCCACGTCAAAGCCGGTCTGGTCGGTGATTTCCTGAAAGCAGGTGGGGCTGGTCACATTAATTTCGGTCAAGCTGGTGCCGATGATGTCCAGGCCCACCAGCAGCAAACCGCGCGCTGCCAGCACCGGGCCAATGGCCTGCGCCACGGCGCGGTCCGCCGCGTTAAGCGGCTGCGCCACACCCAGGCCACCCGCCGCCAGATTGCCCCGCACCTCGCCGCCTTGGGGAATGCGCGCCAGGCAAAACGGCACGGGCTTGCCGCCAATCACCAGCACGCGCTTGTCGCCCTCGCTAATGGCGGGCAAAAACTTCTGCACCATCAGGCTTTGTGCGCCATCGCGGTTGAGCGTCTCGGTGATTGCGCCCAAGTTCAGGCCATCGTCCTTGACCCGAAAAATACCGCTGCCGCCCATGCCGTCGAGCGGTTTAAGAATGATGTCGCGGTGCTCTTCGTGAAAAGCGCGCACGGCGTTGGCGTCGCGCGTGACCAGTGTGGGGCCGATGAACTGGGGAAACTCCATGATCGCCAGCTTCTCGGGGTGGTCACGCAGCGCGCGCGGCTTGTTGAACACCTGGGCGCCCTCGCGCTCGGCTTGCTCCAGCAAGTGGGTGGCGTAGAAAAACTCGCTGTCAAAGGGCGGGTCTTTGCGCATGACGATGGCGTCAAAACTGCGCAACTCGCGCACCGTGGCGCTTTCCACAAAAAACCAGTCCACCGGGTCGCCGGTCAGGCAAATCTGGCGCACCAGCGCCTCCACCACGCCGCCGCTGCGCCAAATCAGCGCGCGCGGCTCGCAGGCCGCCACGGTATGGCCGCGCGCCTGGGCTTCGCGCATCATGGCGAATGTCGTGTCTTTGTAAATCTGGAAAGACTCCAGCGGGTCGGCGACGAACAGGATTTGCATGAGGGGGTTCTCCAGACAGACAGGCCGCGCAGCCACAAGGGGCCGCAGCGGCAATAAACAGGGGAAGCAGGCGTTTAAGCCTGGCGCTTGGCTGGCCGGTAGTGTTGCACAGCCAGGGCCACGGCCCCGGCCACCACGCCCCAAAAAGCCGAACCCACGCCGCCAATGACCACACCGCTGAGCGTGATAAGGAAAGTCACCATGGCAGCCTCGCGGTCAGACTCTTTGTGCAGGGCGGCGCCCAGTGCGCTGCCAATCGTGCCCATCAGCGCCAGCCCGGCAATGGCCGCTACTAACTCTTTGGGGAAGGCCGTGAGCAGCGCCATGATGGTGGCGCCAAACAAACCAAGCGCGATGTACAGCACGCCGCACGAGACGGCAGCCGTGTAGCGCCGCGCGCGGTCAGGGTGCGCCTCGGGGCCCATGCAAATAGCCGCTGTAATGGCGCTCAGGTTGAGCGAAAACGCGCCCAGTGGCGCCAGCACCAGCGTGGTAAGTCCCGTGAGCGTGATGATTTTGGAGATGGGCAGGCCCGCGTCACCGCCATGTGCGCGCTCGTCACCAAAGCCCGAGGCGCGGATGGCGGCCACGCCAGGCAGGTTTTGCGAGGCCATGGTCACCACAAACAAGGGCAGGGCCAGGCTCACAAAGGCAGAGAACGAAAAAATAGGCGCTACAAACACCGGCACCGTCAGCCCCAGCGGAATATCCACGTGCGCAAACCCGTTTTGCCCGGCCACCAACAGCACCGCAATCAGCAAAGTAGCGGGTACCGCGTAGCGCGGCGCAAAGCGCTTGCCCAGCAAATAGGTCAGCAGCATCAGCACCACCAGCGGCAGCGCCGACTGCGCTGCGGCAAAGCCGGCCAAACCAAAGCGCGCCAACACGCCGGCCAAGAGGGCCGAAGCCAGCGCCACCGGAATGCGGTTCATCACCCGTTCAAACCAGCCGGTAGCGCCCACCAAGATGATGAGCGCCGCGCTCATCATGAAAGCGCCCACCGCGTCGCCCATGGTGTAGCCACCCGCCAGCCCGGCGCTGGCCAGCACGGCGGCGCCCGGCGTGCTCCAGGCCACCATCACCGGCTTGCGCAGCCAGAGCGATGGCAGCGCGGTGGCCAAGCCCATGCCGATACCAATGGCCCACAGCCAAGAGGCCAGCATGGCCGGCGTGGCGCCAAAAGCCTGCGCGGCCTGAAACACAATGGCAATCGAGCTGGTAAAGCCCACCAGCACCGCCACAAAACCAGCGGTAAAACTCGACCAGCTCAGGTCTTTGAAAAACTGCACGTCGGGCTAGATTTCAATTTTGGAGCCCAACTCGACCACCGAGTTGCTGGGCAGGTTCAAAAAGTCGGCCGCGCTGCTGGCGTTGTGGTGCATCTGGGCAAACAGCTTTTCGCGCCACTGCGCCATGCCTTCGCCCAGCGTGGGCACCACGGTGTCGCGCGACAAGAAGTAACTCGTCATCATCGGGTCCAGCGCCACACCACGGCCTTTGAGCTGCTGCAGGGCGCGGGGCACGTCGGGGTCGTTCTTGAAGCCGTAGTTGATCAGCACCTGCCAGCAGTCGTGGCCCAGGCGTTCGATCTCGATGCGCTTGTCCAGCCCGATCCAGGGCACCTCGTGGTTGCGCACGGTAACAAACAGGTTGGTGTCGTGCAGCACCTTGTTGTGTTTGAGGTTGTGCAGCAAGGCGTTGGGCACGGTGCCTACGGCTGCGGTCAAAAACACGGC
>CANCJD010000155.1 GCA_947378275.1 Comamonadaceae bacterium
ACGGCATGGCGATTGCGCCGGCTGCTGAAGGCGCGATCAAGGACGCTGTGAGCCAGTTCTGGAACGACGACAAGATCTCGGTCGCCGACGGCGTGGCCAACATCGCCAAGGCAGCTGCTACCAAGTAAGCCGCCCACGGAAGCCGCTCGCCCTTGCTGAGCGGCTGCTTTACCAACCCGTCCAATTCTCTTGAAGCGGACGGGTTTGTCTTGTGCAAGCCCCAAGCCGCCGTGTGGTGCGCAGGGTCTGCCGAACTCCAAGGCCCGCATGAAATCATTTGAAAACACCTTGCCCAAACTGGTCATTGCGCCGGGCTTTGTGCTGGGCTTTGCCTTTATTTACGGCTTCATGGTCTGGAACGGCATTTTGTCGGTCACGGCCTCACGCATGCTGCCCAACTACGACGAATTTGTCGGGCTGGAGCAATACGCCCGCCTGTGGGACATGGACCGCTGGTGGCTGGCGCTGCGCAACCTGGGCGTTTTTAGCGTCTTGTACGTGGGCGGCTCCATGCTTTTGGGCATGGGCCTGGCGATTTTTCTGGACCAGAAAATCCGCTTTGAAGGCCTGCTGCGCACCATTTACCTCTACCCCATGGCGCTCTCGTTTATTGTGACGGGCACCGCATGGAAATGGATTTTGAACCCCAGCCTCGGGCTGGAAAAGCTGATGCACGACCTGGGTTGGGCGAGCTTTCACTTTGACTGGCTGGTGCAAAGCGACACCGCCATTTACTGCGTGGTTATTGCTGGCATCTGGCAATCGGCTGGCTTTGCCATGGCGCTCTCGCTGGCGGGTCTGCGCGGCATTGACGACAGCATCATCAAGGCGGCGCAGATTGACGGCGCCAGTCTGCCGCGCATTTACTGGCGCATCATCCTGCCGATTTTGCGGCCGGTGGTGTTTTCTACCGTGCTGGTGCTGTCGCACCTGTCGATCAAGAGTTTCGATCTGGTCATGGCGCTCACCTCCGGTGGCCCGGGCTATGCGTCTGACGTGCCGGCCACCTTTATGTACGTGATGAGCTTTACCCGCGGCCAGATTGGCCTGGGCGCGGCCAGCGCCACCATGATGCTGGCCACGGTGGCGGCCATTGTGGTGCCCTATTTGTACAGCGAGCTGCGCACCAAGCCGCACGCGCACTAAAGCTTTAGCCATGAACACCTCCAAATTTTCTCGCGCGCTGATTTACGGAATTCTGCTCATCGCCGCCTTCTTCTTTTTGGCGCCGCTCTATGTGATGCTGGCCACCTCGTTCAAGGACGCGGCGCAAATCCGCGCCGGCAACTTGCTGAGCCTGCCTACGTCATTGAACCTGGACAGTTGGCGCCTGGCCTGGGACAGCGCCTGCACCGGCGTGGACTGCCGGGGCCTGAAGCCCTATTTCGTCAATTCGGTGGTCATGGCTGTGCCTGCCGTGCTCATTTCTACCGCCTGGGGCGCCATCAATGGCTATGTGCTGAGTTTGTGGAAATTCAAGGGCAGCGAGCTGCTGTTTGGCTTTATGTTGTTTGGCGTGTTTATGCCTTTTCAGGTGGTGCTGCTGCCCATGAGCCAGGTGCTGGGTTTTCTGGGCTTGTCGAGCTCACTATCGGGCCTGGTGCTGGTGCACTGCATTGCGGGCTTGGCGGGCACCACGCTGTTTTTCCGCAACTATTACGCCGCCATTCCACGCGAGCTGGTCAACGCCGCACGCATGGACGGTGCGGGTTTTTGGCGTATTTTTTGGCGCATCGTGTTGCCCATGTCCACGCCGATTTTGATGGTGACGCTCATCTGGCAGTTCACCAACATCTGGAACGATTTTCTGTTTGGCGTGGCCTTTAGCGGCGCCGACAGCAAGCCCATTACCGTGGGCCTGAACAACATGGCCAACACCTCAAGCAGCGTGAAAAGCTACAACGTGGACATGGCAGCCGCCGTGATCGCGGGTTTGCCCACCATGCTCGTGTACGTGCTGGCGGGTCAGTATTTTGTTAAAGGCCTCACGGCCGGCGCAGTCAAAGGATAGAGATATGGCAGCCTCCCTCACCATTTCGGGCATTCGCAAAGCTTTCGGCAAGGGCGCCAGCGCCGTTGAAGTGCTCAAACGCATCGACATTGACGTTGCCCCCGGCGAATTTTTGATTCTTGTCGGCCCCTCGGGCTGCGGCAAATCCACGCTCCTCAACATCATTGCCGGCCTGGAAGACCCGACCGAAGGCGAACTGCGCATTGCGGGCAAAAACGTGGTGGGCGTGGCCCCCGCGCAGCGCGACATTGCCATGGTGTTCCAAAGCTACGCGCTGTACCCCACCATGAGCGTGGCCGACAACATTGGCTTTGCGCTGGAAATGCGCAAAGTGCCCAAAGAGCAGCGCCAAAAACGCATTGCCGAAGTGGCCGCCATGCTGCAAATCTCGCACCTGCTGGACCGCCGCCCGGCGCAACTCTCAGGCGGCCAACGCCAGCGCGTGGCCATGGGCCGCGCCTTGGCGCGCGACCCGCAGCTCTTTTTGTTTGACGAGCCGCTGTCCAATCTGGACGCCAAACTGCGCGTGGAAATGCGCGCCGAAATCAAGCGCCTGCACCAAGTCTCGGGAATTACCAGCGTGTACGTGACGCATGACCAGATTGAGGCCATGACGCTGGGCAGCCGCATTGCGGTGATGAAGGACGGCATCTTGCAGCAAATCGGCACGCCCGACGAGATTTACCGCACACCCGCCAACACCTATGTGGCCAGCTTTATCGGCTCGCCCACCATGAACTTCATCCCCGGCCAGTTGCAAGGCACGGGCGAGGCCTCGCGCTTTGTGTTTGCCGGAGGCACGCTAGAGCTGCCCGGCCCGGTGCAAGGCGACGTGACTCTGGGCCAACGCCCCGAGCACATCCACCTGAGCGACGACGCCCCCTGGCGCGGCCAAGTGAGCCTGGTCGAACCCACCGGCGCCGACACCTATGTAGTGGTCAAAACCGAGGCGGGCGCCATCACCGTGCGCGCACCGGCCAACACCAAACTGCAAGTGGGGCAGACCATTGGCCTGACGGTGAGTAGCCGGCACAACAACTGGTTTCATACGACCAGCGGCGTGCGCCTTTAAGCGTTTGCGGGGCTTTTTAGCAGCCATTTGCTGCCCGCAGGCTTTTGTGCGCCGAGGGCAATGGGGTGGACGGTTCCGCGAATGTCCCCCGCCCTTCGGGCTCCTCCAATATGGCGCTGCACCATCCACCCCATTGCCCTCGGCATCCAGTGGTTTTGGGCTGGTGCGCTCGTCTGTCTTCTTTTTAACGCTGCTCTTTCCTGAACTTGCTTATGCAATGAGGAATTCGAAATGAGGCGAAGAGAAACCTATGGGGCATTCAATGCTTCTTGTTAGCTTTCTGCAGAGAGATGTATCGCCCCAAATCGGTCGGTCGCGGCGGCGCCATGGGTGGCGCTGATGCAGCGGTAGCGGACATCTGATTTCGCTCGTCAAAGCTTACTTTTTAGCTTGCTACCGGAGAGCAAATTTCGACCAGCGTCCCGTCAGGACAGCGGACGTAGGAAACGGTCTGACCCCACGGTTTCAACAGGGGTTCCTTAATGGACACTGCTCCCTCAGCTATTGCCTTTGCGTGCGCTGTTGCGACATCCTCCGTGACAAGTGCAATCTCCATGCCCAGCGGTTCGCCTGAATTGCTCGCCTTGACATAACCACCGGGCAGATTGGATGCTCCAAGGTCATGGGTTGCGAATGCCAGTGCAGTCGCACCGGTGTCCATTTCGCCGTAGCCCGATTCGTGAACGAACCGCCTCTTTAATCCAAATGCTTTTTCAAAGAAATCCACCGACGCAAGCACGTCAGGGACATAAACGATGGTGTAACCGAATTTCATGATTTGCTCCCCGTGTTCAATGCTAAATCCGCCTTGCCCTTAGCTGTGAATTTCCACCACGGCAGCGATTCCCCTGTATCCACGAAGTGCTTTACGGACAGCAGTGTGTAGTAAACACAGGGGTCATGCCTATGCCCCATTGCCGCCTTCAAGTCATTGAAAATCTTTAGCGCGTCCTTACCTTTGAAATCGTCAGGCGAACCAATCCCAATGGCCAGCAGGTCGGTAGCGATAGCTTTTCCAATATTCGGCAACGCGGTCAACCTCCTGAGCATATTTGCCTCCGCCAATTCAATTTACCCACATTCTCGTCGAACGAGGGTGCCCAAAAGCCAGCCAGTCGAATGACTGCAAGCAGCCTATCGCAGGCCCAGCCAGGCCCAGCCAGGCCCAGCCAGGTTCGGCCAATGACCGCCATGGCCTCCGGCAGTATTCACCCTGCTGAATGCCGCGTTTTTCTCACGGCAGTGACGAGGCCGCCCCCGCCTAACTTCAATCGCCAATAGATATAGTCAACATTGCCCCGAAAACTACCTCAAGGCTTCTATGAACGGACTACCCCATTGATAACCCAAATAATCAACCACACCCCACCGTGGGTTTTCGGCCTGTTTGTTCTGTTAATCGCCTTCGGACTTCAACAAACGCGTAGCCGCAACGTCAATGCAGCACTGGCCTATCTGCTGCCTTTGGGAATGATTGGCTTGTCGCTTTTTGGGATTCACTCAAGCTTCGGTATGGAGCCCGCCCCGGTGGCGATATGGGCGGCGGGCTTGCTAGTCGTCACGGGTATCCGGTTCAAGTATTTTCGGGATGAGCGGGTCACATTCACCCGCGCAAGCCGGTCATTTTTCATCCCCGGTAGCTGGATTCCACTCTGTGTGATCGTG
>CANCJD010000156.1 GCA_947378275.1 Comamonadaceae bacterium
TGCGTCACACGGTTGTTGGACACATCTACCACCGTCACAGGAACAGCGTCCCCGTCGTCGGTGAATAGGCGCATCATGCCAACTTTGCGACCCAGCAACCCTAAGTGATTGCTAAGACTCATTGTTTTCTCCGTAACTCCCACCGTTACCACTTCAATTGGTAGCAACGTTTTTGCGTGAGAGACTGTTAATAAAACCGCCCGCCAAATGCCAACGCTTGCGCGCAGCAACCTTTGGGCAGCCTGCGATTATAGCCTCGGGTTTGCGCTTGTGCGCATCCTTGGGCGTAAATCGCTTTCTAACGGCAAGCGCCGCTTACGCGGCGCCTGCCAAAACTGCTATTACTGCAGCTTGATTTCTACGTCCACACCAGCGGGAAGGTCGAGCTTCATCAGCGCGTCAACGGTCTTGTCGGTTGGATCGACAATGTCCATAAGGCGTTGGTGGGTGCGAATTTCAAACTGGTCGCGGCTGGTTTTGTTGACGTGCGGCGAGCGCAAGATGTCAAAACGCTTCATGCGGGTCGGCAAAGGCACGGGGCCTTTGACAATCGCGCCGGTGCGCTTGGCGGTTTCAACGATTTCAGCGGCAGATTGGTCGATCAACTTGTAATCAAACGCTTTCAGGCGGATGCGGATTTTTTGCTTGGTTGCCATAGTAATTCCTTAAGTTTTTGCGAATTACGCGATGATTTTTGCAACCACGCCGGCGCCAACCGTACGACCACCTTCGCGGATGGCGAAGCGCAAGCCTTCTTCCATCGCAATGGGGTTGATCAACTTGACCGTGATCGACACGTTGTCACCAGGCATCACCATCTCTTTGCCTTCTGGCAACTCGATCGCACCGGTCACGTCCGTCGTGCGGAAGTAGAACTGGGGGCGGTAGTTGTTGAAGAACGGAGTGTGGCGTCCACCTTCGTCTTTGGACAAGACATAGATCTCGCCCGTGAAGTGGGTGTGGGGCTTAATCGACCCGGGCTTGCACAGCACTTGGCCGCGCTGCACATCTTCACGCTTGGTGCCACGCAGCAAGATGCCGACGTTGTCGCCTGCTTGGCCTTGGTCGAGCAGTTTGCGGAACATTTCCACGCCGGTGCAGGTGGTTTTTTGGGTGTCAGAGATACCGACGATTTCGATTTCTTCGCCGACTTTAACCACACCACGCTCGATACGACCGGTCACCACGGTGCCGCGGCCGGAGATGGAGAACACGTCTTCCACGGGCATCAGGAATGCGCCGTCGACTGCGCGCTCGGGGAGGGGGATGTAAGTGTCCAAAGCGTCCGCGAGCTTGAGGATGGCTTGTTCGCCCAGAGGGCCTTTGTCGCCTTCCATGGCGAGCTTGGCGCTGCCGTGGATGATGGGGGTGTCGTCGCCTGGGAAGTCATACTTGTCCAGGAGTTCGCGCACTTCCATTTCAACGAGTTCGAGCAGTTCGGCGTCGTCCACCATGTCGCACTTGTTCAGGAACACGATGATGTAAGGCACGCCAACTTGGCGGGCCAACAGGATGTGTTCGCGGGTTTGAGGCATAGGGCCGTCAGCAGCAGAGCAAACCAAAATCGCGCCGTCCATCTGGGCAGCACCGGTGATCATGTTTTTCACATAGTCAGCGTGGCCGGGGCAGTCAACGTGGGCGTAGTGGCGCGTAGCCGTTTCGTATTCCACGTGAGCGGTGTTGATGGTGATGCCGCGTGCTTTTTCTTCAGGCGCTGCGTCGATCTGGTCGTAGGCTTTGGCCTGGCCGCCAAACTTGGCTGCCAGCACGGTGGTGATGGCGGCAGTGAGCGTGGTTTTGCCGTGGTCAACGTGGCCAATGGTGCCCACATTGACGTGGGGCTTGGTACGTGTGAATTTTTCTTTTCCCATTTTTCAATTCTCCAAAGAGCTAATTCCCGTGTATTGGTTTTATGTCTGCACGATGTTGCTTATTCGCCCCGCACGGGAACAGAGCGGCACACCGTCGCAGACAACTTAAAAATTACTTAGCGCGCGCAGCCATGATGGCTTCAGACACATTGCGCGGTGCTTCCGTGTAGTGCTTGAATTCCATCGTGTAGGTGGCGCGACCTTGCGACATGGAGCGCAGGGTCGTGGAGTAGCCGAACATCTCAGACAAAGGCACTTCGGCCTTGATGGCTTTGCCGCCACCAACCATGTCTTCCATGCCTTGAACCATGCCGCGGCGCGAGGACAAGTCGCCCATCACGTTACCGGCGTAGTCTTCTGGCGTCTCCACTTCCACAGCCATCATGGGCTCCAGAATGACAGGGCTGGCCTTGCGGCAACCTTCTTTGAAACCAAAGATGGCAGCCATCTTGAACGCCAACTCGTTCGAGTCAACATCGTGGTACGAACCGAAGTGCAGCGTCACCTTGACGTCAACCACCGGGTAACCGGCGAGCACGCCCTGGGTCACGGCTTCGTGAATGCCTTTTTCCACTGCAGGGATGTATTCGCGAGGAACCACACCGCCCTTGATGGCGTCAACAAACTCGATGCCCTTGCCGGCTTCGTTGGGTTCGATTTTCAGAACCACGTGGCCGTATTGGCCCTTACCACCGGACTGGCGCACGAACTTGCCTTCGGCATCTTCGATGGTCTTGCGGATCGTTTCGCGGTAAGCCACTTGGGGCTTGCCGACGTTGGCCTCAACGCCAAACTCGCGCTTCATGCGGTCAACAATAATTTCCAAGTGCAGCTCGCCCATACCGGCGATCAGGGTCTGACCGGACTCTTCGTCGGTCTTGACGCGGAAAGAAGGATCCTCTTGCGCCAGACGCTGCAAAGCGATGCCCATCTTCTCTTGGTCAACCTTGGTTTTAGGTTCCACGGCCTGGGTAATCACCGGCTCAGGGAACACCATGCGTTCGAGCATAACGATCGCAGCAGGATCACACAGCGTTTCACCAGTGGTCACATCCTTGAGGCCCACGCATGCTGCGATGTCACCAGCGCGAATTTCACTCACCTCTTCGCGGTTGTTGGCGTGCATTTGCACGATACGGCCAATGCGCTCTTTCTTGCCGCGGATTGGGTTGTAAACGCTATCGCCTTTTTGCAACACGCCGGAATAGACACGCACAAAGGTCAGTTGGCCCACGAACGGGTCAGTCATCAGTTTGAATGCCAAAGCCGAGAACTTTTCCGTGTCGCTGGCTTGGCGCACCACAGGAGCTTCGTCTTCGTCCATACCGTTCACCGGGGGAATATCCACGGGCGAAGGCATGAATTCGATCACCGCGTCCAACATACGCTGCACGCCTTTGTTCTTGAAAGCCGAGCCACAGTACATGGGCTGGATTTCACTGGCGATAGTGCGCTTGCGGATACCGAACTTGATTTCCTCTTCGGTCAAGTCACCTTCTTCGAGGTACTTGTTCATCAGCTCTTCGGTGGCTTCAGCGGCGGCTTCGACCATTTTTTCGCGCCATTCTTTGGCCAACTCGACCAATTCAGCAGGAATATCGCGGTAGTCGAACAACATTCCTTGCGAGGCTTCGTCCCAGATGATGGCTTTCATCTTGAGCAAGTCGACCACGCCGGTGAAGTTTTCTTCAGCGCCGATTGGAATCACCATCGGGACAGGGCTGGCCTTGAGGCGCAGTTTCATCTGGTCCACGACCTTGAAGAAGTTGGCCCCGGTACGGTCCATCTTGTTCACAAAGGCCAGGCGCGGCACTTTGTACTTGTTGGCTTGACGCCAAACGGTCTCGGACTGGGGTTGCACGCCGCCCACCGCGCAGTACACCATGCACGCGCCGTCAAGCACGCGCATGGAGCGCTCGACTTCAATCGTGAAGTCCACGTGACCGGGGGTGTCAATGATGTTGATGCGGTGCTCAGGCAAGGACTTGTCCATGCCTTTCCAGAAGCAGGTGGTGGCCGCAGAGGTGATGGTGATACCACGCTCTTGCTCTTGCTCCATCCAGTCCATGGTAGCCGCGCCGTCGTGAACTTCACCAATCTTGTGGTTCACGCCAGTGTAAAAAAGTACGCGCTCGGTCGTGGTTGTTTTACCAGCGTCAATATGCGCAGAAATACCGATGTTGCGGTAGCGCTCAATGGGGGTATGGCGAGCCATGGTGGATCCTTCGTTGATCTGTATCTTGAAATGCGGCCCGCACAACGCGGCGCCACAGGCAACCTTTGAACTTAGCGCAATGCGGCGACAGCGTCATGACACTGTCGCCGCATTGGCCGCCCGGGGGCTGCGAAAACCGCCTTTTTAGAAGCGGAAGTGCGAGAACGCCTTGTTGGCTTCTGCCATGCGGTGAACTTCGTCACGCTTTTTCATCGCGCCGCCACGACCTTCAGTCGCTTCGAGCAACTCGTTGGCCAAGCGCAGGGCCATGGATTTTTCGCCACGCTTACGGGCGGCTTCCTTGATCCAGCGCATGCTGAGTGCCAAGCGGCGCACAGGGCGCACTTCGACGGGCACTTGGTAGTTGGCGCCACCCACGCGGCGGGACTTCACCTCAACCATGGGCTTGACGTTGTTGATGGCAACCGTAAAGGCTTCCAGCGGGTCTTTGCCAGGGTGCTTCTTTTCGATCTGCTCCAGCGCGCCATAAATGATGCGCTCAGCGACCGCTTTTTTGCCGCCTTCCATGATCACGTTCATGAATTTGGACAGCTCGACATTGCCGAATTTAGGATCCGGCAGGATTTCACGTTTAGGGACTTCGCGACGACGTGGCATTTTTTCACC
>CANCJD010000157.1 GCA_947378275.1 Comamonadaceae bacterium
AAGCCGGTGACGTTCAAAAAATGGCGCGGCAGCACCGTCAGCAAATCCGAGTGCGCCACCACCTTGCCGGTGGTGAAAAACTGGTTGACCGTGAGCACCACGCGCCGGCTGCGCCCCAGCACCGCCAGCGCCTCGTCAATCAGGCCAAAGGCGCGGCCCGAAAAGCTCACCAGCATGTGCTGCGCCTGGCAATAGGCGTCGAGCGTGAGCGCGCCCTCGGCCAGCGGATGGCCGTGGCGCATGACGCACACGTAGTCGCTGACAAACAGGCGCTGGTGGAAAAACTGTGCCGCGTCCCCGGCCTGGGCGTGGGCCGCCAGGTCGGACAGCACGGCCGGGAAATGCCCGATGGCCAGGTCCACCTGACCGTCTTCCAGCAGGCGACGCGGGTCGCGCGTGGTCAGGGGCACGGTGCGCAGCGACACGCCGGGGGCCTGCTGGCTCAGGGCGGTGATCAGACCGACCATCAGCTCAGCGGCGGTGGCGTCGGCCATGGTCAGCACAAAGCTGTGCTGGGCGCTGGCGGGGGTAAACACGCGCGGCGCCAGCGTGGTCTGCAGGCGCTCGAGCGTGGCGCGGATCTCAGGCCACAGCTCTAGCGCCTTGGGCGTGGGCTGCAGGCTGCGGCCTTGGCGCACCAGCAGGTCGTCGTCCAAGGCCTGGCGCAGGCGGCGCAAGGCGTTGCTCACGGCGGGTTGCGTGAGCGACAAGACCTGCGCGGCGCGGGTCAGGTTGCGCTCGGCCATGACCACGTCAAACACCTTGAGCAGGTTCAGGTCAAAAGTGCGCAGATGCAGGGTGGGTGCGGGCATATATAAATTTCGTGAATGTCAATCATCACAAATCAAAAGTGGACCGATATTAGTATTAACCCTAGTATCCACCCCATTGTGAAAGGAAACCCCTTTCTTTGTTTTCTGTTTTTTCAGGAGTACGCCATGCGTCGTTTTGCTGGATTTGATTTTCCCCGTGCCGCCAAGGCTGCCACCGCCAAACCAGGCGAAGCCTCCAAAACCCTGGCCGGCGTCCTGCTGTCAGCCGTGTTGGCCTCGCTCTTGGTGGTAGCCGACCAAGTGATCGAAAACTGGGCCGATGGCCACTTGTTGCTGGGCTGGGTGGCTTTGTGGAGTCTGGTGTTTGCCGGCCTGGCATTTTGTGCCCGCCCCTTGCGCCGCGCCAGCATGGCCGTGGCACAGATGGTGGACGGCTGGATTGTGTCGGCACGCCAAGCCCGTGAAGAAACCCGGATGTGGGAATGTGCCCGTTTGGATCCTCGCGTGATGGACGAGTTGCGCGCCGCCGTTGCTCGCTCCAACTAAAAACGGCTCGCCAGCGCTGCAGCGTTGGCTGGGGCTCCATCGGCGTGTGCCTCCGGGTCCGGCTCGGTGTCGCCGGTTCTTCGCATATCGGCCAGTGCATGGTCGTCGCTCAGCGGAATGACTGCATTCGCATAGCGCACGTCCAACGCGATATCACCCGCACCGTAGGCATGCGCGGCGTGCACCTAGGCACCCAAAGAGGGGTCGCGCGCTGCGACACTCAACATCACCCGCAGTCCCGCCTCGGCCAAGGTAACCCGGTTTGCGCTGCGCAGCAGGGCGAGTGGACTGTCTTCGGTCACCTCGTGAATCACAGTCCAGGTTAGCGGGAAAAACGTCATCTCTGAGCGCGGCAGGCGTTGCAAAACTCTGGCCCGGTCTTTGCGCATGACTATCCCCCGTTTATTTGCCCAAATTGGAGGTCAAGCGAACCGCCATCCACATGGCCAGGGCGCCAAAGACGGCCGTACCCAGCGCCTGTCCGGCGAGTACGCCCACCGGCCCATAGCGCGCGCCCCACCAGGCCAACGGAATGGTGCCCAAGGTGGCCCGCGCCCAGTTAAAGCCGGTGGACCACAGCGGGCGCCCCAGGTTGTTAAAGGCCGCGTTGGCCACAAACAAAGCGCCGGCAAAAAAGAAGCCCGCGGCCAGCCAGCTGCAAAACGCCTGCAAGAGCAACGCGGCTTGGCCGTCCAATGAAAACGCCCGCGTCAAAGGCCCTTGCAGCAAAGCCAGCAGCAGCCAGGCACCGGCCACCGCAGTCACGATGAAGCCCAGGCTCGCGCGCAAAGTCTGCTGCACGCGGTCGTAGCGTTTGGCTCCCAGGTTTTGCGCCAGGATAGGGCCGATCGCGCCGCTGAGGGCGTAAATCAGCCCAAACGCGACGGGCGTGAGGCGGTCCACCGTGGCCTGCCCCGCCACGGCGGACGGGCCAAACTGCGCCACGCTGTGCGTTACAAATGCCGCGCCCACCGGCGTAGCCAAGTTGGTCATCACTGCCGGACCGGCGACCGCCGACAAGACCCGCGCATCCGCCCAAAAATGCGCACGCTCGATGGGCGCGAGCATGTGGTGCACGCGCCCCACGCCGTGCAGGCCAATGGCCAGCAGCACGCTGCGCGAAATCACCGACACCACGGCCGCCCCGTCCAGGCCCATGCCGAAATAAAAGATAAACAGCGGGTCGAGCACGGCCGTGACCGCCGCTGCGCCCAGGGTGACCACCATGGCCCGGCGCGCCGCACCCACCGAGCGCAATAGCGCCGAACACGCCATGCCCACGGCCAGCAAGGGCACCGAAGGCATGGTCACGGTCAGGTAACGCTGGGCCAACACCGCCACGTCGCCCCGCGCGCCCAAGGCCGACAGCAAGGGAGCCAAAAAAACCAGGGTGGCCAACGCCAGCACGGCGGCAATGCCCGCCATCAGCAAGAGGCTGTGGCTGGCCATGCGCCGGGCCTGCGCCGCGTGGCCCGCGCCAATCTTGCGCGAGACGGTGGCAGTAATGCCAATCATCAGGCCGATGCAGACCGAGGTATGAAAAAAACCCACCACGCCGGCAAAGCCCACGGCCGCGGCCGTCGCCTGCTCACCCAGGCGCGAAATGTAAAAAAGGTTGATGAGGTCCACCACAAACACCGCCACCAGGCCGATGGCGCCGGTGCTGGCCATCACCACGACATGGCGCAAAGGGGAACCGGTAACAAAGCGCGGGGGGGGAACAAGCGTCATGGATGTAACACAAAAAAACCTGCCAAAACAAGCCACCGTAGAAAGCGATGATTATGTCCGGCAGACCCCGCACGGGCCTGGGGCGGCGCACACGTTTACACAATCTAAATAAAACAACAGAGCGCGCGCACTACAGTCGGGCCCTGCTTGTTCCACCACCGAGAAACTCCATGCCATTGACTGCCACCTCCCTGATGCACCGCGCCACCCGCTGGCTCGGCGCTGCCGCGATGATGGGCGCTTGCGCCCTGGCGCTGGCCCTGCCCGCGCCCAAGGACATTGAGGCCGCCGTCGCCGCCGGCCACCTGACGCAGGCCGAAACCATGCTGCGCGAAGTGCTGCAAGACAAGCCGGGCAGCGCCCGCGCCCATTACGAGCTCGGCCAGGTGCTGGCACGCGAGGCCAAATACGAAGAAGCACTGACCGAAGTGCAGCGTGCCAAAAGCATAGACAGCAGCCTGAAATTTGCTGCGAGTCCCGAAAAGTTCCAGCAAACGCTGGACAAAATCGGCGCTGCCACGAGCGCGGCCAAGCTGCCTGCAGCCACCGTAGCCGCGCACGTGGCCGCACCGCCGGCCACCGCACCGGCCCCGCAAAGCCCCGCGCTGAACCTGAACTACGTGCTGCTGGGTATTGGCGTGCTGGTGCTGGTGGCGTTTCTGATCCGCCGCAGCCAGGCGCAGGCCGCACCCGCGAACATGGGCTATGCGCCCGCAGCCCCTGGCGGCTTTGGCGCCCAGTTCACGCCCAACGCTGCGGCCTACCCCGGCGGTTCCGCCGCTGGCTATGGCCCAGGCTACGGCGCACCCGTGCAAGGCGGAGTCGGCTCAGGCGTGGGCGGCGCCGTGCTCGGCGGCGTGGCCGGACTGGCTGCGGGCTATGCGCTGACCAAGGCGTTTGAAGGCAACCACCAAAGCGGCGCCAACGGTACCGCGCAGGCCACGGGCGGCAACGGCGCGGGCTACGTGCCCTTTGACGCCCCGGCGCAGCCCGATCTCGGTAGTTTTGACGCCGGTTCAGGCGACAGCTGGGACGCCGCCGACAACGGCGAAAGCGACGACAACTGGTAACAACAACCCGGCGCGTGCGCCCCCCGGGGCGGCGGCCATCAGTTAAGCTCGTCGGGCTTCGTACCAACCACCACAGGAGACCGACATGAGCACCACTGACACCTCGGGTTTTGGCAAATTTGTCCCCGGTTTTGAGTTTTTGCAAAACCTGGCCAAGGGCGCAGGCGGCAGTTCTGGCGCCTCGGCGGCCCTGCCCAATCTGTCGCAGTGGCTGGTGCCCAGCCTGAATGTGGAAGACCTGGAAAAGCGCATCGAAGAACTCAAGCACGTGCAGTTCTGGCTGGAACAAAACTCGCGCGCCCTGAGTGCCACCATCCAGGCGCTTGAAGTGCAAAAAATGACCATGGCCACCTTGAAGGGCATGAATTTCA
Source organism: Comamonadaceae bacterium (assembly GCA_947378275.1). GTDB lineage: Bacteria > Pseudomonadota > Gammaproteobacteria > Burkholderiales > Burkholderiaceae_C > Allorhodoferax. Next base: position 4,492 of record CANCJD010000157.1, read on the forward strand.
CCATGGGCATGCCCGGCGCCCCTGCCGCCGAAGCCAAACCCGCTGCGGCCCCCAGCGCCTCGGGCTGGCCCATGCCACCGGCTGCGGCCAAAGAGCAGGCAGAGCCAGCGTCCAAGCCGGAACCCGCTGCCAGCGCCACTGATGCCAAACCCGCTGCGGCCCCCAGCGCCT
>CANCJD010000158.1 GCA_947378275.1 Comamonadaceae bacterium
AGCAAGCCGGCTTGCACCAGCGCCTTGGCCAGTTGGCTGGCCAGGCTGCCCGCCAGCAGCAGCACCAAGGTGTTGGTCACCGAAAACAAATGGCGCGCCTGCACCCGCGCCAGCCCCAAGTACATCACCAGCCCCACCAGCACGCCCGCGGCCAAGCCGCTCAACACCGCGCCCACCAGGGCCGCCAGGCCGGTGGATTCGCCCGAGAGCAAACCGCTGACAAACAGCACGGTTTCGGCGCCTTCGCGCAGCACGGTCAGCGCCACCGCCACGGCCAGCGCCCACAGCGCGCCGTCGGCCTGTGCAGCCGACTGGCCAATCTGGCGCGCGGCCTGCGCCATTTCGCGGCCATGGGTGGACACCCAGACGCAGTGCCAAGCCAGCATCGCCAACGCCACGGCCAATATGCCCACGTTGAGCAAATCCTGGCCCACGCCGTCGGCCCAGGCGCTGATGCGTTCCATGCCAGCGGCCAGCGCCAGCGCGCCCAGCACCCCGGCCAGCACACCCGCCGCGATCCAGGCGCTGCGCCGGGCCACGCCGCGCGTGGCGGCGGCAATGATGCCAATGAACAAGGCGGCTTCCAGGCTTTCCCGGAACACGATCAGGCTGGTGGCAAACATGCGGAAGTCTCTTATGAAATTACTGAACCACCAACACGCCCTGGGCGGTGGCTTCGTGGAATTCGCCAAAAAAGGCGTAGCGCCCGGGCTTGAGCGGGCCGACAAAAATCACCGCCTTGGCCTTGGCGGGAATGATTTTCTCGCGGCCCAGGGCCTTGCTCTCGAACTCTTCAGGCGTGCTGTCTTGGTTGTGCACCGTCAGGCGTACGCGCTGGTTGGCAGGCACGACCGGCTCGCTGGGCTCAAAACGGTGGTCTTTGATGGCGAGCGCCAGCTCAAAGTCGGCCGCCAACGCGGCGCCCGAGGCCAAGGCCCCAGACACCGCCAAAACCAGCGGCATCACCAAGGTCACCAAGGTGGAAAAAGAAAAGCGGTTCATGGCAAAGAGGCTTGAACGTGCAAGCCACGCATCGTTAAGACGAAGCGATTCTAAACGAGAAGGATTCGCATTCAATTTGACTTGTGTCAAAGGCCCGCACGCAGCCCTAGGGCGATTAGGCGGGGCTTTCGGCCCGGATTTTTCTCAGCAAGGCGGTGGTCGAATAGCCCGACACAAAAGGCAGCGCCAGCGCCTTGCCGCCCCAGGATTGCACCAGCGCGGTCTCGGGCAAGACCGCCATGTCGTAGTCGCCGCCCTTGACCAGAATGTCGGGGCGGATTTCGGCAACCAAGGCTTCGGGCGTGTCTTCGTCAAACCAGGTCACCAGGCTCACCGCCTGCTGGCCGGCCATGACCACGGCGCGGTCGTCCTGGGCGTTGAGCGGGCGGTCCTCGCCCTTGCCCAGGCGGCGCACCGAGGCGTCGGTGTTGAGCGCCACGATCAGGCTGGCGCCCAAGGCACGGGCCTGCGCCAGGTAGAGCACGTGGCCGCGGTGCAGCACGTCGAACACGCCGTTGGTAAACACCCAAGGCCGGGGCAGCTGCGCGAGCGCTGAGCGCAAGTCCGCACGGGGGCAGATCTTGTCCAGCAAAGCGGGGGGCGGGTAGCTCGCGCTCATGCCTGCGGAGCGGCTGCAGCGGGCGCCAGCGTGGCGGCCAGATCGCGCGCGATTTCCTTGCGGTATTTGTTGAGCTCTTGCACGGTGGCAAAGCTGCGCTCGAGCAGCAGGCTCATGTTGTGCAAGATCCGCTCGACCACCTTGGTTTCCCACACGTCGTCAAACTTGATTTGCTGGTCCAGCCAGTGCTCCAGCCACTGCGGGTTGGGCAGGCGGCTTTGGATGGTGTCGTTGGGGAACAAGGCCTTGCTTACGTGCAGATTGGTGGGATGCAAGGCCTGGGCGGTGCGCCGGGCGCTGGCCATGAGCACGCCGACTTTGGCAAACGCGCCTTTGGCCTCTAAGCCTGTGTTCTGGATGGCGCGCTTCATGTACTTCAAATAGGCGCCACCGTGGCGCGCCTCGTCCTGGCTGAGTTTGGTGTAGATGGCTTTGATCACCGGCTCGGTGTGCCACTCGCTGGCGCGGCGGTACCAGTGGTTGAGGCGGATTTCGCCGCAAAAGTGCAGCATCAGCGTCTCGAGTGCGGGCGCCGGGTCAAACTCGAAACGCACGTTGTGCAGCTCGGCCTCGGTGGGCACCAGCTCGGGGCGAAAGCGGCGCAGGTATTCCATCAGCACCAACGCGTGCTTTTGCTCTTCAAAAAACCAGATCGACATAAAGGCCGAAAAGTCGCTGTCGCCTTGGTTGTCGCGCAGGAACATCTCGGTGGCCGGCAGCGCCGACCACTCGGTAATGGCATTCATCTTGATGGTGGCGGCCTGCTCGTCGGTGAGTGCTGCCGCATCGAAACTGTCCCAGGGAATGTCGCGCTCCATGTCCCAGCGCACGGCTTCGAGCTGTCTGAAAAGTTCGGGATAAAGCATGTCGTTCTTTCAAAAGGTGGCCAATTTTAGGCCGCCACTGTGTCAGCTTATGCGGCGTGGGGTTGCTAAAGCTGCGGTCTTTGATCCAGCTTAAACCAGGAAATACAAAAAAATACCGAGCAGTCACGAAATTACCGTATAGTTATCTGACTATGGCATCTCTCTTATGAAAATCGCAATTATTGGCTCCGGTATTGCCGGTTTGGCTGCCGCGCACCGCCTGCAGCCGCACGCGGCGGTGACGCTGCTGGAGGCCGGCAGCTACTTTGGTGGCCACACCCACACGGTGGATGTCACGCTGGACACGCCGCAGGGCCCGCGCACGCATGGCGTGGACACCGGGTTTTTGGTGTTCAACGAACGCACCTACCCGCAGCTGATCGCTTTGTTTGCCGAATTGGGCGTGATTACGGCGCCCTCGGACATGTCGTTTTCAGTGCAAGTACCCGCTAGCGCCGGGCAGCAGCGTCTGGAATGGAGCGGCACCTCGCTCAACGCGGTGTTCAGCCAGCGCCGCAATCTTTTGAATCCCCGGTTTTGGCGCATGCTGCGCGACGTGCTGCGCTTTAACCGCCTGGCCACCAACATTGCGCTGCGCAACGCCGAAGGCGAGCTGATGCAGCCGCTCAAGGGCTTTTTGCAGGCGCACCGCTTTTCGGCCGAATTTACCGACTGGTACTTTTTGCCCATGCTGGGCTGCATCTGGAGCTGCCCCACCGCGCAAATGCTGGAGTTTCCGGTGGCCACCATGATTCGCTTTTGCCACAACCACGGCCTGATCCAAGTCAGCAACCGGCCGCAGTGGCACACGGTGGCCGGGGGGGCGCGCCACTACGTGGACAGAATCGTGGCCGGGGTGGCCGACAAGCGACTGAACTGCCCGGTGCAGCAGATCCGCCGAGACACGGACGGCGTGCACGTCACCAGCGCCGGCCAGACCGAGCGCTTTGACAAGGTCGTCATCGCCACCCACAGCGACCAGGCGCTGGCCTTGCTGGCCGATGCGTCAGCGCAAGAGCGTGTCACCCTGGGCGCGATTGGCTACCAGGACAACCGCGCGGTGCTGCACACCGACGCCTCGGTCTTGCCCCAGCACAAGCGCGCCTGGGCCGCTTGGAACTACCAGCGCGCGCCCCACGACAACACACCCGGTGGCGCCAATGGCGACAGCCAGCGCGTGTGCCTGCACTATTTGCTCAACCTGCTGCAGCCCCTGCCCTTTGCGCAGCCGGTGGTGGTGTCGCTCAACCCCGTGAACGCGATAGATCCGCAGCATGTGCTGGGCAGTTTTGACTACGCCCACCCGGTGTTTGACCTGGCCGCCATCCGCGCCCAGACCGATGTGCCCGCGCTGCAAGGCCAGCAGCACAGCTATTTTTGTGGCGCTTGGACCGGCTATGGCTTCCATGAAGACGGCCTCAAATCCGGCCTGGACGTGGCAGCGCGCCTGCGCCCGCTGCTAGGCTGATGCCCATGCCCGGCGAAGCGGTCCACACGCAGGCCCAAGCCCTGATCGGCTTTGGCCAGGTGCGCCACACCCGGCTCAAGCCGGTGCGCCACGTCTTTGCCTACCGCACCTATTTTTTGATGCTGCCCATGCGCAGCCTGCAGCGCGGTGACGCGGCGCCCTCGCCCCTGGCGCGCAATCGCTTTGGGCTGGTGAGCTTCTACGACCGCGACCATGGCGACGGGCGCAGCCCGCAGGCCGGGGGCGCACTGGCCTGGCTGGACGCGCTGCTGGCCAATGAAGGCATCAACGACGCCAATGGCGAAGTCTGGCTGCACTGCTACCCGCGGGTGCTGGGCTTTGCCTTCAAGCCGGTGAGTTTTTGGTACTGCCATCGTGCGGACGCCAGCCTGCGCGCCGTGGTGGTGGAGGTGAACAACACCTTTGGCCAGCGCCACTGCTATGTGCTCGACCCGGCGCGCTTTGGCGCCGAGTTGCGCGCGGACAAGGTGTTCCACGTGTCACCGTTTTGCCCCGTCGAAGGCGGCTACCGCTTTCGCCTGATGGTGGACGCAGCGCGCACGCGCACCGTGGCGCGCATTGACTATGACGATGCGCTCGGACCTTTGCTGCAAACCAGTGTGAGCGGCACGCTCGAACCCATCACGGCGCA
>CANCJD010000159.1 GCA_947378275.1 Comamonadaceae bacterium
GGCGACCATTCGGCCCTGCAAGCCGCCGAAGTGATTGCCCAAAGCGGCGCGCGCCTGGAAATTGCCACCCCCGACCGCACCTTTGCGCCCGAGGTGATGGCCATGAACCTGGTGCCCTATATGCGCAGCCTGCAAAAGCTCGACGTGACCTTTACCGTGACGTTTCGCCTGCAATCGGTGGTGCGCCACCCCACGCAAAGCGGCAAACTGCTGGCGGTGCTGGGCAGCGACTACGGCGGCGTGCGCAAAGAGCGCGTGGTGGACCAGGTGGTGGTCAACCACGGCACACTACCGCTGGAAGACCTGTACTTCGCCCTCAAACCCCATTCCAGCAACCTGGGCGCCGTGGACTACGGCCAACTGATTGCGGGCCAAGCGCAAACCGTGGCGAGCAACCCGGGCGGCGGTTTTCAGCTGTTTCGGATTGGCGACGCGGTGGCGGCGCGCAATACGCATGCGGCGGTGTTGGATGGGTTGCGGTTGGCGCGGGAGTTGTGAGCGGCGGGGCCCGTCGTCGGCGCTTGCCTAGAAAAACGCCTGAACCGGTTACCCGGTCCCAAGTTGGCGGCATGACCGTCGGGCGACGATGATCAAGGCAATAGAGTTCAAGCCGAAATGATTTAAGCCGTATTCGGGCAGTAAACGGGGCGCGAGCTTACATGTACTTGTATTCGAGCTGGTGACGCAAGGCCAGGATGATGACGTCTTCCCCAGCCAACCGGTAAAGCGCCAAGTAGCCACTACTTCCAAAATCGATGGGCAGTTCACGGTAATCTGGCCCTAAGTCTTCCGCTGGCCGACCGATGCCAGGCTGCAGGCCCAGTACTTGAATGGCCTTGATGATCACGCTTGCCGATCGTTGTGCCGCCTCAACGCTTTTTGGCCTCAAGAATTCGCGCAGGCGCTGCAGATCGCGCAACGCGCCAGGGGAAAGAATCACACGTGGCATTGCGGCGCGTCTTTCTCTGCGTCAGTGCCCCAGGTCTGCAGCCATGCAATGGCTTCATCGCCGGTCAGGTGCAGACCGGTTTCGTCGTACTCTTGCCAAGACTGCAAAACATCTTGACGAAGCGCATCACGCTTCTCCTCACGATCAACGTATTGCTCAATGGCTTCACGCATCACCCAGTGGGGTGTCCGGTGCCTGGCCTTGGCAAGGCGTTGAAGCCGCTGCTTCATCAACGGATCGATCTTCACACCGACGGTAGGGGCGCTTGCGCTCATAGCATCTCCAAAGGTTGCAACTAATTGCAATTATGCAGCACCGGTGGAACCTTCCGAGGCTCAAAGTCGCTTTTACGGCCAAGCCCAAGAGGGACATGGTGGCAGCGACCTGGCGGCGCACTCGGTTGCGGCCTGAGGCGGCAGGCAAGCGGATTGGCCTTGCTAGCTGGCGAAGCGCACTCCCCAAACGAGCCTCGGCACCGACCGGCACACGAATCTGGTTTTAGCCTAGAGCACCAAGCGATCCTCCTTTAACGTTTATCTTTTTGCTAAGATTGCGTCGCCGATCTCCAAAAAGACCGGCGGACAAGAAATTGAAGGGCAAACCCGGTGAAAACCGGCGACGCAAAGCCACCGAACTAACGCGCCACCACGGGCGCAATGTCAGCGGGGCCGCCAGATTCGACAGACAAGATTGCCTTGTCTGCTCTTTCCTGAACTATCAAACCCAATTCGGAAGCCGCGCGACGTCTGACTTGCTGTCTGAGCCAGCATTAAACACTCATGAGCACAACATCAAACATCGTCACGCTTCTCGCGATCGCAGCCGCCGTGGTCGTTGGACTTGCAATCCTAATAGCCAAACGCGCCTCAAAAGGTGATGCGAACGCAACGGACCAATTTAAAGCAAAGCGTCTGCTTTCAGCCAATGAAATCGAGTTCATTGGAAGAATGGAGTCCGCATGTCCAGAGTTCCGGTTTCACGCTCAAGTTTCCATGGGCGCAATTCTCGACCCCGCCGTACCCAGCAGCGACCGTAAAGCGTTTATGCGCATTCGCGGCCAGTTTTCTCAAAAGATTATCGATTTCGTTGCGCAGGACAGGCAATCCGGTGAGATCGTGGCGATCATTGAATTGGATGATAGGACCCACAAAGCAGAAATTGATAACAAACGCGATGCCATGCTCAAAAGCGCTGGTTACCGGACCATCCGGTGGGGGTCAAAAAACAAACCGAGCGCTGTAGTTATTCGTGCCGAACTATTTGGTGCGCAAAGGGTATTGCTTACGCCGACTGAAACAATTCAGACGTCGCCCACATAGGTGCACCCGAAACGGACGTTGACCTCGCTAAATTCAAATTCGGCGCAGCAATATTACTAAGGACACTTATATGGACTGGAAAAAACTACTTTCGACAAAGCGCCTTGGTCGGCCAGAAAAGCCAGAGGCCGCGCCGCCTCAGAGAACCGAGTTCACGCGCGACTATGACCGCATCATCTTTAGTTCGGCATTTCGTCGGCTACAAGACAAGACGCAGGTGTTTCCACTCGCCAAGAGCGACTACGTGAGAACACGACTAACCCACAGCCTAGAAGTCGCAAGCGTAGGCCGCACGCTTGGAATGCTCGGTGCCGAAGTCATTGCGCTCAAGCAACCGGAAATGAAGGAACTGGCTGCCCCACATGACCTGGGCACGATCGTCGCGACTGCATGCCTTGCGCACGACATCGGCAACCCGCCCTTTGGTCATGCCGGGGAGTCCGCTATTCAGGAATGGTTCGAAGCCAAACATTCGTTCACGGAAATCCACGGTGCCGAGCGCATGGATTTACTCAAGTTTGAAGGCAACGCCCAAGGCTTTCGAACCCTTTGCTCTTTGCAGCAGGTTGCCAGCCGTGGTGGGCTACAGCTAACTGGCGCGGTGCTGGGCGCGTTCACAAAATACCCACGAGCGTCAAAGGTCGAAGACTCCCAAGCACAAGGAATCAGCGGGAAGAAATTCGGATTCATGCAGAGCGAGTCGGATCTTTTCCTTGAGCTAGCCGACGAACTGGGCCTAGTACGCAAGCCGGGGGCCGCTAATGCATGGCACCGACACCCGCTTGCATTTCTAGTCGAAGCCGCCGATGACATCTGCTACCACGTCATGGACGTTGAAGACGGATACAAGCTAGGCTGCCTATCATTTGACGAAATTGCCACATTGCACCGTCCCTGGCTTTCCTCGGAACGTTGGGAGCAAGGGTTGAAGATTGACGATGAGGGTCGCAGAGTTGAGTATTTCCGCGCCATCACATTGAACGAGATGGCGCAAGCCGCAGTGCGGGCATTCGAAGAAAACTACGACGACTTATTGAGTGGCGCGTTCGACCGCGAACTAACCCAATGTATGCCACTCAGTAGCGAGCTAAAGGCATTCAAGGACATTGCATTACAGAAGGTGTACAGCGCTAGACCTGTACTAGAGATTGAGGCCTGCGGATTCGAGGTTATTGCGGGGCTACTGGAGTCGTTCGTCGGCGCGCTTGACGCGAAGGCGACTGGGCACGGCAAAGACAAGGTAAGAAACCGCACTCTATTTAGCCTAATGATGCCGAACACGACCATCGATATCGGAAATCTTTCAGCGTACCAGCGCACGTTAATTGCGACCGATTTCGTATCGGGCATGACTGATTCCTTTGCTGTGGAACTTTACCAACGGATCCGTGGTATTTCGCTTCCCTAGCTAGCTTTAGCACACGCGCATTTAACAAGCCTAGGTACCCCCGGGCCAACGCCGCCCCGAGCAGCCTTATCCACCCACGCCGACCCCCGCCCCAAACAAACTAAGCAAATCCTGCGCCCCCGTAGGCGCGCGCTCGAGTTGCAGGTGCTGGGTGATGTGTTCCAAGTGAGTGCGCATCAGGCCTTCGGCTTGGTCGGCGTCGCCGGCGGCCAGGGCGCTGACGATGGCGGTGTGTTCGTCGTCGCGGCAGTTGGTAAAGCCGGCGTCGCCGTACATGCCGATAATCAGCGAGCTGCGGGTCACCAGGTCTTTGACGATGCGCAGCATGACCGAGTTGCCCGCCGCCTGGGCCACGGCCGCATGGAACTGGCCGGACAGGCGAATGGCCTCGCGCCGGTTGCCCTGGTGGTGGGCCAAAGATTCGTTTTCCAGGTGCTGCTGCAAGACGGCGATGTCGGCCTGGCTGACGCGCTGGGCCGCAATGCGCACCAGCGATGGCTCAACTGCTAAGCGCGCCTCAAAGATTTCGCGCGCTTGTTCGGCGCTGGGTTGGGCCACATAGGCGCCGCGGTTGGGCTGCAGCTCTACCACTTCGCGACTGGCCAAAATCAGCAGGCTGCGGCGTATGCGCATGCGCCCCACGCCAAAGGCTTCGCACAAATGGGCCTCCGACAGCTTGGCGCCCGGCGCCAGGCGCTGGTCCATGACGGCCTCGTAAATGCGCTCAACGATTTGCGCTTCTTCCGCATCAACCGGCTTGGAAATAGTGCTCATGCAGCAAATTGTAGTGCGGTGAAAACCCCTAGGAAAAATGTCAAAACAATCGTTGACATGATTGTTAACAACATTCATGATGCAGACACCAAGCCAGTTTGCGTGCTGCGCGCAGCCTTGGTGACCTTTCCAACACAGTGTCCTCATTAGGA
>CANCJD010000160.1 GCA_947378275.1 Comamonadaceae bacterium
GGCGCGCTGCCGCAGGCCACCAGGCTTCCTAGAATGGCCAGCCCACAGCACGCCAAACGAAAGCGCCCCATGACACTGATACTGCTCGAAGCCCTGGGCGCCGGATTGATTTTTGTTGCCATCGTCTGGTGGACCATGTTCTCAGGCCGCAAGAACGGCGAACTCGCTCCGCCGCCAGCCAGCGACGATGATTCCAAACCACCCCAAGCGTAAAGCGCGCTCACAGCGAGCGGTGTTGCACGGCCGGCAACTGGCTGCGGCACACGGCCGTTTTGTTGGCCACCGACGGGGTGGAAACCATTTGCAAAGCAGCGACGAACATCGGGCTCTTCTCCAAAAATACGGGGCCAGCGCGGCGCCAGGTCACTTGGACGGCAAGCGGCGGTCCACCTTGGTCACGCGCGGCTCCAGCCAGGTGCCGTCAATGTACAGCTCCTGGGTACTGGCGGCGATCAGGGGCTGGCGCAGCACCAGTTGGGCCAAGAAGGAATACAGGCCCACCAGCGGGTTGATGGTGGCGGTAATCAAAGAGGCGCTGCCCGCATTGAGCTCGGGCACCACCACCACCTTGATGCTTTGCGTCTCTTTGGCAATGTCGGTGCTGCCGTCCATCAGCACGGCGGCGGTCACGCCTTTCATTTGCAGGTTGTTGGTGCGCGCAATGCCTTTGGCAATCGTCACGTCGCCGCGCATAAAGTCAAACGGAAAGCCTTCGGCAAACACGTCCCGAAAATCAAGCATCAGGCGCCGCGGCAGGCTCTGCAAACTTAGCACCCCGAGCAACTTGGCGATGCCGGGGTCGGCTTTCAGAAACTCGCCTTTTTCCAGGTTGACGTTGAAGCTGCCGCCCAGGCTGGGGTAGTCCAGGCTGATGGGCGAGCCCTGCCACTCGATCTGGCCCTCAATCTTGCCTTTGCCCTGGCGAATCACGTCTTTCATGCCAAAACGCGCCAACAGGTCACCCGAGTCGTTGATGTCAAGACGGAAGTCCAGCGCGGTGCGGCGCCGGTCCCGGGCGCTGGTTTTGGGGGCTCCGGGGGCGCTCATGCTGCTGGCCGTTGGCACGCCGGGCTGCAGGCGCCAAGCGCCACTGGCGCTGAGGGTGGCCGCCGGCATGCTCAGGTTCAGGCGTTTGAGGCGCCATTCGCGCAGGGGCTCGCGCTGCACCACCGAGGTCTGGTTCACCGCTTCAACTTCCAGGCGGCCCAGCTTTTTGCCCATGAGCTCAAAGTCTTCCACCACCACGTCCAGCGCCGGAATGCTGGCGGGCTGTTCATCGAGCAGGTTTTCCACGTCCTGCGCCTCGCTCGAACCCAGAGTCAGGCGTGACAGGCGCGCGTACAAGCGCCCGGTGTTGGCGCTGTCGGCGGCCAGGTCGGGCACGCTGGCTTGGCGGTATTCGATCTGGCCGCTGAACTCGCTGGCGTCCACCTGCGCACGCCACAAGCGGCCCGCCCGGTTGCCGCTGACGGCCACCTTGTGCAAGGTGTGGCTGCCCCAGCCCAGTTCGCGCACGCGCAAGTTCACCGAGCTAGGCAGGTAATCCGTGCCCAATGCCAGGCTGGGGGCATCGGCTTTTTTGCTGCCGGGCGCGGGGGCGCCAAAGCCGTCGAGCCAGGTGCTCCAGTCGTCCACATCCAATGTGTCCAGCGCGACGCTCGCCGAGATGCCGCGCTCGGGCAGCACCAGCGGCTCACCCGCGCCCGTGCCCACCACCACGGCCCCGCGCAGCGCGCGCGGCCCCACGCCAGATTCGCCCGTGCCGCCCGTGACCAGCGCCAAGCTGGCCAAGCGGCCCCAGTCCAGACGCATCAGGCTTTGGCCGGGCAACACCGCGCCCACAGCGCCGCTGCCCGCGCTGGCGCGTGCAGCGCCCAGCTCCAGGCGCACCGGCATGGCCACGTCCGGGGCTTTGGCAAAAGGCGCGGGCAAATTCAGCCCTAGGCCACTCAGGCTGGAGCTGACGACGATTTCTGGCACGCCCGCGCGCAGCGCCATGGTGGCCTGGTAAGTGGCCGTCCCGCTCGCGTAACGCGCCAAGGACGTGGCCACCGGACCGAGTTCGTTGGCTTGGCGCAAGCCTTCAGCGCTGGCCGTGCCTTGCAGGCGCAGCACGCCAGGCGCGGCTTTGGCCGCTGTACCTGAGGGCGGCGAGCCGGGGGCCGTGGCGTCGCCAAAGCCGGTCAAGGTGCCGTCCACCCGCGTCTCGCCGCCCAGCGCCTGGCCTACCACGCCGTTGATGCCAAACCCATTGTCCGTAAAGGTGACGAGCCCGCGCGCGCGCGCCAGGCGCGGCGTACCGGGCAACACCTGCACGTCGTTGCCCAGCAAATTGATGCTGCCATTCAGGGCGATGCGCGTGGTGTCGGCCAGCGCAAAGTCCAGCTTCACTTTGTAATCCGCCGCGCCACTGGCCACCGCACGCGCCAGGGCGTGGTTTAGCAGATCGTCGATGGCCGAGCCATTGACCACCGCCAGCGCGTCGGCCAGCGGACCTTTGCCCTGGGCGCTGACTGACACGGTGGCAGCGCTGTACAGGTTGTTGATCTGCGCCTCGGTGCGCTCTACCGGCACACCGGCTTGGCCGGCGCCGCCCCACAAGGCGCGCACGCCCTTGAGCGAAAGAGTGGCGCGGTCCAGCAGCAGTTCGCCATTGACTTGGGTAAAGGCCGGCCAGGGTTTGCGGCCCTTGGGGCTCAGGCTGGGCGGCACATAGGCGTAGTTGCCATTGGCCAGATTGGCCGACACGCGAAATTCGCCCTGCTTGGGCTGGGCAAACGGAAACTGGCGCAAATCGCCCTTGAGTACAAATTTAGCGCCACTGGCGGTGCCTCCGCGCACCGCGTCGCGCAGATAGTTGCGCACATCCTGGCTCAGCGTCAAAGGCAAGTAACGGTGCACGCGCGAGAGTTCGGCGCGGCCCAGACTGGCTTGCAGGTCCAGCTGGCCGGGCCCGGCCAGCAACGCGCCGCTGGCATCATGGTTGGTCCATTTGAGCAGCTGCACTTCGCCCTGCGCATCGGCGTTTGCAAAACGCAGGTTGCTCACGGCGACATTCAGACGCGGGCCGTCTTTTTTCCACTGCACGTCGCCCGACAACTGCGCAAAAGGCATCGACGGCTCGGCAAACCAGCCGGGCAAATCGAGGCTGGCGTTGGCCATGGCCAAGTGCGCGTTGCCGCCACTTTGGGTCAGCTCCAGGTCCAGGTCCAGGCCCGCAAATCCGGGCGAACCCGTGTCCTGTGCCGCCAAAGCAGCATGGGTGATGCGGCCTTTCACGGCGTAGGTTGAAGGTGCGGTTATCGGCCCGGTCCAGCCGCCTTGCACGGTTTGCACTACGCCCACCGGTTTGTACGACTGCAGCGCGGCAAGCACCGCGGGCTCCAGGGGCAAGCGCTGCGCTAATTGGCCCAGCACCGCCACGTCGAGCCGGTCGGCATTGAATTCGCCGCGCGGCAACTTGGCGCCCTTGGCCTTGCCGCTGTCGGCGCCGTCCCACAGGGCCAGACGCGCGTTGCCGCCAGGCCAGCGGATGCCCTCGGCAGTTTCGAACTGCAGGCCCTCGGTGCTGTACTCATAGCCACCGCCCAAGTCCTTGAACGCTAGGCGCCCTGCGACCTTGCGCAGTACCTGCTGCTGCGCGCCCTGGCCCAGCTGTACATCGTCGAGCAGCACGTCGGCGGTGGCGCCGGTCAGCACGCCGCGCTTGACTTCTAGCCAGGCGCGCAGATTGCCACGCCCTTGGCTGACCTCCGCGCCCACGTCCAGGTAGGGGCGCAGCTGCGCCCAGTCCAAGCGGTTAAAGGCGGTGTACCACTGGCCTTGCCAGTCTTGCCAGCGCCCGGCGTGCAGCGCCAGCAGCGGCTGGGTAAACACGCCTTGCAGGCTCAGACGTTCGCCCCAGTGCGCGGGTGGGTTGGCGTTGATGCGCAGGGAATGGGTGAAATGGCGGTTGCGCAGCACCATATCCACGTCCGACAGCTCCAGCGGTGGGGCGTCACGCAATGCGTCCGTCCAGCGGACCGTGCCATGGCGTATGGCCAGCTCCGGTTGGCGAAAAAGCCAGTCGGCACCGGCGCTGTCGCCGCTGTCGGTTTGGGGCAGGGCAAAGCCGGCCACCCAAATCACCCCGTCCGCGCCGCGCCGCATGTCCAGCACCGGGCTGTCAATGTAGAGCTGCTCCAGGCCACCCGCCAAGAGCGAGCGCGGCGATACCGCTGCCACCACGCTGGAGAGCTCCAGCGCCACCTGGCCACCGGCGTCAAGCACCTGCACGCCGCGCAGCTCGACCGAGGGAATCAGCCCGTTGGACTGCGCGCTGATGCTGCCAATGCGCACCACCGCGCCCACGGTGCGCGTGGCCTGGTCCTCGAGCCAGGGGCGCAAAGCGTCGATTCGCGGCACAATGACAAAGTGCAAGGCCACCCACACCAGCACCAACAGCAGCCAGCCGCCCGCCACCAGCCGTAACGCCCACTTAGCCACGTTGGTCGTGACCAAAAGCAGGCGAGAAGGGGCAGAGAATTTGTCAGTCATTGGATTGTTGT
>CANCJD010000161.1 GCA_947378275.1 Comamonadaceae bacterium
CAGCCGGTGATACCCAAAATGGCGGCCAGCAAAAACAGACGCACATCGCCGCGCTCTAACCCAGTCTCAAAGCTTTGCGGGTTTTTGTCGATAAACACCTGAATCATCAGCACAAAGGCCGAAATCAGCAGCACCGAGGGTATGGACGAAAGCACGGTGTAAAAGTATTGGATGGCATCGTCTACCCTACCCTTGAAGTAGCCCGCCGCAATGCCAAACACCACGGCCAGCGGAATGGTGGACAGGGTGGCCAGCGACCCAATCACCACCGCCGTGCGAATGGACTTGAGGGCCAAAAACAACACGTCATTCCCGGTCTGGTCCGTGCCCATCACGTGGTAATACGGCCACAGCGCGGCCACCCAACCCAGCACCAGCGCAAGGATCAGCAGCGTGAACCACAGCGCGCGCAACGGCAGCGCCACGCCGCCTTGCCACAGCGTGGCCAATGCTTGCGCCGGCGCAGTGCCGCTGCGGCGCGCCTGCCACAACACGGCCAGCGCACCCAACACCAGCGCCGCCAATGCGCCCGCGCCCAAGCCACGCAGGCTGCGCTGGCGCACATCGCCGCTCCACTGCGCATCGGGGTCGCTCAGGTGCTTGCCACCAAACTGCAGACGCGGAAAGTCACGCACCGACACGCCGTCGCGCAACAGGCTTTCTTTGGAAAACTGGTGCGTGGCCAGCGGCACGGAATAGGTTTTTTCGCGCGACTCGCGCGGGCCGGCCAAAACCACATCAAGCAGCGACAGCGTGCGGGTGGAATAAGCCGCCGCCTGGGCAGCAGGCGCTGCGGCGCTGGCGCCACTGGCCGGGGCCGCAACGCCGCCTGCTGCCACAGGCGCCGGTGGCAGCAAGGGCCGAAAGTGCACCGAATCAAGCAGCGCTACCAGCAAAAACAGCATCAGCACCAAACCGGCGCACATGGCCGCCACGTCTCTGGACACATAGCGCCAAGTTTGGCGCAAAAGCGGCGTGCGCCAGGCGTGGCGCACATAGAGCGCCAGCACCAGCAACTGGGCAAACAAGGCCAGATCGGTGGGCAGAAATACGAACTTGGGCATGGGCGGGGGCTCTGCTGTGCGCTTTAGGCCAGCCGCACGCGCGGATCGGCCAGGGTGTAAGAAATATCGGTCAGCACCAGACCCACGATGTAGAGCACCGAGCCCAAAAACACCATGGAGCGCACCACCGCAAAGTCTTGCGCGTTGATGGCATCAATCGTGAAGCTACCCAGACCCGGGATGCCAAAAAACGATTCCATGATCAGTGCGCCCAAAAACAGCAGCGGCAAGACCGCTACCGTGCCGGTCAAAATAGGCAAAAGCGCATTGCCCAGCACATGGCGAAACAGCACGACCGCCTCCGACAAGCCTTTGGAGCGCGCGGTGCGCACATAGTCCTTTCCAATCTCTTCCAGAAACAGGGTGCGGTAAAAAAGCGCCTCGCCACCTGCCCGCGACACAATGCCGATCACCACCGGAAGCGCCAGAAAAATCCAGGCGTCCAGCCCCCCGGCAAAGCCCGAAATCGGCACCAGTTTAAGCAGCTTGCTAAACAAAAACTGCCCGGCGATGATGTAAAAAAGCCCCGACACCGAAAGCAAAAAAACTGCAAACGCCACACCCCAAAATTCCAGATAGGTGCTGCGAAAAAACACCAGCGTCAGCGAAAACACCAGCACCACAAACAGCCCCAGCGCAAACGTGGGCAGCGCCAGCGCCAGCGACGGGCCCACCCGGTTTTTCAACTCGTAGCCAATGTCGCGTCCGGTATCTGAGGCGCCAAACTCAAACACGAAGAGCGGCAACGAACGCTCGTAAAAAATCGTCTTGGTCAGCTTCTGCGCGCCCTGGGCTTGTTCGTTCCAGAGCAGCGGCTTGTCGTAGCCGCGCGCCGTTTTCCACTTTTCAATCGCATCGGCTGTGACGCGTTTGCCGCCAATGTTCATGCGCGCCATGTCGTCGGGCGTATTGACCGCAAAAAACAGCACAAAGGTCAGGATATTGACGCCCACCAGCACCAAAAAGCCGTAGACCGCGCGCCGAAAGATGTAGTTCAGCATGGGCTCAAACCTCCGGGGCCAGGGTGCGCGCCGCCGTCTGTAGCTCGCGCCGGCGCCAGGCAAACCACGCCGGCGCCACCACAGCCGCCAGCAGCAAGCCAATGAGCGGTAACGGCCACAAGACCGGCTTGTTCCATACGCTAATCTTTTGCGCGCGCAGCGCAGGGTCCAGCCGTAAATAGGCAATGTGGTTGCGCACGATCTGCGTGGGCTTGCCGTTGTAAATCCACTGGTGGTAGGCCGCAGCCGACTTGGGCCAGTAGCCAAAGCCCCAGACACCGTCGTTTTGCGTGATCTGCACCATCTGGTCGATCAGGGTTTGCTTCTCTGGCCCGTCATCCAAAAATTTCATGCGGTCAAACAGGCGGTCAAATTCGGGGTTTTGGTAGTTGGCGGCGTTCTCACCATTGCCGTCCGTCAGCGCCTTGGCGTTGGGGCCATAGAGCAAGAACAAGAAGTTTTCCGCGTCCGGGTAATCCGCCTGCCAGCCCCAGAAAAAGATCTGCACCGAACCCTTTTTCATCTTGTCCTGAAAGCGGTTGTAGTCGGTGGCGCGCACCTCGAGCTGCACGCCAATCTTGGCAAACTGGCGCACATACCAGTCCAGTGTGGCCTTGTTGGCGCTGCCCGAAGAGTTGATGTCAAAGTTCAGCACCAGCGGCTGGCCGGTCTTGGCGTCGCGCCCGTCGGGGTAGCCTGCGTCGGCCAGCAGCTGTTTGGCCTCGTCCAGGCTGCGGCGCACTGGTTGGCCGTCCGCGCCTTTGCGGTAAACCACCGGGTTAAAAGCGGCGGGGCCGTCTTGGCGGTAACCAAACAGCGAAGGTGGCACCGGGCCGGTAGCCGCCATGCCCTGGCCGCGCTCGAAGATGGCGATGTGCTCTTCCCACTCCATGGCAATGGCCAGCGCCTGGCGCAGCTTGCGGTTGCGCTCGGCCTGCTCAGGCGTGGCGCCCTTGCCGACCACCGGGTCCATCCAGTTGTAGCCCATGTACCAGTTGCTGGCTTCCACCGACGTGGGTAGGCGAATGCCCTTGTCCTTGAACTCTTTTTCCTTCTTCTTGTCGTCGCCCATGGCCACGATATAACCAGTCCCCACGTCCAGGCGCTCAATGGCCGGCGTGTCGTAATAGCCTTGCATGAACTTGGCCTGCAGCGGCACGCCTTCTTTCTCAATATCAAACACCACCTTGTCCACAAAGGGCGTGGGCTTGCCGCAGTCGTCCAGGTAGCCTTTTTCTTTATCCCCCGGCTCGCCTTCGCAGGGATAGGGCTCGCCCCGGAAGTTGGGGTTGCGCTGCAGCACGTGGCGGCGGTTCTCAGAAAACTCGGTCAGCATGAAGGGGCCGGTGCCCACCGGCCAGTAGTTCAGGCTCAGGTTGCGCTGCGCCATGCCGGGTTGAGCGTAAAACTTTTCGGCCTCCCAGGGCACGGGCGCGAAAAACGTCATCGCCAGCCAGTATTTGAACTGCGGGTATTTGCCCAGCACGCGGATGCGCAGCGTGTATTTGTCGGGCGCGCTTACGCCCTCCAAGGGGAGCTGCCGAAAGTCCAGAAACGGCAGGTCGCGCGTGGTGGGCGGCAACTTGGCGCGCAGCGCCTTGTCGGCCGCCGCCGCCCGCGCGCCATGGTCTTTCATGCCCACGATGTAGTCCGCCATGGTGGAAAACGAGGGAGATACCACGCGGGGCGTGGCCAGGCGGCGAATGGCGTAGACGTAATCGTCTGCCACCAGCTCGCGCGTGCCGGTGACGGCAAAGTCGGTAATCTGGTGCTTGTCGGCCGTGTCTGCTGCGGTGAGTGCGTGGTACAGATAGGCGCCTTGGGCGTCCTTGGCAAATGCCGGGTGCGGCGCAAACAAGATGCCGGGCTTGAGCTGGATGTCGTACACCGATTCGGCAATTTGTTCGCCCGGCGCGTCATGGGGCAGCGGCTTGCCCGCCTTGTCCAGGTAGCGCGGTGCGGCCACGGCCTTGGCGGCGCGGCCGTTGAGTTCGTAGGGGCGCTTGAGGTAGTGGTAGCCGTAAGGCGGCTCGTAGACCTGGTAGGTGTAAGGCGTCTCGTCACTGGAGTACGAGCTGGCCGGGTCCAGGTACTTGGGCGAGCGCCCGCTGAACGGCACGAACAAGGTGTTCTTTAGCTCGGAATGCGGGGGGTGGGGGTTGTTCAGCGTGTCAGAGCAGGCTGACATACCTAGGGCCAAAAAGCAGGCGCCCAGCCAGAAAGCGATGTGCACCACGCGGCGCGGCGCGCCAGACAAGGCGCGGTGGCCAGACCCTGGGGACGAAAACTGACTCAAACCGCTTGGCACATGCATGAACCCAAAAAGAAATGGTGGCGCTCTGGCCAATGAGTGCGTCAGAGCATAGCGCATGCCTCCAGCGGGTGGGCCCCA
>CANCJD010000162.1 GCA_947378275.1 Comamonadaceae bacterium
CAACGCGCCGACGCCCAGGGCCAGTTGCAGCGCCTGCAAGCCGCCTTGCACGCGCTGCAAGCGCAAGCCACCCAAGGCGCGCTGCTGCGCGAAGGCATCCAGGTGGTGATTGCCGGCCAGCCCAATGCGGGCAAGTCCTCGCTGCTCAATGCCCTGGCCGGCGCGGAGCTGGCCATCGTCACCCCGATTGCTGGCACCACGCGCGACAAGGTCGAGCAAACCATCCAGATCGAAGGCGTGCCGGTGCACGTGGTGGACACCGCTGGCCTGCGCGAAAGCGCCGATGAGGTCGAGAAAATCGGTATTGCCCGCGCTTGGGGGGCGATTGAAGGCGCCGATGCGGTGCTGTTCTTGCACGACCTGACGCGCTGCACAAGCGCCGACTACGCCGCTGCCGACGCCCAGATCGCCGCACTCCTGGCGCAAAAACTCGGGCGCCAGGTGCCGGTGATCGACATCTGGAACAAGGCCGACGCGGTAGCCGACGCGCCAGCGCCAGAGCGCGGCATCCGCTTGTCCGCCAAAACCTGCGCGGGCCTGGACGCGCTGCGCGCCGCCTTGCTGCACGCGGCCGGCTGGCAGGCCCCGGCGGGCGGCCTGTTCATGGCCCGCGAGCGCCATGTGCAAGCGCTGCGCCAGGTGGACGCGCACTTGATGGAAGCCGCCGCCCACCTGGCCCAAAGCGCCCAGGCGCTGGACCTGCTGGCCGAAGAGCTGCGTCTGGCGCAAAACGCGCTCAACGAGATCACCGGGGCGTTCAGCTCCGACGACTTGCTGGGGGTGATTTTTTCAAGCTTTTGTATCGGCAAGTAGGCGGGCGCCGGGGAATTAGTGCCCGGCGAAATTCAGCAGCGTAAACAGCGGCATGCCGGTAGCGCGCAGTTTGCCGGAGCCGCCGAGCTCGGGCAGGTCTACGATGGCTGCACCTTCCATCACCACCGCCCCCAGGCGCTCCAGCAGCTTTTTGCCGGCCATCATGGTGCCGCCGGTGGCAATCAGGTCGTCGATCAAGAGCACGCGTTGGCCGGCTCGTACCGCGTCGGTGTGCAGTTCTACCGTGGCGTTGCCGTATTCGAGCTCATAGGTTTCTTCGACCGTGGTGAACGGTAGCTTGCCCTTTTTGCGGATCGGGACAAAGCCGATGTTGAGCTCATAGGCCACCACCGCGCCCAGAATAAAACCTCGCGCGTCCAGCCCGGCCACGATGTCGGGGCGGCGGTCCGCGTCCATGTAGCGGTGCACAAAGGCGTCGATCAGCACCCGAAACACCTTGGCGTCTTGCAAGAGTGGCGTGATGTCGCGAAACTGCACGCCCGGCGCCGGCCAATCGGGCACGGTGCGGATATGGGAGCGCAGGTAATCGGTGACGTGGGTGTGTTGCATCGCGAGGTTCAAGAAAAGCAGTAAGGCGCGCACACCGGCGCCCACGGGGCCGCGCTTGGTGTCCCTGCGCAGCGCGGCTATTGTGACTGCTGGCCGCATCCCGGCAGTCGGTCTATAAAATGCCGCGATGACCGCCTCCCCCCCCGCCTTGTCTCCCCAGGCCGCCGAGCGCGCGCTGGCGCTGGCACACGCCACCTTTGACATTGAAGCCGCTGCCGTGCTCGGGCTCAAAGCCCGTTTGGGTGACTCGTTTGCCCAGGCTGTGGCGCTGGCGCTGGCCATTCCTGGGCGCGTGGTCGTCATGGGCATGGGCAAAAGTGGCCACGTGGGGCGCAAAATCGCCGCCACCCTGGCCTCCACGGGCACGCCGGCCCTATTTGTGCACCCGGCCGAAGCCAGCCACGGCGACCTCGGCATGGTCACCGCGCAAGATCTGGTGCTGGTGATATCGAACAGCGGCGAGTCGCAAGAAATCGGCGCCATCATCCCGGTGCTCAAGCGCCTGGGCACGCCGCTGGTGGCCATGACCGGCAACCCTGAATCGAGCATGGCGCAGCACGCCACCGTCTGGCTCAACACCGCCGTGGACAAAGAAGCCTGCCCGCTCAACCTGGCGCCCACGGCCAGCACCACCGCGCAACTCGCCATGGGCGACGCCCTGGCCGTGGCGCTCTTGGACGCGCGGGGCTTCAAAGCCGAGGACTTTGCCCGCTCGCATCCTGGCGGCGCGCTCGGGCGCAAGCTGCTCACGCACGTAAGCGACGTCATGCGCGCAGGCGACGCCGTGCCGCGCGTGGCGCCCACGGCCAGCTTTAGCGACCTGATGCGCGAAATGAGCGCCAAAGGCCTGGGCGCCACCGCCGTGGTGGACGCCCAAGGCGGCGTGCTCGGCATCTTTACCGATGGCGACTTGCGCCGCTGGGTCGAGCGCGGCGTCGATTTGCGTGACAAAACCGCGCTAGACGTGATGCACGCCCATCCCGCCACCATCGCCGCCGACGCGCTGGCGGTGGACGCGGTCGAGTTGATGGAGCAGCGCAAGATCACCAGCGTGCTGGTGCTGGATGCCGCCGGGCAGCTGTGCGGCGCCGTCAACACCAACGACCTGATGCGGGCCAAGGTCATCTGATGGCCGCCACCCTGCATTTCGCCCCCGAGCTGCTGCTGCGCGCCCAGCGCGTTAAGGTGGTGTTTTTCGACGTGGACGGGGTCTTGACCGATGGCGGCTTGCTCTATTCCGAAACCGGCGAAACCCTTAAGCGCTTCCATACTCTGGACGGCCATGGCCTCAAGATGTTGCAGAAAGCCGGCATCACCCCGTCGGTGATCACCGGGCGCGACTCGGCGCCGCTGCGAACCCGCCTGCAGGCGTTGGGTATCACCGAAGTGCATTACGGCACCGAAGACAAACGCCCCGCCGCAGAAGCCACTTTGGCCGCCTTGGGCCTGGACTGGAGCCAGGCTGCCGCGATGGGCGACGACTGGCCTGATCTGCCCATGATGCGCCGCGCCGCCCTGGCCTGCGCCCCGGTCAACGCCCACGCCGAGGCGCTGGCGCACGCGCACTTCGTGACCACCCGCACCGGCGGCCATGGCGCGGTGCGTGAACTCTGCGATCTGCTGCTCACAGCCAGCGGCCATTACGCCACGCTGCTGGCGCACTACACCCGATGAAACCCCTGCTGCCCGCGCTGTGGGACCGCTTTTTACTGTCCCTGCCCGTGGCGCTGATGTCGGTGCTGGCGTTGGGAAGCTACTGGCTCGTACGGACCACGGCGCAAGCACCTGAACCGGCGCCGGCGATCGCGGCAGGCCACACAGCGGATTACTTCATGGAAAATTTTTCCATCAAAAGCTTTAATACCAAAGGTAGTTTGCACGCCGAAGTAACGGGCGCAGTGGCACGCCATTACCCTGACACCCAATGGACCGAAATAGACGCCATCGCCCTGCGCTCGGTCGATGAAAAAGGCCGCTTAACCCAGGCCTCGGCCACACGAGGTCTAACTAACGAGGACGCCAGCGAGGTGCAGCTTCTCGGCAAGGCGCTCATCGTGCGCGAAGCCCAAGGCGCAGGCACGACACCAGCGAGCCCGCGCATGGAGTTTCGCGGCGAGTTTTTGCACGTCTTTGCCAAGCAAGAGCTGGTGCGCTCGCACTTGCCGGTGGAGTTGCGCCAAGGCGCCCACCGCTTTACCGCCGACGCACTGGACTACGACAACGTGACGCAGGTGGCGCAGCTCACTGGGCGCGTGCACGCCACGCTCGTCCCGGCTAACACCGCGCCCTAAGGGCGCTCAGGAGCGCAGCGCCCCACACCCATAGGTGAAGCCAAGGGGTGCGTTTGCCGGCATAAAAAAAGGGTCCCGAGGGACCCTGATTTTTTTGCATGGACACAAGGTCCATACAGTGCAAGCGCTGCTTAGTAGCCGCCGCCGCCGGAACGGCCACCGCCGTATCCACCGCCGCCGCCACCGGAGCGTCCGCCGCCACCAGCGCCGCCGCCGCCGTAGCCGCCACCACCGCCAGCGCCACCACCGTAGCCGCCGCCACCGGAACGTCCAGCGCCGCCGCCGTAGCCGCCACCGCCAGCGCCGCCACCAAAGCCACCGCCGCCGGTGCGGGGAGGACGAGGCTCCATCGGACGGGCTTCGTTCACCACCAAGCCACGACCGCCAAATTGTTGGCCGTTCATGCCGTTGATAGCTGCTTGTGCTTCAGCGTCGCTGCCCATTTCCACAAAGCCGAAGCCTTTGGAACGGCCAGTGTCACGTTCCATCATGACTTTGGCGCTAGAAACGGAACCGTGTGCTGCAAAAGCTTGTTGCAGGTCTTCGTCACGGAAAGAATAAGGCAGGTTGCCTACGTAAAGTTTGTTGCCCATGAAAGGACTCCTCAAAATAACTCAAAACGCGATGGAGTCCAAAACCGCAATCAACAAACCAATAAAGACTTAGAGCAGACGCGAAACTGA
>CANCJD010000163.1 GCA_947378275.1 Comamonadaceae bacterium
TTTAGTTTTGACATCAAGGGCACGCGCGCCCAGGGGCAAAAATTCATTGAGGGCCTGAAAATTTTCAGCCATCTGGCCAACGTGGGCGACTGCCGCAGCCTGGTGATCCACCCGGCCAGCACCACCCACTTCCGCATGGACGACGCGGCACTCAAAAGCGCAGGCATTGGCCCGGGCACCATCCGCCTTTCCATTGGTTTAGAAGACCCGGACGACTTGGTGGACGACCTCAAGCGCGCGCTCAAGCTGGCAGAAAAGGCGGCCTGAGCGCCAACTTAGCGCCTGGACCGCCTCAGGCTTCGAGCAGCCGCGCCACCCAGTCGCCCAGGGCCAGCGCACTGGTCAGGCCGGGTGACTCAATACCAAACAGATTCACCAGATGGGCCACACCATGGTCTTGCGGTCCTTGCACGCAAAAATCGGCAGCGGCTTGGCCAGGCCCGCTGATCTTGGGGCGAATCCCGGCATACGCGGGCTGCAAGGCGCCGTCGGGCAAACCGGGCCAATACTGGCGCACCGCGGCGTAAAAACCCTCTGCCCGCGCCGGGTCCACGGTGAACGCGTCGGGCGCATTCACCCATTCCACATCCGGCCCAAACTTGGCTTGGCCGCCCAGGTCCAGCGTCAGGTGCACGCCCAAACCCGCCGCCTCGGGCACCGGGTAGACCAAATGGCTAAACGGTGCGCGGCTAGAGAGCGAAAAGTAGCTGCCCTTGGCGTAAAACGGCGTTGGCACCTTGTCAGCGGCCAAGCCTTTCATGCGCCGGGCCAGCGTCGGTGCCGACAGACCTGCCGCGTTAACCACGGTGCGCGCCGCCAGGCATGTGCCGTCCGCCGTCCGCACCCAGTGGCGGCCGTCCGCACCCTGGGCCAGCGCCACGGCGTCCACCTGCGCGTTGAGGACGATCTGGCCTGCAGCGTTCTCGATGTCTGCCTGCAAGGACAGCATCAGCGCGTGGCTGTCCACGATGCCGGTGCTCGGCGACAGCAGCGCGGCCTGGCATTCCAGTGCTGGCTCCAGGGCCTGCGCTTGCGCGCGGCTAAGCCATTGCAAGTCGTCCACCCCGTTGGCCTGCGCCCTGGCCTGGGTGGCGCGCAGCAGCGCCACCTGCGCGGGCGTGCTGGCCACGATGAGCTTGCCGCAGCGCTGGTGCCCAATGGCGCGCTCGGCGCAATAGGCGTAAAGCTGCTGGCGCCCTTGCACGCACAGGCGCGCTTTCAAGGAGCCTGCGGCGTAGTAAATGCCGGCATGGATGACCTCGCTGTTGCGCGCACTCACGCCCGTGCCTATGGCGTTGGCCGCCTCAAGCACCCAGACCTCGCGCCCGGCCAGCGCCAGACTGCGGGCCACCGCCAGCCCCACCACGCCCGCCCCGATGACGACGGCGTCTACCGGCTCGGCATTGGCGTCTACGTTGTCCATGGGTTGATCCTTCAGGGAAAGGGCTGGGTTGGGGCGATCCGGGGCCTGCAGTATGGCGCAGGCGCCGCTGTGGAAAGGCGCGCGCGTGATTTGGGCACAATGGGCCGATTGCGCCGCTTCACAAGG
The DNA here is from genome assembly GCA_947378275.1 of Comamonadaceae bacterium. GTDB lineage: Bacteria > Pseudomonadota > Gammaproteobacteria > Burkholderiales > Burkholderiaceae_C > Allorhodoferax. Next base: position 1,550 of record CANCJD010000163.1, read on the forward strand.
ATTCCCACGTGTTCATTACCGTTAACCATGCCGATTTGTACGCTTACACCGGGGGCAAGGCCTTTGCGCCGGAACGCCCCACCGTGGTGTTTGTCCACGGCGCACTCAATGACCACAGTGTCTGGATTTTGCAAAGCCGTTACTTTGCCAACCATGGTTTTAACGTGCTGGCCATCGACTTGCCCGGCCACTGCAAAAGCACCGGGGACGCGCCCGAGACGGTGGAACAGGCGGCCAATACTGTGATCGCCCTGCTGGACGCGCTAGGCGTGCAAAGGGCCGCGCTGGTAGGCCACAGTCTGGGCTCGCTGATTGCGCTGGAGGCTGCAGCACTGGCACCAGAGCGTGTGAGCCACCTGGCTCTGGTGGGAACCGCCTTCCCGATGCGGGTGTCAGCGGCGCTTCTGGAAGCCGCCGTGTCGACGCCCATGAAGGGCATTGACATGGTCAACACCTTTTCCCATTCCATGATGGCGCCCCCACCTTCCACACTGGGGCCGGGAACTTGGCTGCACGGCACCGGTCGCGCCCTGATGCGTCGCGTGCTGGCCAGCAACGCCGATGTCAATGTTTTTTACCGCAGCTTCAAGGCCTGCGACAGTTACAACGGCGGCGAACAGGCGATGCCAAAAGTGCAGTGCCCCACCCTATTTGTTCTGGGAGACAACGACCAGATGACGCCGCCCAAGGCCGCGCAAAGCCTGGTGGCCTTGGCACGCCAAGCCACCGTTTGCCATGTGGCGGCAGGCCACGCGCTGATGGAAGAGGCGCCAGAACAAGTACTTCAAGCCCTGCGCACCTTGCTTGCCAAGGACCCCGCACCAGCAGCCTGACTACGTTCTTGCACCAAGCCGTGCCAGCGCAGGCGAAGTCAAGCGAAAAAAGCGGTGGGTCAATTCCCTGTTTGGTTGAAGCACTTTTGCCATAACGGCTATGTAAGGTGCGCAGCGCGCAATCCCGTCTGCACCCAGGCAACGTGGTAGAAAGCTCGGATTGCCAAACTCCACAAGCGCCATGTCACTACTTTTATCCTCGCTCTTTGTGTTTGCCTATCTGGCTATTGCGCTGGAGCACCCCCTCAAAGTCAACAAAACGGCCAGCGCGCTGATCGGTGCGGGCCTGCTTTGGACGGTGTACGCCCTGGCCCAGGGGGATGCTGCGCTGGTCAATGCCCAGCTAGGTGACTCGCTCATGGGTACCGCGCAGATTGTATTTTTTCTGATTGCGGCCATGGCCATCGTGGAAGTGGTAGACGCCCATGATGGATTTGAAGTTCTCACCGCCCTGATCCAAACCAAGCGCCTGTCCACGCTGATGTGGCTGGTCGGGGTGTTTACCTTCTTTCTCAGTTCGATTTTGGACAATCTAACCACCACCATCGTGATGGTTTCGCTGATGAAGCGCCTTTTGGCCGAGCGCGAAGACCGAATGTCGTTTGCCGGTGTGATCGTGATCGCCGCCAATGCCGGGGGCGCCTGGACACCGATTGGCGACGTCACCACCACCATGCTCTGGATTGGCGGACAGATCACTACCTTGGCCATTGTTCAGGGTGTGTTTTTGGCTTCGATGGTGAACTTGCTGGTGCCACTGGTCATTAGCGGCTGGCAGGTGGGCTCGCGCCCGGTCGTAGCGCCACAGCGCGCCGCAGACAGGCAAACCTTGCCGACCACACCGACCGAACGGTGGGTCGTACTGGTGCTGGGTTTGGCGGTGCTGGTGCTGGTGCCCGTGTTCAAGTCGGTGACGCACTTGCCGCCGTTTTTAGGTATTTTGCTGGGCTTGGGCGTGCTCTGGGCCGTGGCTGATCTGTTGCACCGTCGCAAGGCAGACGCCCACAAGCAGCACCTGACGCTGGTTAGCGCCCTGGCGCGTATTGACATGGGCTCCATCGTCTTTTTTATCGGCATCTTGCTGGCGGTGGCGGTGTTGGAGCACAGCCATATTCTGGGCGCGCTGGCACATTGGCTGGACGTGACGGTGGGACGCCTGGACCTGATCGTCATGGTCATTGGGCTGGCTAGCGCGGTGGTGGACAACGTGCCGCTGGTGGCAGCGTCCATGGGCATGTACGACCTGGCGAAGTACCCCGCCGACAGCTTTTTGTGGGAATTCATGGCCTATTGCGCCGGCACCGGCGGCTCAATTTTGATCATCGGATCAGCAGCCGGGGTTGCAGCCATGGGCCTGGAGCGCATTGATTTCCTGTGGTACCTGCGCAAAGTAAGTGCCATGGCGTTGGCGGGCTACCTTGCGGGGGCGCTGGTGTATTTGGTGCAATACCATTGGCTGCACTAAATGCGTGTTTGCCCTAGGCTGCACGGCCAATGTCGACGCGCATGTGCGCTGATTTAGCGGTTACCCTTGCAAGGTGACGTACACAATAAAACTAAAACACAGGCAATGATTGGATGCACGATGAACTTTTTACTCTCACTTTCTAAGCAGATTGATGCCCTTAGCGAAAGGGTCGGCCGTTGGGTGGCCTGGCTGGTGCTGTTTGCGGTGCTGATCAGCACGGGCAACGCGCTCATGCGCAAGGCCTTCAATATGAGCTCCAACGCCTTTCTAGAAATCCAGTGGTACCTGTTTGCGGCTGTGTTCCTGCTGGCGTCGGGCTACACCTTGCTGCGCCAAGAGCACGTCAAAATTGACGTGGTGTCCGGGCGCTTCTCCAAGCGCACCCAGATTTGGATCGATATCGTCGGCATTTGCGTGTTTTTGCTGCCTTTTGCCTACATGATCATCAAGCTGTCCATGCCCTTGGTGCTCAACGCCTACGCCAC
>CANCJD010000164.1 GCA_947378275.1 Comamonadaceae bacterium
TCGCACTTTTGCAAATGATGGGGATTCCCATGGGTAAGCCTGTACACTCCCGCGCCGAAGGGGCTGGCAGCCTGCCCGCGTCCCGTGCCGGGGAACCAGACACCCGGATCCCCGACCATCGCGTTTCTGTTAGGAGACAAGAAGTGAAAACCAACAAAGCAAGCCCCAGCAAAGCAAGCGCGGGATCCACTGCCTCTGTCAAGACAAGCAAAACGGCCAAACCTGCGGAAAAACCTGCAGCGGTGCCCGCCAAAGTGAAAGCTGCGCCAACCGCACCCATCAAACCTGCGGCGGCGGCGACCAAAAAAAGCCCGCCCTCAAAAAAGCCTGCGGCTCCAACCGCACCCGCTAAAAAAGCAACGGCATCGGCGAAATCCGCCGCCATTGCGCTCGCAAAGCCGCTGGCGGCACCTGCCGCCAAGAAAACGGTGGCTGTAAAAGCGCCTGCGGTAAAAGTCGCTCCGGCCAAGCCCAGTGCAAAAACTACCGTGGCGGCCAAACCAAAGGCTCCCAATAAGCCAGTCGTCGCACCCGTTATGGTGAAAGCTCCTACCAAAGAAACCAAAGCCAAGACGCCTGCCGTCGTGGTCGAACCCAAAGCCAAGCCCCCTGTGAATGCAATTGCCCCCAAACCTGCCGCCCCTGTTTCCGCACCCGGCGTCGTGAGCTCCGTCCCCACCAAATCTGGCCGTCCCTCGTCGCGCCTGGCGCAACTCACCGTGCCGTCCATGGCGCAATCGATCGCTTCGACCGCGGCCAAATCCAGCTTCAACCCCTCTAGCAATGCGCCTTTTTCGGCACCGGTGATTCCCGCCATCGTTAAAAAAGACAGCAAGCTGGCCAACAACTGGAAAACCACTCCCGTCGAACGCCTGAGCGACGCCGAACTGCTGGCCATGCCCGATTCCGAGTACATGAACGAAGTCCAGCTTGCAGCCTTCAAGCTCAAACTCAGCATCCTCAAGCGCGACATTTTGAGCAATGCGGGCGAAACCACCGAGCACTTGCGTGAAGACACCTCGGTCGTCCCAGACCCGGCCGACCGCGCCACCATCGAAGAAGAACACGCGCTGGAACTGCGCACCCGGGACCGCGAGCGCAAATTGCTGAAGAAAATCGAGCAATCCATCGCACGCATTGACGCCGGGGACTACGGCTATTGCGATGAAACCGGCGAAGCCATTGGCGTAGGTCGCTTGCTCGCGCGTCCCACCGCAACCCTGTCACTTGAAGCGCAGCAGCGCCGCGAGCTGAAACAAAAAATGTTTGGCGACTGATACGGCTTCTTCGTGCAAGCCCTTGCCCGTGATTGATTTCAAGCGTTTTCCATTCAAGGCATACGCGTGGCTACGGTGAATGACGAAGCAGGCCAAGTGTCCACTGCGGTTCGGGCCGAGTGGATGGGTCAGGTTCATCAGGTGCGAAAGCAAGAATTTGCGTATTTGCGCAGCGTCATCCAACGCGACGGCGACGCTGCGTCTGGGCGTACGCTCGCTGGCGTCCCGGTCCGCGCATCGACCGCAGGGAAAGTGCGGGGCGACACGCTAAAAAAGATCGATGAAATCGAAGCGCAGCTTGACATGCTGTGGATGGCCAGCCGCGCGAAAAGCAACAACGCGGAATTCCAGCGGCACAACCATGCTGCAGGAACTTCTCTTTTGCTTGAAACATCCACCCACTTTTCCAGCCTGGAGATCAGCCGGCGCGTCAGCACGCAGTCGATGCACCACGCTGAAATGCCCAGCGCTGTGCTACTAGTCTCGTTGGCGGACCCACTTGCAGGGGACTCGTTGGCTCCTGCGGCGCACACCGAAGCACGCCCAGTCTCGGCCCCAACATCCGACCACCCAGCGCAGCCATCCAGCGACACCGCGCTTTCCACCGCTAGCACTCTGTTCGCCAGCGCGGACTATGACCGGGCGACGCAACACCTGCTGCGCGCCCTGCGTGACAAAAGCAAACGCGCGGTTCAGGTACAGCGCTTGCTGGCCTTGCTGGAAATTTACCGTGCCACAGGGAACCAAGGTCAGTTTGACTGGTCGGTGCTGGAATATTTTGACTATTGGGATGGTTGCACACCGCAATGGACTACGTCCCAGGGGCTGCGCACCCGGACTGACAAGGTCAGCGCTGACACGCCCGCAACAAACACGCAGTTCGCCCTCTCAGGTCTGGAAGATGCGCGGGTCTGGCGTTGCCCGAGCGTGCTCAGCCTTGGGGCCGTGCGCAAATTACGCGCACACTGGCTGGCCAACCGCCACTGCGGCGTGGATTGGACGTCGTTAAGTACGCTGGACGCCGATGCCAGCGCCGCACTGCTCGCCTGCCTTACGCAGGCACAGGGCGCGCCCGTGCAACTGGTATTTGTGGACACGCCCAATTTGCTTTATGTGCTGGAACAGGCTACGCCACAGGGGCAGCCACACGTGGCGCGCAGCTTGTGGGAACTGCGGTTCTGCCTGTTGGAGTTGATGCAGATGCGCGCGGCATTTGATGCCGCTGCCACCGACTTTTGCCTGACCTACCTTGAGCCAGCCCCGGTGTGGAGGGGCTCGCCGATCCATTTCATCGGCGACGCGCGGGTGCCCGCCCCTGTCTCCGCCAACGATCCCGTGGACACGCCCTGGCGTTTGCACGGCCATATCTTGGGCGAGAAGGGACTAGGATTGCCCGCGCTCCCCGCCCATCCGGCGCTAAAACGCGTCAACATTGCCTGCGCCACTCTGGTGCGCATGGACGCTGGCGCCATTGCGCAATTGTTGCAATGGACGCGTAAGGCAATGGCTCAGAAGACCGAGGTGCACCTGCAGGACGTCGGTGTGCTGGTGGGCGCCGCATGGATTGCCGCTGGCATTGATGCGTTTGCGCAGCTTCATCTGCGCGAGTTGGCTTAAGCCCCCCCCCCGATTGCGTCCTCCGTCTGGCCTGCAGCGCAAGGCAAGCAGACCGCGCCTGCAGGTTTGTCAACTTGTTTCACGCCATTTGAACCATTACTTTCACTAGGAAGCCTAAGTGCTTAATCTAGAACATCTTTTCACCCATTTTTTAATGAAAGAACGCTTCTAAGTCTTTGATTTCATTGGAAAAAATTGATCTAGCGCTGTCGCAGACGCCCAAATTACTGGTAAAGTGCAAACAAGTGCAAAAAAGTGCAATTTAGTGGTAAATCTGGCAGCGCAAGGCCATTGAACCACGCGCATTGGAAAAGAGGGTCTCTGTGGTGTTTCAAGGTGCTTCGTCACTCACGCTGGATGCAAAGGGGCGGCTGTCTGTGCCGACCCGGCACCGTGACGTGCTCAGCGCCGTGGCCGCTGGCCTGTTGACGATCACCAAACACCCCCATGGCTGCCTGATGGTCTTTCCCCGCCCTGAGTGGGATTTGTTTCGCGACCGCATTGCCGCCTTGCCCATGTCAGCCCAGTGGTGGAAACGTATTTTTTTGGGTAACGCCATGGACGTGGAGCTTGACGGCACCGGGCGTATCCTGATTTCGCCCGAGCTGCGCACCAGCGCAGGCATCAGCAAAGACACCGTGCTTTTGGGCATGGGCAACCACTTCGAGCTGTGGGACAAAGCCACCTACGAAGCCCAGGAAGCCAAGGCGATGCAAGAGCAGATGCCCGACGTCTTCAAAGACTTTTCCTTTTGAGCGACGCAGTGGACGCAAGGCTTGAGCACACCACGGTCCTGCTGCAGGAAGCGGTGGACGCCCTTCTCGAAAACACCCCCGAAAGCACCAGTACATCCGAAGACGGCGTGTACGTAGACGCCACTTTTGGGCGTGGCGGGCACTCCCGGCGCATTTTGTCGCGCCTCTCTGCCCAAGGTCACCTGATTGCGTATGACCGCGACCTAGAGGCCGTGGCGCGGGCCAGCGACATCACCGACCCACGCTTCTCGATTCGGCAGACGAGTTTTTCGCATTTGGGTGAACTGCCGGCGGCCAGCCTGTCGGGTATTTTGATGGACCTGGGCGTGAGTTCACCCCAGATTGACAGCCCGGCACGTGGCTTTAGCTTTCGCTTTGAAGGCCCGCTGGACATGCGCATGGACACCACGCGCGGCATCAGCGTGGCCCAATGGCTGGCCGATGCGGACCTTGAACACATTACGGAGGTGATACGTGACTACGGCGAAGAACGGTTTGCTAGCGGCATTGCAAAGGCGATTGTCGCGCGCCGACAGGAGCACGGGCCCCTTGCAACCACCACCGAACTGGCCCAACTCGTGGCTGACACGGTCAAAACCCGCGAGCCGGGCC
>CANCJD010000165.1 GCA_947378275.1 Comamonadaceae bacterium
CCCAAGGCCAGCGTGTGGCCAAGCACGTGCCCCTGTTCCTGAAAATCGCGCCCGACCTGGACGCAGAGCAAATCGCAGTCATCGCCGCCACCTTGTTGCGCCACCAAATGGACGGCGTGATTGCCACCAACACCACGCTGGCGCGCGAAGCAGTGCAGTGGCTGCCGCATTCCAACGAAGCCGGTGGCCTGTCGGGCGCACCGGTGCGCGACATGAGCAACGCCGTGGTGCGGCAGTTACGCAGCGCGCTGGGGCCGCAGTTTCCGATCATTGGGGTGGGTGGCATCTTGAGTGGGGCCGACGCGGTGGCCAAAGTGCAGGCCGGAGCGGATGTGGTGCAGATTTACACCGGCCTGATTTACCGGGGCCCGGCACTGGTGCGGGAAGCGGCGCTGGCCCTGAAGGCGCAGTCAGGCAAAAGCTAATCGACCTGCGGCAGACCGGTTTTAGTCGTCTTCATCGGCGGCAATGTCTGGAAACAGCACGTCGGTAAAACCGAACTTGGCCATGTCCGTCATGCGCATGGGGTAGAGCTTGCCCCACAGGTGGTCGCATTCGTGCTGCACCACCCGGGCGTGAAAGCCCTCAGCCTCGCGGTCAATCGGGTCGCCATACTGGTCAAAGCCGGTGTAGCGAATGCGCGACCATCGTGGCACGACGCCGCGCATGCCAGGCACCGACAGGCAGCCTTCCCAATCGTCTTCGGTGGCCTCACCCAGCGGCGTGATCACCGGGTTGACCAGCACCGTGGGTGGCACCACCGGTCGGTCAGGGTAGCGCGGATTGCGCGCGTGCGAGCCAAAAATCACCACTTGCAAATCCACCCCAATTTGCGGCGCCGCCAAGCCCGCGCCGTTGGCCGCGCGCATGGTGTCGAGCAAGTCGGTAATGAGCAAATGCAAAGCGTCGCTGTCAAACGCAGTCACCGGCTGCGCCACGCGCAACAAGCGGGCATCGCCCATTTTGAGGATGTCGCGTACGGTCATGGGGTGTTCTCCAGCATCTGGCGCAAAGCGGCCTCGTCAATCACCGCAACGCCCAGTTCGCGGGCTTTGTCGAGCTTGCTACCCGCCTCGGTGCCCGCCAACACAAAGCTGGTTTTCTTGCTGACCGAGCCCGAGACCTTGGCCCCGGCGGCTTCGATCAGGTCTTTGGCGGCGTCGCGGCCCAGCGTGGGCAAGGTGCCGGTGATGACGAAGGTCAGGCCGGCCAGCGGCTTGGGCGCGTCGCTGGCGGCGTCCAGCACACTCCAGTGGATGCCGCAGGCGCGTAAGTGTTCCACGACCTCGCGGTTGTGCGCTTGGTCAAAAAATGTGCGGATGCTTTGTGCCACCGTGGGGCCCACGTCGTTCACCTCCAGGAGCTGCTCCTCAGAAGCGTCCATGATGGCGTCAATCTGGCCAAAGTGGCGTGCCAGCGCCTTGGCCGTGGCCTCGCCCACGTGGCGAATGCCCAGGCCAAACAAAAAGCGCGGCAAGGTCGTTTCTTTGGATTGTTCCAACGCGTCCACAATGTTTTGCGCCGACTTGTCCGCCATGCGGTCCAGCGTGGCCAGGGCGGTGAAGCCCAGGCGGTACAAATCGGGCAGCGTGCGGATCAGGCCGGCGTCCACCAGTTGGTCCACCAGTTTTTCGCCCAGGCCTTCGACTTCGACCGCGCGGCGCTGGGCGAAATGCAATATCGCCTGCTTGCGCTGGGCGCTGCAAAACAGGCCGCCGGTGCAGCGGTAGTCGGCCTCGCCCTCTTCGCGCACGGCCGCCGACCCGCAGACCGGGCAGATGCGTGGCATGGTAAATATTTCGCCGCGCGCGGCAGACGCCAGGCTCTCGGGCACCACGCCCACCACCTCAGGAATCACGTCGCCTGCGCGGCGCACGATCACGGTGTCGCCCACGCGCACGTCCTTGCGCCGGGCCTCGTCTTCGTTGTGCAAGGTGGCGTTGGTCACCGTCACGCCGCCCACAAACACGGGCGCGAGTTTGGCCACGGGGGTGAGTTTGCCGGTGCGCCCCACCTGCACGTCAATGGCCAGCACGTTAGTGATCTGCTCTTGCGCCGGGTATTTGTGCGCCACCGCCCAGCGCGGCTCGCGGCTCACAAAACCCAGGCGCTGCTGCAGCGCCAATGCGTTGACCTTGTAGACCACGCCGTCAATGTCATAAGGCAGCTGGTCGCGCAGCGTACCGATGCGCTGGTGAAAGGCCACCAAACCGTCAGCGCCCAGCGCGGTGCTGGTAAGTTCGGCCACCGGAAAGCCCCAGGCCTTGAGCGCGAGCAGCAGTTCCATGTGCGTACTCGCCGCTAACGTGCCGCGCACCTCGCCTACGCCATAGGCAAAAAAGCTCAATGGCCGCTGTGCGGCAATCGCCGGGTCGAGCTGGCGCACCGCACCAGCGGCGGCGTTGCGCGGGTTGACAAAGGTTTTCTCGCACTTGTCGCCATGCGCAATGCGCGCGCGCTGGCGCTCGTTGAGCGCCTCAAAGTCGTCGCGCCGCATATAGACCTCGCCACGCACTTCCAGCACCTCGGGCAAGCTCATCTGGGCGGATGCCATCAATTTCAGGGGAATTTGGGCGATGGTGCGGATGTTTTGCGTCACGTCCTCGCCATATTCACCGTCGCCCCGGGTGGTGGCTTGCACCAGCACACCGCCCTGGTAGCGCAAATTGATCGCCAGGCCGTCAAACTTGAGCTCGGTGACGTATTCCACCGCTGGCGCTTCCTCGGTCAGCTCCAGCTCTTTGCGCACCCGGGTGTCAAAGGCCAGCGCGCCGGTTGATTCGGTGTCGGTCTCGGTGCGGATGCTGAGCATGGGCACGGCGTGGCGCACCGAGGCAAAAGCGTCCAGCGGCTTGCCACCCACGCGCTGGGTGGGCGAATCGGGCGTGCGCCACTGCGGGTGCGCCGCTTCCAGCGCCTGCAACTCCTGGAACCATTGGTCATACACCGCGTCGGGCACCTCGGGGGTGTCGAGCACGTAGTACTGGTGGCCGTGGTGTTGCAACAGGCTGCGCAGCTGCGCCATGCGCTGCTCTGGCGGGGCAGTTTCAGGCTGCGGTGATGAAAAAAGGTCAGGGGTTTGCATGGACGCAGCCGCTCAAGGGGTCAATAAATCGCTGCTTGGCCCGCCCGCCGCGTGGGAGCTCGGGGCCGACTTCAGGAAAACAGGCGCCGCGCTAGCGTGGAGCCTGCAGCAAAGTCGCGCTCCTCCAACATGTCGTAGAGACGCTGCAGTTCGTGCGCAATACCGTCAAGCGCCTGAGGCGCCAAAGGCTGGCCGTTGTCGTCGGTGACTTGGCCTTCCATGCTTTGCGCCATGGCCTGCGCGGCTTGGCACATGCGGGCAAAAGGCTGCTCGTTGCGGTCCACCTGGGGCACGTCCAGGTGCAAGATGAGTTCGCGAATCGCCGACTGCGCCGGGTCTTCTGCCAGGGCGGCTTGGCTGTCAAAAGTGAGCGACAACACGGGCGGCGCGCCCTCCACCACCGCAGGCAGCACCATGCGCCCGGGCAACTGGCCGGGCACAAATCCTTGCTGCGCGGCCATTTGCGTGACATAGCCCGGGCTCCAGGACGCGTTGCTGGCGCGCAGGTTCAGGCCGAGTTGTGCGTCGTGGGCGCTGGCAAAGTTGTCCAATTCACGGGCGCGCGCCACTTCGTCACGCATTTCCGGAAACTCGGGCGTGGCGCCAATGGCGTCAGCAAAAGCCTGGGTTTTGACCACAAACTCGGAATACTCAATGTCATTCAGCGCGCCCGAACGGTTGGCCAGTTGCACACCGGCCTGGAACACGCTGTAGTGCGCACCAGCCGCAGGCGACTCCCATTCCTGCAGGTCGGAGTTAAAGCCTTCTATGGAGAAGAGCTTGGTACCGGCGCGCCGGGTGCTGGGCATGGCCGCCAGTGCGGCTTCGCCCGTCACTTCTTCGGCCAGGGGGTCAAGGTTGATGGCGGCCACGGCGTCGATCAGCGCATCAATGGGCAGGCGGCGCGCGTGGTGCGGGTGAAGGTGAATAGCCTCAAAACCAGAGTCATCAAAGCCGGGTTCGTGCTGGACATCGTCCGCCGGCGCGCTGGCCTGCGCCTGTTTGGGGGCGTTGACCCGCGCCGACCAGGCGCTGTGCACCACCAGGCCCAGCAATACCAAACCGCCGATGACGGCCAAACCCAACTGAAAATTACTCATGGTGTGATCTTAATTTATGCCGCTTGCACCA
>CANCJD010000166.1 GCA_947378275.1 Comamonadaceae bacterium
AAGCGCGAAGGCGGCCTGGACAAGCTCAAGGGCAAGAAGATCGCCTTGGTCTACCACGACAGCCCGTTTGGCAAAGAGTCTCTGCCGATTTTGCAAGAGCGTGCCCGCGACCATGGCTTTGAGCTGCAACTCTTGCCCGTGACCGCGCCTGGCGTGGAACAAAAAGCCACCTGGCTGCAAGTGCGCCAATCACGCCCCGACTACACGATTCTGTGGGGCTTTGGCGTGATGAATTCCACCGCGCTCAAAGAAGCGCAAGCCACCGGTTACCCCCGTGACAAGATGTACGGCGTGTGGTGGTCGGGCGCTGAGCCTGATGTGCAAGACGTGGGCGAAGGCGCCAAGGGCTACAACTCGGTGGTGCTGCAAAGCAGCGCTGACTTCAACGCCAAAGTGACCAAGGAAGCCTTGGCCACTCTGCACGCCAAAGGCCAGGGCACCGGACCGAAAGAAGAAGTCGGCCAAGTGCTGTACTTGCGCGGCGCCATGAGCGCGATGCTCACCGTCGAAGGCATCCGTGCTGCCCAAGAGCGTTTTGGCAAAGGCAAGGTCATGACCGGCGAACAAGTGCGCTGGGGCCTGGAAAACCTGAACCTGACCCAACCCAAGCTTGACGCCCTGGGATTTGGCGGCGTGCTGCGCCCCATCAGCACCTCGTGCGCTGACCACATGGGTGCGTCCTGGGCGCGTATCCATACCTGGGACGGCAAGGGCTGGAAGATCACCTCCGACTGGATGCAGGGCGATGAGCAAATCATCAAGCCCATGGTCAAGGCGCAAGCGGCCAAATACGCCGCCGACAAGAAGCTGACACCGCGCACCCCGGCGGATTGCCAGTCGTAATCTGACTGCTTTGGTGGCTCTGTGGAGCCGCCAATCCCCAGCGCTGCCCCCGAGCTTGCGCTGAGGATTGGTGAAGGCAAAAAAAATGGACGCTCAAAAAATCGTACTCAACGTCAATGGCATTGAAGTCATTTACAACCACGTCATCCTGGTGCTCAAGGGGGTTTCCCTGCAAGTGCCCGAGGGCGGCATTGTGGCCATCCTGGGCGGCAACGGCGCGGGCAAAACCACGACATTGCGCGCCATCAGCAATTTGCTGGCGGGCGAGCGCGGTGCGGTGACCAAGGGCAGCATTGAGCTGCGTGGGGAGCGCATCGAAAACCTGTCGCCCGCCGACCTGGTGGAGCGCGGTGTGGTGCAGGTCATGGAGGGCCGCCACTGCTTCGCCCACCTGACCATCGAGGAAAACCTGCTGACCGGCGGCTACACCCGCAAAAACAAGGCCGAGGTGGACGCGAATCTGGAAAAGGTCTATGCCTATTTTCCACGGCTCAAGACCCGGCGCGCCAGCCAAGCGGCCTATACCTCGGGCGGCGAACAGCAAATGTGCGCCATTGGCCGCGCGCTGATGGCCAACCCCAGCATGGTGCTGCTCGACGAGCCGTCCATGGGCCTGGCGCCACAAATCGTGGAAGAGGTGTTCGAGATCGTCAAAGACCTCAATGCCAAGGAAAAAGTCACGTTCTTGCTGGCCGAGCAAAACACCAATATGGCGCTGCGCTACGCCGACTACGGCTACATCATGGAATCGGGCCGGGTGGTGATGGACGGCGCGGCCAGCGACCTGGCGAGCAACGAAGACGTCAAGGAGTTCTACCTGGGCGTGGGCGGCGGCGAGCGCAAGAGTTTCAAAGACGTCAAAAGCTACAAGCGGCGCAAGCGCTGGCTGGCATAAACCCCAAAGGAAATCGCATGTCAGACCATTACGACGCGCTTGAACACCGCGCCCCCGCCGTGCGCGAAGCCGCCTTGTTGGCCGCATTGCCCGCGCACATTGCCCACGCCAAGGCGCATGCCCCAGCCTTTGCGCATTCGCTGGCGCACATTGACGCTGCTTCTATCACCACGCGGGAGGCCTTGGCCACGTTGCCTGTGATTCGCAAACACGCTTTGCTGGAGCAGCAAAAAGCAGTCCGTGCGTCCGGTGGCAATGTGTTCGGTGGCTTTAGCGCCCTGGGCTTTGGCGCGTCCATGCCGCGCGTGTTTGCCAGCCCCGGCACCATTTACGAGCCCGAAGGGCAGGGCGCCGACTACTGGCGTATGGCGCGGGCCCTGTTTGCCGCTGGCTTTCGCCGGGGCGAGCTGATTCACAACTGCTTTAGCTACCACTTCACCCCTGCGGGATCGATGATGGAAACCGGTGCCCACGCGCTGGGTTGCACCGTGTTTGCGGGCGGCACGGGCCAGACCGAGCAACAGGTCAGCGCCATGGCGGAGCTGCAGCCGGCCGGCTACATCGGCACCCCCAGTTTTCTGAAAATCATCCTGGAAAAAGCCTTGGAGCTCGGAGTTCCTGTACCCAGCCTGCGCCGGGCGCTGGTCTCGGGCGAGGCCTTTCCGCCGTCCCTGCGCGACTGGATGACGGCCCACGGCGTAGACGCCTACCAGTGCTACGCCACAGCCGATGTGGGACTGATCGCTTATGAGACTGCCGCCCGCCAAGGCCTGGTCGTGGACGAAGGCGTGATTCTGGAGATCGTGCGCCCCGGCACCGGCGACCCGGTGGCCATAGGCGAAGTCGGCGAGGTGGTGGTGACCACGCTGAACCCGGCTTATCCCTTAATTCGCTTTGGCACCGGCGACCTGTCGGCGGTATTGGCTGGACCCTGCCCCACCGGGCGCAACAATGTGCGCATCAAGGGCTGGATGGGCCGCGCCGACCAGACCACCAAGATTCGTGGCATGTTTGTGCACCCCGAGCAGGTGGACCAGATCGCCAAGCGCTTTCCTGAAGTGCTGCGCGCGCGCCTGGTGGTTAGCGGCGCCATGGCCCAAGACGTAATGACCCTCAAGGTGGAAAGCGCGTCTGGCGCCGACGGTCTGGCCGACCGCCTGGCTGAAGCCGTGCGCGACGTGACCAAGCTGCGCGCGGCGGTGGAACTGGGCGCCCCGGGCAGCCTGCCCAACGACGGTAAGGTGATTGAGGACGCGCGCAGCTACCAGTGACGTGCGCTGCAGGGGCCGCCCTCGCGCTTTATTGTGCTGCGGCGCGGAATAATTTTGCCGATGATCCGGGTAATTGCGCGCAGAGGCCGTGGTCCTAATCGCGCTAGACTGTGCTTTTATTGTTTTGGAGTTTTTTGATGAAAAAATTGGTCGCCCTTGTGGCTGCACTGTCCGCAGTTTTCGCCTACGCCGACAACTACCCGTCTAAAACCATTTCCTTGGTGGTGCCCTTCGCCGCTGGCGGACCCACAGACCGGGTGGCCCGCGATTTGGCTGAAGCCATGCGCAAACCCTTGGGAGACGTCACGATTGTGGTAGACAACGTGCTGGGGGCAGGCAGTTCAATCGGCTCTAATCGCGTGGCCAAGGCTGCACCCGACGGCTACACCATTTTGCTCAACCATATCGCCATGGCGACCATGCCTAATTTGTTGCGCAACATGCCTTTCAAGGTGGAGTCTGATTTTGAATACCTGGGCATGATCAATGAAGTGCCCATGACCGTTATCGCCAGGCCCACGATGCCGGCCAAGAACTTCAAAGAGTTCCGCGACTGGCTCAATGCCCACAAGGGCAAGGTTAATTTGGGCAACGCTGGCATTGGTTCGGCATCGCACCTGTGCGGCCTGATGTTTCAAAACGCGCTGCAAATCGACATGACCGCCATTCCCTACAAGGGCACGGCGCCCGCGATGGTCGACTTGATGGGCGGTCAAATTGACCTGATGTGCGACCAGACCACCAACACCACCGCGCAAATTGAGGCGAAAAAAGTGATCGCCTACGGTGTGACCACGTCCAAGCGCCTGACCACTCCCGCGCTCAAAGACCTGCCGACTTTGCAAGAAGATGGACTCAAAGGTTTTGATGTGAGCATCTGGCACGGCCTGTACGCACCCAAGGGAACGCCGGCCGACGTGGTGGCAAAAATCAACCGTGCCCTGAAACTGGCCTTGAAAGACCCTGAATTCATCAAGAAGCAGGAAGCGCTGGGCGCCGTCATCATCAACGACAAACGCGTAGAACCCGCCGAGCACAAGAAGTTCGTTGCCGCAGAAATCGCCAAGTGGAGCCCAGTGATCGCCGCCGCCAAGGAATACATCGACTAAGCGGTCGGCTCGAACAGCGCATCAGCCTGGCTGTGGCGCTACATATCTCACCAAGAATCGTCTCG
>CANCJD010000167.1 GCA_947378275.1 Comamonadaceae bacterium
CTCCGGACTTCCGGCCACGCAGTGACACCGATCACCCAGGCCACCCTTCCGCAAGGACTGCAAACCAAATGTTCGCCCGTACACCTTGCCGGTTGAATTTCTCTCCTTCGCTCCCATTTGTTTTTTCGCCCCAGGCGCCATACCGGCCTTTTGCCGGTGGCTGCTGTCTGATCCGTTTGTTTTTTTGTGGTTCCAAGGTTCACTATGCCCGCATCCAAATCCGCCAAGCCCGTTCAGCCCGCAGCCAAAGCCGTCGCTAAACCGACGGCCAAAACGGCGGCAAAACCTGCCGCAAAAGCACCGGTAAAAACAACTACGAAAGCGGCAGCCAAAGTGGCGCCTGCTGCCGTAGTTACCGCTGCGCCCCTCAAGAAAGTGAAATCTGTGTCCCTCTCCAAAGCTGAACTCCAGGCCGCTGCCGACGCCTTGCTCAACCAGGCCAAGCCGGCCAAAACCAAAGCAGCGGCCAAGCCCGCTGCAAAAACCGCAGCCCCTGTGACTGAAGCCAAGCCAGCCAGTAAAACCACTGCCACCAAGACTGCAGCCAAACCAGCTGCAAAAGCCGCAGAAAAAGTACCGACAAAGGCTGCAGGTAAGCCCGCCGCAAAAACTGCCGCTAAGGGCAAAGCCAAGGCCGCTGCCAGCGCCGACGACGCCGACGCCGACCTGTCAGACATTGAATCCGAGTTGGAAGCTGAACCCGTGGCCGTCAGCGCCACCGGCGAAAAGGTCAAGCCTTTGCGCATGAAAATCAGCAAGGCCAAAGAGCGCGCCTTGATGAAAGAATTCGGACTGGAAGAAACCATCCTGTCTGAGGAAGAAAAAACCAAACGCCGCCTGGCCTTTGTGGCCCTGATCAAGCTCGGTCGCACCCGTGGCTACCTGACGCACGGCGAAATTTCTGACCACTTGCCCGGCAAGCTGGTGGATGCCGAAACGCTGGAAGTGGTGATTTCCATGCTCAACGACATGGGTGTGGCCGTTTACGAACAAACACCTGACGCCGAAACCCTGCTGCTCAACAACAATGTGGCTACTGCCGCTACCGAGGCCGAGGCCGAAGAAGAAGCCGAAGCCGCCTTAAGTACCGTGGACAGCGAGTTTGGCCGCACCACCGACCCGGTGCGCATGTACATGCGCGAAATGGGCACGGTCGAGCTGCTCACCCGCGAAGGCGAAATCGAGATTGCCAAGCGCATCGAAGGCGGCCTGATGGCCATGATGGAGGCGATCTCTGGCTCCCCCGCCACGATTGCCGAAATCCTGCGCCTGGGCGAAGAAATCCGCGAAGGCAAGGTGGTGATTACCACCATCGTTGACGGTTTTTCCAACCCCAACGAGGCCGACGACTATGTGGCCGAAGAAGACTTTGACGAATTTGACGCCGATGACGACGACGACGGCAAGGGCGGCTCCAAGGCGCTGACCAAAAAGCTCGAAGAGCTCAAACGCGAAGCCCTGATCCGCTTTGACCACCTGCGCGAGTTGTTCGAAAAGATGCACGGCATCTACGACAAAGAGGGCCACGGGTCCCCCAGCTACATGAAGACGCAAAAGCTGCTCAGCGAAGAGCTGATGACGATCCGCTTTACCGCCAAAGCGATTGAGAAGCTGTGCGACATGGTGCGCGGCCAGGTGGACGACATCCGCAAGAAAGAGCGCGAACTGCGCCGCATCATTGTGGACAAATGCGGCTACAGCCAAGAGAACTTCATTGCCGACTTCAGCGGCCGTGACAAAAACGGCAACAAAGTAGCCAGCCAGCTGCTCAATCTGAAATGGATTGAAAAGCAAGCCGCCGCCGGCAAGCCCTGGAGCACGGTGATGGCGCGCAATATTCCGCCGGTGCAAGACATCCAGCAAAAACTCACCGACCTGCAAACCCGGGTCGTGGTGCCGCTTGATTTGCTCAAAGACATCAACAAGCGCATGAACCAGGGCGAAGCATCGAGCCGCGCCGCCAAGAAAGAGATGATCGAGGCCAATTTGCGCCTGGTGATCTCGATTGCCAAGAAATACACCAACCGCGGCCTGCAGTTCCTGGACCTGATCCAGGAAGGCAACATCGGCCTGATGAAAGCGGTGGACAAGTTTGAATACCGCCGGGGTTACAAGTTCTCCACCTATGCCACCTGGTGGATCCGCCAGGCCATTACCCGCTCGATTGCCGACCAGGCGCGCACCATCCGTATTCCGGTGCACATGATCGAAACCATCAACAAGATGAACCGCATCAGCCGCCAGCACTTGCAGGAGTTTGGCTTTGAGCCCGACGCATCGGTTCTGGCCGAGCGCATGGAAATTCCTGAGGACAAGATCCGCAAGATCATGAAGATCGCCAAAGAACCGATCTCCATGGAAACCCCGATTGGCGACGATGACGACAGCCACCTGGGCGACTTCATTGAAGACGGTGCCAACACCGCGCCCATGGAAGCGGCCATGCAAGCCGGCCTGCGCGACGTGGTCAAAGACATTTTGGACAGCCTCACACCGCGCGAAGCCAAGGTGCTGCGCATGCGCTTTGGTATTGAGATGGCCAGCGACCACACCCTGGAAGAAGTGGGCAAGCAGTTTGACGTGACGCGCGAGCGCATTCGCCAGATCGAAGCCAAGGCGCTGCGCAAGCTCAAGCACCCCAGCCGCAGCGACAAGCTGCGCAGCTTCACCGACACGCTGTAACACTGTGGCTGAAAAAGCCCCTGCCGGTAAAACGTCTTACGTGCTGGCCGGCGTTATGGGTTGGCCGGTGGCGCATTCGCGCTCGCCGCTCATCCACAACCACTGGATTGCCCAGTACGGCCTGCGCGGCGCTTATGTGCAGTTGCCGGTGCGGCCCGAAGATTTGGAAGCCGCCCTGCGCGGCCTGCCCAAACTCGGCTTTGCCGGCTGCAACCTGACCATTCCGCACAAGGTGGCGGCGCTCTCCATGGTGGACCGCGTGGAGCCGCTGGCCCAGCGCATAGGCGCCATCAACACCGTGGTGGTGGAAGCCGACGGCAGCCTCACCGGCAAAAACACCGACGCTTTTGGCTACCTGCACAGCCTGCAAGAGGCGCAGCCCGACTGGCGCGCTGACGCGGGCCCGGCCCTGGTGATTGGCGCAGGTGGCGCAGCCCGCGCGGTGCTGGCGGCCCTGCTGGACGCTGGCGTGCCCGAAGTGCGCCTGTGCAACCGCAGCCCTGAGAAGGCGCAGGCGCTGGCACACGAGTTTGGCCCCCAGGTGCGCGCCGTGGCCTGGGAGGCGCGCGCGCAGGCGCTCTCAGGCATCGCGCTGTTGGTCAACACCACCAACCAAGGCATGCACGGCGAACCCGCACTCGACTTGGACTTGAACGCCCTGCCCCCGCAGGCGCTGGTGTCAGACATCGTGTATGTGCCGCGTCTCACGCCCTTGCTGGCCGCAGCAGTGGCGCGGGGCAACCCCGTTGCCTATGGCCTGGGCATGCTGATCCACCAGGCCCGCGCTGCATTTGAAGCATGGTTTGGCGTGCTGCCCGAGCCCACGCCCGCGCTGCTGCACGATGTGCAAGCCACTTTGTAAGCCCGCTTTTTTCAAGCCCGACCACGCTCGCCTTTGCCCGTCCGATCACCGCCCATGCGCCCCGCCACACCGTCTGTAACCCAAAGTGCCACGCTAGTCGTGGGCCAATTACTGGGCCTTCTGGAGTCGCGCTACGCCATGCGCGTGCTCTGGGCGCTGCGCGACGGCCACCCACAAACCTTCCGGCTGCTGCAAGATTCGGTGGGCGGCATCACGCCCAACACGCTTAATACCCGCATCAAGGAATTGCGCGCGGCCGGCCTGCTGACCCACGGCGGCGAGGGCTATACCGTCACTGCGTTAGGCGCTGAGTTGCTCAAACGCCTGGGCGACCTGCAAAGTTTTGCCACCAAATGGGCCTGCAGCTTGCCGCCCGCCGTTTAGTTTTTCTCCGTTTATTCCCCTCACTTTTATTAGTCTTTAAAGGATTTCCCCATGCAAACATCCAACTCTGGCCTGCAATACATCGACACCGTGGTGGGCGAAGGCGAACTCGCCGTGGTCGGCAAAAACGTCACCGTGCATTACACCGGCTGGCTGTTCAACGACGGCGAGCAAGGCGCCAAGTTCGA
>CANCJD010000168.1 GCA_947378275.1 Comamonadaceae bacterium
GTCGGTGAAGTGGTGTTCAACACCTCCATGACCGGCTACCAGGAAATCCTGACCGACCCCAGCTATTGCCAACAGATCGTTACGCTGACCTATCCCCACATCGGCAACTACGGCACCAACCCGGAAGACGTCGAGTCTGACGCGGTGCACGCCGCCGGTCTGGTGATCAAAGACCTGCCCCTGGTTGCGTCCAACTTTCGCAGCACTCAGACGCTGAGTGCCTATTTGCAAACCCACGGTACCGTGGCCATTGCCAACATCGACACCCGCCAACTGACGCGCCAACTGCGCGAGCAGGGCGCACAAAACGGCTGCATCTGGGCGCTTGGCGCAGGTGAATCCGTGACGGATGCCGTGATTGCCCAAGCCGTGGCTGCCGCCAAGGGCGCGCCGTCGATGGCCGGCCTGGATTTGGCCCGTGTGGTCAGCGCCGACAAGAGCTACGCGTGGACCGAATCCGAATGGACCTTGGGACAGGGCTATGGCCAGCAAACCGCACCCAAATTCCATGTGGTGGCCTATGACTTTGGCGTCAAAAAGAATATTCTGCGCATGCTGAGCGAGCGCGGTTGCAAAGTGACCGTGGTGCCTGCGCAAACGCCTGCCTCCGAGGTGCAAAAGCTCCAGCCCAACGGCATTTTTCTGAGCAACGGCCCCGGCGACCCCGAGCCTTGCGACTACGCTATTTCCGCTGCAGCCGCGTTGATCGAATCCGGCGTGCCGGTGTTTGGCATCTGCCTGGGCCACCAGATCATGGCGCTGGCCTCGGGCGCCAAGACCTTCAAGATGAAGTTTGGCCACCACGGCGCCAACCATCCGGTCAAAGACTTAGGAACTGGGCGCGTCAGCATCACCAGCCAGAACCACGGTTTTGCGGTGGACGAAAAGAGCCTGCCCGCCAATTTGCGCGCCACCCACATCAGCCTGTTTGACGGCACGCTGCAAGGGCTGGAGCGCACGGACAAGCCGGCCTTTTGCTTCCAGGGTCACCCGGAAGCCTCGCCCGGCCCGCACGATATTGGCTACCTGTTTGACCGCTTTATCCGGGAGATGGAGTCGCGGGCATGAGCTTTTATGGCGTGACCGACCTGTGGACCTATGTGATTGGCGCCTTTGGCATCATCTTGCTGCCCGGCCCCAATTCCTTGTTCATCTTGTCGGTCGCCACAGCGCGTGGCGTCAAGGCGGGTTTTCAGGGCGCTTTGGGCGTGTTCCTGGGCGACACGGTGCTGCTGGCGCTGGTGGGCCTGGGCGCGGCCGGTTTGCTGCGCACCACGCCTGCGCTTTTTATGGTGGTGAAGTATGCGGGCGCCGCGTATCTGAGCTGGGTTGGCGTGCAATTGCTGCTGGCGGCGCTCAAAAAATGGCGCAGTGCGGATTTGCCCGCGCAGGCCGAGCCCGAGATTCCCGCGCACATGGCGCAGCCTTTCAAACGCGCACTCCTGGTGAGTTTGCTCAACCCGAAGGCGATATTGTTTTTGCTTTCGTTTTTTGTGCAGTTCATTGACCCCACCTACGACACGCCCGTCGTGCCTTTCTTGATTTTGAGCGCCATCGTCATGGGCTTTAGCGCCCTGTATTTGTCGGTTTTGATTTTTGCCGGCGCCCGCCTGGCGCAAGGCTTTCGGGCACGCCACAAGTTGTCGGCCAGTTTGTCCAGCGCCGTGGGCGCGGTGTTTGTCTGGTTTGGGGTCAAGCTGGCCAATGCCAGTCTGGCCTGAGCCGCCGGACCAATTACCTTCGGTTTTAGTAGTAACAGCGGCGGCGCCCGGTGCGCGGCCACAAAATAAGTAGAGAGCAGCAGAGAACATGCCAAAACGCAGCGACATCAAAAGCATTCTGATCATCGGCGCCGGGCCCATCATCATCGGTCAGGCCTGTGAGTTTGACTATTCCGGCGTGCAGGCCTGCAAGGCGCTGCGCGAAGAGGGCTACAAGGTCATTCTGATCAACAGCAACCCTGCGACCATCATGACCGACCCGGACACGGCGGACGTGACCTACATCGAGCCCATCACCTGGCAAACCGTAGAAAAAATCATCGCCAAGGAAAGGCCCGACGCGATTTTGCCCACCATGGGCGGCCAGACGGCGCTGAACTGC
Organism: Comamonadaceae bacterium; assembly: GCA_947378275.1. GTDB lineage: Bacteria > Pseudomonadota > Gammaproteobacteria > Burkholderiales > Burkholderiaceae_C > Allorhodoferax. The sequence goes on from CANCJD010000168.1 coordinate 2,104, forward strand.
GCGCTGGACCTTTGGCACAACGGCGTGCTCGAAAAATACAAGGTCGAACTCATTGGCGCCACGCCCGAGGCCATTGACAAGGCCGATGACCGGCTCAAGTTCAAGGACGCAATGACCAAAATCGGTCTGGGTTCGGCCCGCTCTGGCATCGCCCATAGCATGGATGAGGCCTGGGGCGTGCAAAAGACGCTGGGTTTTCCCACGGTCATCCGCCCCAGTTTCACGCTGGGCGGCACCGGCGGCGGCATTGCCTACAACGCCGAAGAGTTCGAGACGATTTGCAAACGCGGCCTGGAAGCCTCGCCCACCAACGAGCTTTTGATTGAAGAGTCGCTCTTGGGCTGGAAAGAGTACGAGATGGAAGTGGTGCGCGACAAGGCGGACAACTGCATCATCGTCTGCTCGATTGAAAACCTGGACCCCATGGGCGTGCACACCGGTGACTCGATCACGGTGGCTCCTGCGCAAACCCTGACCGACAAGGAATACCAGATTCTGCGCAATGCTTCTTTGGCCGTGCTGCGCGAGATTGGCGTGGACACGGGTGGCTCCAACGTGCAGTTTTCCATCAACCCGGTCGATGGCCGCATGGTGGTGATCGAGATGAACCCGCGCGTCTCGCGCTCCAGCGCACTTGCTTCCAAGGCCACGGGTTTCCCGATTGCCAAAATTGCCGCCAAGCTGGCGGTCGGCTTCACGCTCGACGAGCTGCGCAACGACATTACCGGCGGCGCCACACCTGCCAGTTTTGAGCCCAGCATCGACTACGTGGTTACCAAAATCCCGCGTTTTGCGTTTGAGAAATTCCCCGCCGCCGACAGCCGCCTGACCACCCAAATGAAGTCGGTGGGCGAGGTGATGGCCATGGGCCGTACCTTCCAGGAGTCCTTCCAGAAAGCCCTGCGCGGCCTGGAAGTGGGCGTGGACGGCATGAACGAGAAAACGCAAGACCGCGAAGTGCTGGAAAAAGAGCTGGGCGAACCCGGCCCCGAGCGCATCTGGTACGTGGGCGACGCGTTTGCCCAGGGTATGAGCGTGGACGAAGTGTTCGCGCTGACCAAGATCGACCCCTGGTTTTTGGTGCAAATTGAGCAAATCGTCAAGATTGAGCTGGAAATTGAAGGCTTGCCGCAACCCGCTACCGGTTCTGCGCTGGACGCCATGGACGCGCCCACGCTGCGCGCGCTCAAGCAAAAAGGTTTTTCGGACCGCCGCCTGGCGCGCCAGTTCAAAACCACCGACACCGCCGTGCGCAACAAGCGCATCGCCCTGGGTGTGCGTCCCGTCTACAAGCGCGTGGACACCTGCGCAGCCGAATTTGGCACGCACACCGCCTATATGTATTCGACCTACGAGGCGCAAGGCGCCGAGTGCGAGGCCGCGCCCACCAACAACAAGAAGATCATGGTGCTCGGCGGCGGGCCCAACCGCATTGGCCAGGGCATCGAGTTTGACTACTGCTGCGTGCACGCGGCATTGGCCATGCGCGAAGACGGCTACGAGACCATCATGGTCAACTGCAACCCCGAGACCGTGTCCACCGACTACGACACCTCAGACCGCCTCTACTTTGAGCCGCTCACCCTGGAAGACGTGCTGGAAATCGTGGACAAAGAAAAGCCAGTCGGTGTGATCGTGCAATACGGCGGCCAAACGCCGTTGAAGCTCGCACTCGATCTGGAAGCCAACGGCGTGCCCATCATCGGCACCAGCCCGGACATGATTGACGCCGCCGAAGACCGCGAGCGTTTCCAAAAGCTGCTGCATGCGCTGGAACTGCGCCAGCCGCCCAACGCCACCGCCCGCACCGAGCCCGAAGCGCTGGAAAAAGCCGCCGCCCTGGGCTACCCGCTGGTGGTGCGCCCCAGCTACGTGCTTGGTGGCCGCGCCATGGAAATCGTGCACGAGCAGCGCGACCTAGAGCGCTATATGCGCGAAGCCGTCAAGGTGAGCCACGATTCACCCGTGCTGCTGGACCGCTTTTTGAACGACGCCATTGA
>CANCJD010000169.1 GCA_947378275.1 Comamonadaceae bacterium
CTTTGCCGTTGGCGTATTCCTGGCACTTTTCGGTGTGGAACTGGCCGGTTTTGCCGGTAATGCCTTGGGTGATGACGCGGGTGTCTTTGTTGATATAGATCGACATGGCTTGGTTCTTTCTGGCTTTAAGCGTGGGCGTTGACAGCGGCAACCACTTTTTGGGCGGCGTCAGCCATGGTGTCGGCGCTGATGATGGGCAGGCCAGAGTCGGCCAGCATTTGCTTGCCCATCTCTTCGTTGGTGCCCTTCATGCGCACCACCAGGGGCACGGACAAGTTCACTGCCTTGCAGGCCACGATGATGCCGGTGGCAATGGTGTCGCACTTCATGATGCCGCCAAAGATGTTGACCAAAATGGCCTTGACCTTGGGGTTTTTCAGCATGATCTTGAAGGCTTCGGTCACTTTCTCAGGAGTAGCGCCGCCGCCCACGTCCAAGAAGTTGGCGGGCTCGGCGCCAAACAGCTTGATGGTGTCCATGGTGGCCATGGCCAAGCCGGCACCGTTGACCAGGCAACCGATGTTGCCGTCCAGGCTGATGTAGGCCAGGTCAAACTTGGAAGCCTCGACTTCGGCGGGGTCTTCTTCGTCCAGATCGCGGTAGGCCACGATTTCGGGGTGGCGGAACAGGGCGTTGGCGTCAAAGTTGAACTTGGCGTCCAGAGCCTTGATGTTGCCGTTGCCTTCAAGAATCAAGGGGTTGATCTCGACCAGGCTGGCGTCGGTGTCCATGTAGATTTTGTACAGCTTTTGCAGCACGTCCACGGCTTGCGCGGTGGACGCTGCGGGCACGCCAATGGCGTCGGACAGCTTTTTGGCTTGCGCGTCGGTCAGGCCCAGGGCCGGGTCAACGATTTCGGTCACGATTTTCTCGGGCGTGTCGTGGGCCACGCCTTCAATGTCCATGCCGCCTTCGCTGGACACGATCATGGCCACGCGCTGGCTGGCGCGGTCGGTCACGGCGGACACGTAGTATTCTTTTTTGATGTCGGCGCCGTCTTCAATCAAGAGGCGACGCACTTTTTGGCCCTCTGGCCCGGTTTGGTGGGTCACGAGTTGCATGCCCAAGATTTCGGTGGCCAGCGCTTTGACTTCGTCAATCGAGCGCGCCAGCTTGACGCCGCCGCCCTTGCCGCGACCGCCGGCATGGATTTGCGCCTTGACCACCCAGACCGGGCCGCCGAGTTTTTGCGCGGCTTCCACAGCCTCTTGCACGGTAAACGCGGGGATGCCGCGGGGTACGGGCACGCCCGCATTGCGCAAGATTTCCTTGCCTTGGTATTCGTGGATCTTCATGACTTCTCTCTTTGCGACGGAACTGTTGTAGGCCGGGCCAGGGCGGCACGGAGCGGCCAAATGTGGCCCAGGGCGCTTAACCGCAGAACTGTATCATGGTGCGCTGCACCAAACTTGCCCCGTTCTTACGGGGGAGACAAGGATTTTTTCGGGCGAACTGGCCCAAAAAGTGACACGGTTTTGTTATCTATTCAAAGACCATTTTTTCCATGAAAAAGATTTTTATTGACGGCGAAGCCGGCACCACCGGCCTGCAAATCCGCGAGCGCCTGAGCACCATGGCCGGACTTGAATTGCTGCGCATTGACCCCGCGCTGCGCAAAGACGCCCACGCCAAACGCGCGCTCCTAGCCCAGGCCGACGTGGTCATTTTGTGCCTGCACGACGACGCGGCCATCGAATCGGTGGCCATGGTGGACGCCCTGGCGCTGGAGACTGGCAAAGCGGGCCCACGCATCATTGACGCGTCCACCGCGCACCGCACGGCACCGGGCTGGGTCTACGGCTTTGCCGAACTCTGCGCCGGTCAGGCCGAGCGTATTGCCAGCGCCCAGCGCGTGGCCAACCCCGGCTGCTATGCCACCGGCGCCATTGCGCTCTTGCGCCCCTTGATTGACGCGGGCCTGATTCCCGCCGACTTTCCCGTGTGTTTGCCCGCGGTCAGCGGCTATTCGGGCGGCGGGCGGCCCATGATGGAGGCCTATGAAGCGGGGAACGCCCCGGCGCTGGAGCTCTACGCGCTGGGCCTGAAGCACAAACACATTCCTGAGATCATGCATTGCACCGGCCTGACGCGCCGCCCCTTGTTTGTGCCATCCGTGGCCAATTTCGCCCAAGGCATGCTGGTGCAGCTGCCGCTGCACCTAGACCAGTTGCCAGGCAAACCGAGCGCCCAAGACCTGGAAGCCGCGCTGTACGCCCATTACAAAGGCAGCCGCTACGTGACAGTTGAGCCCGCCACCCCCGACTACAAACTAGACGCCGTAGCCCTGGCCGGCACCAACCAAATGGAACTGCGCGTGTTTGCCAATGACGCGGCCACCGACGGCTTTGCGCACGCCCTGCTGGTGGCGCGCTTGGACAACCTGGGCAAAGGCGCCAGCGGCGCGGCGGTGCAAAACTTGGAGTTGATGCTGGGGATGTGAGGGGCTGGGGCGCGACGGGGCAGGCGCTTGCGGTTCAGGAAATAAAGTTCTTTCCTACGTCGCCTGCAAGTCATTGCTTTAGCGAAATATGCCTGGCCAAATCCAGGCGGTCATGAAGGATTCGGAGGACCTCAATAGTTTGCGCCTCTAGGACCCTGAACACCAAAAAGTGGCTGGCCTTGCGTTTGGATCTTGCTGCATGCAAGGTAAAAATGCCGGAGCCAATTTCTTCGCGCTCTTTGACACCAATGGCCATTGGGCCTTTTTCACGCAGGGCATCAAGGGCCGACGCCAGGGTTTGCGCATACGCCTCGGCCTGACGCGGGCCAAAGTCCTGAGCGCTGCGTTGGATGACTTCCAGATAGTCGCGTTCCGACACTGCTACGAGTCGCACCGTCCATGGGCGTGTCATGCGCTAGCAATCGCCTTCTTCGCAAGCGTTTTCAGGTGTTGTGTGAGTGATTCGGAAGAATTGAAATCGGTATACCGGCCTGCCTCACTATCAGCCAATCCGACCTGAACCGCAGCTTGAAGCGCCTTAAGGCGCAAGGCATCCTCGGACTCGCGTGTCTCAATGAGACGCAAGCCCTCGCGCAAAACCTCGCTTGCGTTTTGGTACCGTCCACCGGCGACCAAGCCTTCAACCAGAGCAGCTTGGTGCTCGGTAAGTACAACGTTGCGTGTTGGCATTACAGCCCTCCGAAGTTCATGAATGGCATAGTATGCCAATTTAGACCTCATCCGCATCAAACGCCCCCGACACCACACGCGCAATGGCCTCGCCGCCAAAGCCCCGGCCGGCCAGAAAGCGCACCTGCTTGGCGCGCTCAGCGGGCGTGGTGGCGGGGGTGCCGAACTTTTTGCGCCAGACGGCGAAGGCGCGCTCGGGCTCGCTGGCTTTGAGGTCGGTCACGGCCTGGGCCACCGCCTCGGGCGCCAGGCCTTTGGATTGCAGCTCGTGCTTGATGCGGGCGGTGCCAAGTTTGGCGCTGCGTCGGTACAGCACGGAGGCGACCACGCGGTCTTCGTTGATGAAGTCTTTGGCCGCGAGCGCATCAAGCACCTTGGCCAGCGCGCCTGGGGTTTCTTCATATTGCGCTAGCTTGCGCTCTAACTCGGCGCGCGAATGCTCGCGACCGCTGAGCAGGCGCAGCGCGCGGCCAGTGAGCGACAGGGGGGTGCTTGTTGCCATGGGAACGGGGATGAACTGAAACGGCGGGGCCGCCGCCATGGCGGCACCCGCGCTGGGCGGCTTTAGGCCGCGTCAGCCTTTTTGTCGGCTTTTTTGGCCTTGGTTTTGTCGGCCTCGGCCACCGGCATCAGGGCGATGCCAAGGGACTCGCGCACTTTGTTTTCGATTTCGGTCGAGAGCGCGGGGTTTTCGCGCAAAAACTCACGTGCGTTGTCGCGGCCTTGGCCGATTTTTTCGCCCTGGTAGGCGTACCAGGCGCCGGATTTTTCGATGATGTGGGCGTTGACGCCCATGTCGATGATTTCGCCGTGGCGGCTGATGCCTTCGCCAAACAAAATGTCAAATTCGGCCGTCTTGAAGGGCGA
>CANCJD010000170.1 GCA_947378275.1 Comamonadaceae bacterium
TGCGCGTCTTCGTCGAGTTCGTGGTCCCAGCCTTGGGCGTGCAGGGCGCCGTGGACGATGAGGTGGGCGTAGTGGGCTTGCAGGGTTTTGCCCTGGTCTTTGGCTTCCTTTTCCACCACCGGTGCGCACAGTACCAGGTCGGCGGTGACCACGGGTTCTAGCGTGTAGTCGAAGGTCAGCACGTTGGTGGCGTAGTCTTTTTTGCGGTATTCGCGGTTCAGTTCCTGGCCCTCGGGCGCGTCCACGATGCGCACGGTGATTTCCGCGTCGCTAGCCAGGGCTTGGCGCAGCCAGCGCGCCACCTTGTGGCGGGGCAGGGCGGCGCGGTGGAGTTCGGCGCCTTGCAGCTTGCCGAATTGAAGGGACAGGGTCAGGGCGTGCAGCATGGGTAAATCAATTTTCAAGGTGATGGGTTTACAGCGTAGTTTTGCTGCGCGGCGCGCGGGTCTTGGGCAGGCCGGTGCGGGGCGCGGCCGCTTCGGGCTCGGGCAAGTTGGGCGCGCTGCCCAGCGCCAGGGCGATTTCTTCTTGCGCGCGCGATGCGTCGTAGGCGTCCACAATGCGCGCGACCAGCGGGTGGCGCACGATGTCGATGCTGGTCAGGCGCGTGATGGCAATGCCTTCGACCCGGCGCAGCGTGCGTTCGGCGTCAATCAGGCCGCTGAGCTGGGTTTTGGGCAGGTCGATCTGGCTCACGTCGCCGGTGATCACGGCCTTGGTGCCAAAGCCGATGCGGGTAAGGAACATCTTCATCTGTTCGGGCGTGGTGTTTTGCGCCTCGTCCAGAATCACAAAAGCGTTGTTCAGCGTGCGTCCGCGCATGAAGGCCAGCGGCGCAATCTCAAGCGCCTGGCGCTCAAAGGCTTTTTGCACTTGCTCAAAGCCCATCAGGTCGTAGAGCGCGTCGTACAAGGGGCGCAAATAGGGGTCCACTTTTTGGTTCAGGTCGCCGGGCAAAAAGCCCAGGCGCTCGCCCGCTTCGACCGCCGGGCGCGTCAACACAATGCGCTGCACCGCGCTGCGTTGCAGGGCGTCCACAGCGGCGGCCACGGCCAGGTAGGTTTTGCCGGTGCCGGCCGGGCCAATGCCGATGGTGATGTCGTGGCTGGCGATGTTGTCCAGGTAGAGCGCCTGGTTGGTGCTGCGGGGTTTGAGGTCAGCCCGCCGGGTGGACAGCGTGGGGCCGTCGGCTAGTTCGACTGATCCGTCGCCCGAGAGCATGAGCTGCACCGTGGCTGCCGGTATGGCACGCGCGGCCATTTCGTACAAGGCTTGCAGCAAATCCATGGCGCGCTGCGCCTTGGGCTTGGGGCCGTCTACCTTGAACTGCTCGTGCCGGTGCGCAATGCGAACGCCCAAGGCGGCTTCGATGGTGCGCAGGTGTTCGTCGGTGGGGCCGCACAGGTGGGACAGGCGGGTGTTGTTGAGCGGCGAGAAAAGGTGTCTGAGAATCAAGTTGATAATTCCGGGCTGGGGTGAAGAGAGCGATGGCGCAGATGCGTGCCGCGCCGCCCCGATGATAGGCATTTACACAAAAGGCACCCGATGATTGGCAAACTCACAGGCATCTTGAGCGACAAGAACCCCCCGCAAGTCATGGTGGACTGCGCTGGCGTGGGCTATGAGGTGCAAGTGCCCATGGGCACGTTCTACAACCTACCTGCGTTGGGCGAAAAAGTCTCGCTGCTGACGCACTTCGTGGTGCGTGAGGACGCGCAAATTTTGTACGGCTTTGGCTCAGCGCAAGAGCGCGCTGCCTTTCGCGAGTTGATCAAGATCTCGGGCGTGGGCCCGCGCACCGCCTTGTCGGTGCTCTCGGGCATGAGCGTGGCCGATCTGTCGCAGGCCATCACCCTGCAAGAGCCCGGTCGCCTGACCAAGGTGCCGGGCATTGGCGCCAAAACCGCACAGCGACTGCTGCTCGAACTCAAAGGCAAACTCGGCGCCGACATAGGCGCACCTCTGGGTGCGGCCAGTGGCGCCCAGTCGGACATCTTGCAAGCGCTGCTGGCCCTGGGCTACAACGACAAGGAAGCGGCGCTGGCGCTCAAAGCCTTGCCACCGGATGTGGGCGTGAGCGACGGCATCAAGCTCGCGCTCAAGGCGCTGGCGCGCTAAAGCGCAAGCCCGGCGCAGCCTTCAAGGATTGCCCAAAAAGACGAACACCCGCATGGCGGTGTCGTCCGCTTTGGCGATGCCCAGGTAAATCGGCCCCAGCGGTGTTTCGCCGCCCAGGTAGACGCTGCCCGAGCGCACCAGTTCATTGCCCTGCGTCTCGGAATAACGCTGGCGCATGGTGCCGCCCTCCACAGCGACGCCAATGCGCAAATCGCCGCGCAGCCCCAGCGGCATCTGGCTGATGATCTTCTCGGAGCGCAGGCCCATATAGCGCATGTTCGAGCCCACTAGCTGCTTGAAAGCCAAACCCGAGAGGTTGTTTAAACCGCCCAGGGTGGCCGCGTCGGTAATGGGCAGCACGCCTTGGGTGGCTTGCGTAAAGGCAAATTTACCGGTCAACACGTACGCGCCCAAGCCCAGCGCCTGGCTAAAACTGCCGTCGAGCTTGCCGTAGTCGGCCGCCTGCGTTTGCATCAGGCGGGCACGCCAGCCCTGGGTGGGAAAGAAGGGGCTGTTGAAGCGGTCGAGATCGGCCAGGGCAAACCAGGCGCTGGTGGCAGTGCCCGAATCTGGCGGCAGCAAACCGTCGGCGCCAATCGTGGTGGACGCGCTCAAGTTGCGCCGCAACAAACCCGTTTTCAGTACGCCGTAGCGGCCCAGGTTCAGGCCCAGGCCCGCGTTGATCTCGGTGAATTCGTTTTTGAGCCGGACTTGCGCCTGGCCGTTTTGGTACAGATCGATCGACTGCGCTCCGGTAAGCGCCTGCGCCTCCACAAACCAGGGCTGGTCGGCGTCCAAGGGCTGGTAGCCGTTGACGCCCACCAGGTTGTCCGAGCCAAACTGGCCGGTTACCAGCAGCTCGCCGCCGCTGCGGTTGAGTTGCGTCATTTGGTAGGCCAGGCGCACGTTGTAGCGGGCGTCGTCGCGCGTGCCCCAGGCGAAGTTCACGCCGCTGCGCACAAAGTTCGGCCCCCAGGGTTTGTCGGTGGCAAACAAGCGCAGCACGTTTTTGTCCTCGTTCTTGACCAACTGGTAGGCCACGTTGCTGTAGCGGCCTTCGCCGTAGGCGTAGAGCAAGTCGTCTTCCAGCGTTTTGACGTCGAGCGCGGCGCCCGGTTTGCTGCGCAGTTGCGCGGTGAGCTGGCTGGCGCGCTGGCTTTCCATGCCCGGGGTTTCCAGCGCGTCGAGTTTGACCTCGACCACCGGGCTGCGCGCCATGCGGCGTTGCCAGCGCGCGTAATCGGCGTCGCTCACCGACAGGCGTGCGAGTTGCGCTTGCGCCGCCGTTGCGCTGGCATAGCCACGCGCAATGGTCTCTTCGCTGCGCTCAAAGTCGCCCGCGGTGATGCCGTCCAGGTCGGGCCGGATGTAGATGTCCACGCCGGGGCGCAGCAGATCCAACGACTTGTTCACGTTCTGCTCCGTCAGCAGATTGACCATCTGCGCCGTGACCGACAGCGGCGATGCGTCGATATCTTCTGATTTGAGCAGGGGCGAACCCACGTTGATGGCGATCACCACATCGGGATTGCACAGTTGCCGAGCTTGGTCAACCGGCACGTTGTCCACCAAGCCACCATCCACCAGGCTCAGGCCTTCGTACTTGACGGGCGCCATCAGCCCAGGCACCGACATGGTCGCGCGCATCAGCGTGGCCAAATCGCCGCTGCGCCACACCCGCGCCTGCCCGGTCACGATGTCGGTGGTGATCAGGGCCAGCGGCAGCGCTTGGCCTTCCACCCGTTGCGGTGCGCTGTGGGCCTGCACCAGCCGGTCGATAAAAAATTTGATTTTTTGGCCACT
>CANCJD010000171.1 GCA_947378275.1 Comamonadaceae bacterium
AGCAGCTTCTTCTTTTTTACCGCAAGCAGCCAGGGCAGCAGCAGCGATAACAGCTGCCAAGATGAGAGTTTTGTTCATGATTGAAAAAATAGATTGAGTTAACGAAACAATTTCCGGAAATTGCCTGGGCGGCAGGCCACCCAAACCCCAACAAAAAGCATTTGACGTCTTTTCGCCAGAGCCTCCAAGTATACAAGACGGTGCACGCTTATACCGGGTAAACCCTGAAATTAGGGAAAACGGCACCGAAAAAGTGCCACCAACTCCCGAATTTGTTGATTTTTTGCATCATTCGTCGGCTTAAGCCCCCTCTGGCTGCAGCCAGCCGTCGTCCAGCCATTGTGCGAGCAATCCCAGTGCGCCCGCACTCAGGCGCTTAACTTCAGGCGCACCCAAGCAGTGCTGATCGGCCAGTTGCCGCATCAAAGTCGCATCCCGCCCCGACGCCAGAAAACTCTCGCCGTTGATAAAAATGTGGGCGCTGTCATAGAGCATCTGCGTACGTCGGTCCAGGCACACGCCCTGGGTGGGGTCAAACTCATCCTCGGAGCTTTGGAACCAGACTTGGGGTTTGGGCTCGCTCAGGTATTCGCCCAAGGCGCGTTGCATGGCCAAGGGATCGCGCATGGCTTTTTCCAACGCTTTTTGCGCAAAGCGCGTCAAATCTGCGGGGATTTGGGCGCACTGGGCTTGCGCGGTCTGTTGTGGGTCGCGGTAGAGCGCGTCGCCCACCTCATCGCAGGCCTGCTCCGCCAGCCGCTGCAATATTTCCTGAGCCAACTCGCCCGCACCCGGAGCACGAAAGCCAATCGAATAGGTCATGCATTCGCCCAGCGCCACGCCGTCGTGGGCATAGCGCGGGGGCAGGTACAGCATGTCGCCGGCGTCCAACACAAATTCCTGTTCGGGCTCAAAGTTGGCCAAAATCTTCAGCGGCATGCCGGGCTGCAAATCCAGGTTTTTTTGTCGCCCGATGCGCCAGCGGCGCTGGCCGTGGGCTTGCAGTAAAAACACGTCGTAGCTGTCAAAGTGCGGCCCCACACCACCGCCGTCGCTGGCGTAGCTCACCATCACGTCGTCCAGGCGCGCATCCGGTACAAAACGGAATTGGTCACGCAAGGCGCGCACCCGGGCATCAAACAAGTCCACGCTTTGGACCAGCAGCGTCCAGCCGGGCTGCTTGAGCGCAGGCAAGGCCTTGCGGCCGAAAGGTCCCTGCTTCAAGCGCCAGGGTTTGTCGGCCACCTCCGGCGTCTGAATCACCAGGCGCGACTGCACATCGTCTTGCGCGGCCAGGTCAAACAGTTCGCCGCGGTCCAAGGGCGCGGTCAGACCAGGAATAGCCTGGCGGATGACCAGGGGCTTTTTTTGCCAATGGCGCTTCATGAAGGTGGCGGGCGACAGGCCGCCCAGGAGTTGAAGGGGCTGGTCAATGTTCATAAAGCGGGCGTCCTGGGGCTAAAAAATGGGGAAGATGAAACTGCGACAATTGTGCGATGGAAATTTATGACAACTGCGTGGTCGCGCTGACCTGGGTCCTTCAAGACACTTTGGGGGAAGAATTGGACGTTCTCGACGAGCCGGTCGAGTTCTTGTTGGGAGGCAAAGATTTGCTGCCCGCCATTGAGGCCGCCTTGCAAGGCCACCGCGTGGGCGCCAAGCTGCAACTGCAAATTGAACCCGAAGAGGCCTTTGGCGACTTCAACGACCAGTTGCTGTTTTTGGAGCCCCGCGCCCTGTTTCCGGCTGAACTGCAAGTCGGGCTCACGCTGGAAGGCTCTGCCTTGCCCACAGGCTGCAACCCGGCAGCGCCCAAAGACGCACTGTTTACCGTGACCGACATCTACCCAGAACACGTGGTGCTTGACGCCAACCACCCGCTCGCCGGCATTGCCATTCGCATCAGCCTGCGCGTGGAAGGCGTGCGCGAGGCCACCGAAGAAGAGTTGGAACGCGGCAGCACCGGCACTGGCTTTTTTCGCATTGAGGCGCTGCCCGCCTCAGACCGCGGCGACGCACCGCTGCATTAGCAGCAACTAGCAGCGGCGTTTCAGGCCTTACCGGTCGAGCCATAACCGCCCTCGCCGCGCTCTGACGCGGCAAACTCGTGCACGATGTTGAACTGCGCCTGCACCACCGGCACGATCACCAGTTGGGCAATGCGTTCCATGGGCTCGATGGTGAAAGCTACCGTGCTTCGGTTCCAAGCGCTGACCATGAGCTGCCCTTGGTAGTCGCTGTCAATCAAGCCCACTAAATTGCCCAGCACGATGCCGTGCTTGTGGCCCAGGCCCGAGCGCGGCAAGATCAGAGCCGCAAAGTTGGGATCTTGCAAATAAATCGCCATGCCCGTGGGCACGAGCTGCCAGGCGTTGGGCTGCAAAGTGAGCGGTGCGTCCAGGCAGGCGCGTAAGTCCAGCCCGGCGCTGCCCGGCGTGGCGTAAGCGGGCATTTGATCCACTAGGCGGGAATCGAGAATTTTGACGTCGAGTTTCATATAGGTTCACAGAAAAATTCAAAGGGCTGCACCGGACAGGCGTTGGGCGATTTCGCGTACCAAAATACGCGCAAGGTGGAGCTTGCTGGCGCGGGGAATATCCACCGCGCCCTGCGCGTCCACCAGCAGCAGCGCGTTGTCGTCTTGGCCAAAAGTGGCCGGGCCAATATTGCCCACCAGCAAAGGCACGCCCTTGCGCTGGCGTTTGGCGGTGGCGTGGGCTAACAAATCATGGCTTTCCGCCGCAAAGCCCACGCAAAACAGCGCGCCACTTTGTGCCCGCTTTGATTGCGCCAGCGTGGCCAAGATGTCGGGGTTTTCCTGCAAGGCCAGATGCGGCACCTGGCCGGAGCCGTCTTTTTTGATCTTTTGGTCGGTGCTGGCCACAGGCCGCCAGTCCGCCACGGCTGCCGTGGCAATGAAGATGCTGGCGTCCTCTGCCTGCGACAGACAGGCTTGCAACATATCTTGGGCCGATTGCACGTCCACGCGACGCACACCCTGGGGCGTGTCCAGCGCCACCGGGCCAGCCACGAGCGTGACGTCGGCACCGGCCTCATGGGCTGCGCGCGCCAGGGCAAACCCCATCTTGCCGCTGGAGCGGTTGGTGATGCCGCGCACCGGGTCAATCGCCTCAAAGGTGGGGCCGGCGGTAATCAAGACGCGCTGCCCGGCCAGTAATTTGGGCTGAAAAAACGCGATCACGTCCGCGAGCAACTCCTGCGGCTCGCGCATGCGACCGTCGCCGGTTTCGCCGCAGGCCTGGTCGCCCGCGCCCACACCCAGCACCGTGGCACCGTCCGCGCGCAGTTGCGCCACATTGCGCACCGTGGCCGGATGCGCCCACATTTCGCGGTTCATGGCCGGGGCCAGCAGCAGCGGCACCGATTCGATCGGGCGGGCCAGGCACATCAAACTGAGCAGGTCGTCCGCGCGCCCGTGCAGCAGCTTGGCCATAAAGTCAGCGCTGCAGGGCGCAATCAAAATGACGTCGGCCTCGCGGCTGAGGTTGATGTGCGCCATATTGTTGGCCTCGCGCGCATCCCACTGGGATGTGTAAACGCTGCGCTGGCTCAGAGCCTGCAAAGTGACCGGGGTGATGAACTGGGCTGCGGCCTCGGTCATCACCACCTGCACGGTGGCGCCTTCTTTAATGAGCGCGCGGCAGAGTTCGGCGGCCTTGTAGCACGCAATGCCGCCGCTGAGTCCCAAAACAATGTGTTTACCGCTTAATTCCATCCGCCAGGCCCTGCTTTAAATACTGCTGTGAGGCCGAAATGGACCCAAAGCGCAATGTAGCAGACACCTATAATCTCGCATTACCAGCTTCCCGAGCCCCAGGGTTCGTACACTGACATGACCAAATTTGTCTTCGTCACCGGTGGCGTGGTCTCTTCCCTGGGTAAGGGAATTGCATCC
>CANCJD010000172.1 GCA_947378275.1 Comamonadaceae bacterium
ACCTCGGTGCGGGCCTGGGCGCCAAAGCCGCTGCTGCGCAAGAGCGTGCGCGCGGGCAGGCCAATAAAGCTGTAGCGCCCAAAGCGCTCACCACCCACCACCGACTCCAGCAAAAACGTGTACGGCGCATTGGCCGTGAGCTTGAGGTAGAGCGACAGCGGGGTTTCCAGGTCGGCAAAGGCCTGGGCGGTCAGGGGGATGCGGTTAAAGCCCTGGGCGGCCAGGGCGGCAAATTCGGTCTCGGTAGTCTGGGGAGTCACGACGGGTCCATGCCTTTTCGAAGTTCGGGGCGAAAGCTGCGCTCGCCAACGTGGCGGTCAACTTGCGTGAAAGGTGCTGAAAGAGGATTCAGTACACGCCGACTGCGGGGCCTGCGAAGGACATCCCGTGCCGGTCTGGCGCGCGGTGCGCCTGGGCCGCTGGGAAAAGGTTAAAGACCGGAGTCTTCAAACCACCCGCACCGCGCCAGACGCTGGCAAAGCGTGCCAGGTCCGCCAGGGCCAGGCCCCCCGGTCGCTGCAACCTGTAATGCTGATGCGGTGAATGAACATGGCGCTCAGTGTAGCAAAGCAAAAAGCGCCTGGGCCTTAGACGCCACGGGCCCGGTCGGCGTGGAACTGCAGCACAAACGCGCCAAAACGCCCGGCGTCCAGGGCGTTGCGCACCTCTTGCATCAGGTTCAGGTAGTAATGCAGGTTGTGGATGCTCGCCAGCATGGGGCCCAGCATTTCGCCGCAACGGTCCAGGTGGTGCAAATAGGCGCGGCTAAAGCCTTCGCGGCCACCCGCGTCCCACGATGCGCCACTGGTGCCCGCGCAGGCGTAGCAGGTGCAAGTGGTGTCCAGCGGCTGGGGGTCGCTCTTGTGGCGGGCGTTGCGGATTTTCAGGTCGCCGAAGCGGCTAAACAGCGTGCCGTTGCGCGCGTTGCGGGTGGGCATGACGCAGTCAAACATATCGATGCCGTTTTGCACACCGGCGATCAGGTCTTCGGGCGTGCCCACGCCCATCAGGTAGCGCGGCTTGTGGGCAGGTAGTTTGGGGCCGATGTGCTTGAGCAGGCGCAGCATGTGCTCCTTGGGCTCGCCCACCGAGAGACCGCCTACGGCGATGCCCGGGAAATCCAGCGCCTCCAGGCCTGCGAGCGACTCGTCACGCAGGTGTTCAAACATGCCGCCTTGCACGATGCCAAACAGGGCGTTGGGGTTCTCTAGCCGGGCAAACTCGGTTTTGCAGCGTTCAGCCCAGCGCAGGCTGAGTTCCATGGAGGCGCGCGCTTCGTGCTCGGTGGTGATCTGGCCCTTGGTCTTGGGCTCGACCGACAAATACGGCGTGCATTCGTCAAACTGCATCACGATGTCGGAGTTCAGCGTGGTTTGGATTTGCATGCTGATTTCGGGCGTCAAGAACAACTTGTCGCCGTTGACCGGAGAAGAAAACTTGACGCCCTCCTCGGTAATCTTGCGCATGGCGCCCAGGCTCCAGACCTGAAAGCCGCCCGAGTCGGTCAGGATGGGCTTGTCCCATTTCTCAAACGCGTGCAGGCCGCCGAACTTTTCGATCACATCCAGCCCAGGGCGCATCCACAGGTGGAAGGTGTTACCCAAAATAATTTGCGCGCCCATGTCGTGCAGGCTGCGCGGCATCACACCCTTGACCGTGCCGTAGGTGCCCACCGGCATAAAAATCGGCGTCTCGACCACCCCGTGGTTGAGCGTCATGCGGCCCCGGCGGGCGTGGCTGCCCAAGTAGCTGCCGTCGGCAGATGCGGGGTCGGATTGGAGGAGGTCAAATTTCAGCATGGGCGGATTTTACTTTTCGCAATCATCTTACTTTTTCAATCGCTTTACTTTATACTTTTCTTTACTTATTTCAAGCCAAGGAGCGGTCCATGTCAGACATTGCAGAAGTAGAAGCGATTGTGTCCAGCAAAGGCCAGGTCACACTGCCTGCGGCCATGCGCGCCAAACTGGGGATCAGCGCAGGGTCGCACATCCATTTTGAACTGCGTGGCAACGAGCTGGTCATCAAGCCCGAGCTGCCCATGAGCGCCTACCGCGGCATGCTCAAAGGATATGACCTGGGCGATATTGAGCCCGAAAAAGAGCCCGACCGGGAGTTTTGAATGAACCTCGTCGATTCCTCGGGCTGGATCGAGTACCTGCAAGACACGCCTCGGGCGGATTTGTTTGCCGCCGCCATTGAAGACCGCAATCACCTGCTGGTGCCCACCATCGCGCTCTTTGAAGTGCACCGGGTGCTGAGTCGCAGCCTGGACGCCACCCTGGTGAACCGCTGCCTGGACGTGATGCGCCTGGGCCGCGTGCTGGACCTGACCGACGCGCGCGCCGTGGCCGCCGCCCACATTGCCGCACGCCACAAACTGGCCATGGCGGACGCGGCGATGTACGCCATGGCACGGGAATTTGATGCTACGTTTTGGACGCAGGATGTGGACTACCAGGGGCTGGACAGCGTGCGCTACCAGCCCAAGCCCGGCGCCTGAGCCCAGCGCCGGGCGGGCTGCGGATTCAGGCCAGGTTTTTGCGGAAAAACGCCAGCGTCTTGTCCCAGGCTTTGACCGCCGCCTGTGGGTCGTACTTCAGATAAGCCAGGTTTTTGCTGTCGGCCTCTTCATTGGCAAAGGCGTGCTTGGCCTCGTAACGGTCAAACGCAAAAGCCACGCCTGCGGCGGTGAGCTTGTGCTCCAGCGCGTCCACCCCCGCAATCGGGAACACGTCATCGTGGATGGCCCAGCTGCCCATCAGGGGCACTTTGATCTTGCTGGCGTCCACAAATTCTGCCGGCGGGTAGCCGTACCAGACCGCCGCCGCATCCACTTCCGGGACAAAGACGCTGGACAAGAGCGTCAAAGCCCCGCCCATGCAAAACCCGGTAACGCCCACCTTGGGCGCGCCCCGAGTTTTGAGGTATTGCACCGCGCCCCGGATGTCCTGGCTGGCGGCGTCGCCAAAGTTCAGGCCGGTCATCAAATGATGGGCCTCGTTTTCTTCGAGCGCGAGCTTGCCCTTGTACAGGTCCGGCACCAAAGCCTGGTATCCCGCTTGCGCCAAGCGCTGCGCCACCTGCTTGATCTGGTCATTGAGCCCCCACCATTCCTGGATCACCACAATGGCCGGCGCCGAAGCACCGGCAGGGGGTTGCACCAGGTAGCCGGTGGCAGATTGCCCGTCAGGGCGTGTGTAAGTAACCATGGAACCCATAACTAACCCCTTAAAAACCCATTTGGAAAAAAACGCCGCCCGCAAGACTCCGACATACCGGCACTAACAAGGCATTGTGCGGCAGACCGCACCGGCCTAGGGCTCCACGCTCTGGCGCGCCAGCAGCATCGCGTCGCCGTAGCTGAAAAAGCGGTATTCGCTGGCAATCGCGTGCTGGTACAGCGCTCGAATTTTTTCGTACCCCGCAAAAGCGCTCACCAGCATCATCAGGCTGGATTTGGGCAAATGGAAGTTGGTCACCAGCAGATCGATCAGCTTGAACGCAAAACCCGGCGTGATAAAGATCGTGGTGTCGCCGCTGGCCACACCGGTGGCGGCCCAGCTTTCCAGCGTGCGCACGGTGGTGGTGCCAACGGCCACCACGCGGCCGCCTCGCGCCTTGCAGGCGGCAATGGCGTCTTGGGTGGCTTGGGGCACTTGGTACCACTCGCTGTGCATGCGGTGCTCGGCCAGGTTTTCGGTTTTGACCGGCTGAAAGGTGCCCGCGCCCACGTGCAGCGTCACGTGCGCGCGCTGCACGCCCATGGCATCAAGCTGCGCCAGCAAGGCAGCGTCAAAGTGCAGCGCCGCGGTGGGGGCCGCCACCGCGCCCGGGTTTTTAGCAAATACGGTTTGGTAGCGCTGCGCGTCTTG
>CANCJD010000173.1 GCA_947378275.1 Comamonadaceae bacterium
TCGTAGCCCTGCATCAGCGGGTACAAAAACTCATGCACGCTGATCGACTGGCCGGCCTTGAAGCGGTCATGAAAGTCGTTGCGCTCCATCATGCGCGCCACCGTGTAGCGGCTGGCGAGCTGAATCATGCCGCGCGCGCCCAGCGGATCACTCCACTCGCTGTTGTAGCGAATCTCGGTCTTGGCCGGGTCCAGCACCAGGCTGGCTTGTTTGTAATAGGTCTCGGCGTTGCGCTTGATTTGCTCGGCGGTCAGCGGCGGGCGGGTGGTGTTGCGCCCGGACGGGTCGCCAATCATGCTGGTGAAGTCGCCAATCAAAAAAATCACCGTATGGCCCAGGTCCTGCAACTGGCGCATTTTGTTCAGCACCACGGTGTGGCCCAAGTGGATGTCGGGCGCAGTCGGGTCCAGCCCGAGCTTGATGCGCAGCGGCTTGCCCGTGGCCTCAGCGCGCGCCAGCTTTTTGACCCATTCTTCCTGGGGAATCAGTTCGTCACAGCCGCGCAGGGAAACGGCCAGCGCCTCGCGCACGCGGTCAGTCACAGGATAAGTGGGGGAGCTTGCTTGGTTCATAAAGATGGTGTGAGGCTGGGGGAGGCTGCCGCTTTTTCGGCCGGATTTTGAAGCCCGATACAATGGGCTTTGAATTTCACGCGCGTTTTGGCTCAGGCAGACGATTTTAGTCGCCGCCAAAGTGCACCCCGGTGCGGTGGCTGCCTAGCCCCCCGCCCTGCGAGGAGCCCCATTTTGATTTTGAACCTGACCCAAGCGGCCCAAGCTGCCGCACAGCGCGTCGCATTGGCATTGCACCAGCACCCCAAGCGCGTGCTTGCCGCTGTCGCAGCCCTGCTGCTGGGTGGCGCCGGTGCCAGTTTTGCCGTTGCCAACCTGGCCCCCGACGCCGCCAACCTGCCCAAGCGCACGCTGGTGGAATCGGTACAACCCCTGCCCCTGGCACCCCAATTTGAAGCCCTGGCCACCCAGGCCATGCGCCTGTACCGCACCGACCTGACGCGCAGCACCGACACCGCCGACACGCTACTCAAGCGCCTGGGCGTGTCTGACGTGGCAGCCGCCGCCTTTTTGCGCAGCGACCGCCTGGTGCAACAAACCCTGATGGGCCGCGCCGGACGCAGCGTGAGCGCCGAAGTGGACGAGCGCAGCGGCCTGCTGGCCTTAAGCGCCCGCTGGAGCCCCGAGGACGACGGCAACTTCAAACGCCTGACCATCAGTAAATCCGCCCAGGGCTACAGCTCCAAGATCGAAACCCTGCCCTTGAGCGTCAGTTCGCGCATGGCCGGTGGCGTGATCCAGTCCTCGCTGTTTGCCGCCACCGACGATGCGCGCATTCCCGACGCCATTGCGACGCAAATGGCCGAAATTTTCTCCGGCGACATCGACTTTCACCGCGCGCTGCGCAAGGGCGACCGCTTCTCGGTGGTCTACGAAACGCTCGAAGGCGACGGCGAACCACTGCGCGCCGGGCGCGTGCTCAGCACCGAATTTGTCAACGCGGGCAAGACCTTCCAGGCCATGTGGTTCCAAGAACCCTTGGGCGGCACCAGCCCCAGCGCCACCCACGCCCTGAGCAAAGGCGGCTACTACACGCTGGCCGGCGAGAGCCTGCGCCGCGCCTTTTTGGCCTCGCCCATGGCGTTTTCCCGCGTAACCAGCGGGTTTTCCATGCGTTTTCACCCGATTTTGCAAACCTGGCGCGCCCATTTGGGCGTGGACTATGGCGCAGCCACCGGCACACCCGTGCGCACCGTGGGTGACGGCGTGGTCGAGTTTGCCGGTGTGCAAAACGGCTTTGGCAACGTGGTCATGGTCAAACACGGCGGCAGCAACACCACGGTTTACGCCCACTTGAGCAAAATCAACGTCCGCGCCGGGCAGCGCGTGCAGCAAGGCGACAATGTCGGCCTGGTGGGCGCCACCGGCTGGGCCACCGGCCCGCACCTGCATTTCGAGTTCCGCGTCAATGGCGTGCACAAAGACCCGCTCACTTTGGCACGGGCGCAAACTTCTGTGCCGCTGGCTGCTTCGCTCAAACCGCTGTTTGACAAATCAGCCCAGCTGGTGCGCGCCCAGCTCAGCGCTGCCGCCCAGGTGCAAGTCGGCAACGTCCAGTAAGCGCCAGCGCCGGTGCCAATGCCTGCGCTTTTCATCGGCCTGATGTCGGGCACGTCCATGGACGGCGTGGACGGCGTGCTGGCCGACTTGGGCGACCCCAAGCAGCCCGCTCGTGTGCTGGCCAGCGCCAGTCTCGCATTTGACCCCGCGCTGCGCCAAGAACTGCTGGCCTTGAACAGCCCCGGCGACAACGAGCTGCACCGCGCCGCAATCGCCGCAAACGCTCTGGCCCGGCTATACGCCCAAGTGGTGACTGATTTGCTGCAAGCCCGCCAGCTCGCGTCCGCCCAGATCACCGCCATTGGCGCCCACGGCCAAACCGTGCGCCACCGCCCCCAGGAATTTGACGGCACCGGCTACACCCTGCAGCTCAACCAGCCCGCCCTGTTGGCCGAGTTGTGCGGTATTGACGTGGTGGCCGACTTTCGCAGCCGCGATGTGGCCGCAGGAGGCCAGGGCGCGCCGCTGGTGCCGCCCTTTCACCGCGCCGCCTTTGGCCACGCCACGCAAAGCCGTGCGGTGCTCAATATCGGCGGTATTTCCAACGTCACGCTCTTGCCAGCTGCTGCCATCGAGCCAGACGCGCCGTTGATCGGCTTTGACTGCGGCCCAGGCAATGCGCTGATGGACGCCTGGTGCCACATGCACACTGGCGCCGCTTTTGATGACAGGGGCCGTTGGGCGGCGCAAGGCGCGGTGCAGCCCGCGCTGCTCGCAGCCCTTCAAGACGAGCCTTTTTTTGCCAAACCGCCCCCAAAAAGCACCGGGCGCGACCTGTTCAACCTGCCCTGGCTGCGCCAGCGCCTGGCAGGCTTTGAAGGCCTGGCCGCACAAGACGTGCAAGCCACACTGACTGAGCTGACCGCCTGGGCCTGCGCCCAAGCGCTGCGCTGGGCTACGCACAGCCCTGAATTGCTGGTGGTATGTGGCGGCGGTGCGCTCAACGACGTTTTGATGCAGCGCCTGCAAGCGGCGCTACCGTCCACCCGGGTGTGTAGTTCTGTGGATCTTGGCGTAGCACCCACCGAGGTGGAAGCGCTGGCTTTTGCCTGGCTGGCGCAACAAACCGTGTTGCGTAAAACCAGCAGCGTAGCAAGCGTTACGGGCGCACAAGGCGCCCGTATCTTAGGAGCCGTTTACCCGGCTTGAGTGAAGGTCTGGCCTGCGCAGCGGCGGTACCGAACGTCGTGGTGGCTTAGGCCGAAAACGACGAGCCGCAACCGCAGGTGGAGGTGGCATTGGGGTTTTTGATCACAAACTGCGCACCCTGCAAGTCTTCCTTGTAGTCAATCTCGGCGCCCACCAGGTACTGGTAACTCATGGCGTCGATCAACAAGGACACGCCATTTTTGGTCATGGTCGTGTCGTCTTCGTTCGTGATTTCGTCAAAGGTGAAGCCGTACTGGAAACCCGAGCAGCCACCACCCTGCACAAAAACACGGAGCTTGAGGTCGGTATTGCCTTCTTCGGCGATCAGGTCTGCCACTTTGGCCGCCGCACTGTCCGTAAACAGAATGGGGACGGGCATTTCTGGGGGCATGGTTTCAGCAAGGGCGCTCATAGGGGTCGTTCCGCAAAAAATGAAAGAATGGCTTAATAGTACAGTGTTTTGCTCGGGATTGAAATCAATCCGGCATTGCCTCTGTTGGCAGTGCGGGCATTGGCTCATT
>CANCJD010000174.1 GCA_947378275.1 Comamonadaceae bacterium
AGCTTTGAGACTGGGTTAGAGCGCGGCGATGTGCGTCTGTTTTTGCTGGCCGCCATTTTGGGTATCACCGGCTGGGCCAGCTTGGCGCGGCTGCTGCGGGCCGAAACCCTCAAGCTCGGCGAGCTGGACTATGTGCAGGCGGCGCGCGCTTTTGGCGTGTCTGATCTGGGCATCATGCGCCGCCATATTCTGCCCAACCTCACGCACCTGATCGTGATTGTGGCGGTGCTCGATTTCTCGGGGCTGGTGCTTTATGAGGCGGTTTTGTCTTATGTGGGCGTGGGCGTGGACCCCAATACCAACAGCTTTGGCATCATGATCAACGCCGCGCGCAACGAGATGTCGCGCGACCCGGTGGTCTGGTGGTCGTTGACCGCGGCCTTTGGCTTTATGTTGGCCCTCGTCTTGTCCATGACGCTGTTTGCCAGCGCGGTGCGCGAGGCCTTTGACCCGCGCGCCCGGGCCTTTCGGGTGCGACCCGCCAAAGCACCCGTGGCAGCGCTCGATGCGACCGGAGTCGCGCCATGATGGAAATCACCCAACTTACCACCGACCTGGAAACCGACAACGCCTTGGTGCGCGCGGTGGATGCCTTGTCGCTGACGATCACCCAAGGTGAAACCTTTGCGCTGGTGGGCGAATCGGGCTGCGGCAAGTCCATGACAGCGCTTTCCCTGTTGCGGCTCTTGCCCGACAGCGGCCGCGTCACCGGCGGGCGTGTGGACATGGACGGCACCGATTTGCTGGCGCTGCCCGAGTCGGGTATGCGGCAATGGCGGGGCCGCCGCGTGAGCATCATTTTTCAGGAACCGGCCACCAGCCTGAATCCGGTGATGGCCGTGGGCCGGCAAATCCAGGAAGTGATAGAGCGCCACACGCCGCTCACGGGCGCGGCCAGCGCGGCCAAGGCGGTGGACTGGCTGCGCCGCGTCGGGCTTGACGCGCCCGAGCGCCGCGCGCTGGGTTACCCGCACCAGCTCTCGGGCGGGCAGAAGCAGCGTGTGATGATTGCCATTGCCCTGGCCGCCGAGCCGCAGGTGTTGGTCGCCGACGAGCCCACCACGGCGCTGGACGTGACCATTCAGGCGCAAATTCTGGAGCTGCTGCAAGACCTGCAGCGCACGCAAAACATGGCGTTGCTGCTCATTACCCACGACCTGGCCATCGTCTCGCACATGGCGCACCGCGTGGCGCTGATGTACGCCGGGCAGGTGGTGGAAGTGGCCAGCGCGGCCGATTTTTTTGCCCGACCGCTGCATCCGTATGCGGCCAATCTGCTGGACGCTTTGCCTGACGCCAGCAAGCGCGGCCAGCGCCTTGCGTCCATTCCTGGCACCGTGCCGCCTTTAAGCCAGCGCTTTGCCGGTTGCCGCTTTGCCGACCGCTGCCAAGATGCGCAAGCGCTGTGTCGCACCCAGGCGCCTGACATCGTGGAGCACGCAAGCGGTCACGCCGTGCGCTGCTTTATTTACCAAGGCGCCATGGGGATTGCGCAAGCCAGTCGCAACGCAGCTCCGGTTGCCGCCAAAGCCCAAGTGGCGCTCGAAGCCCCTGGCGATACAGCCGCACCCTTGCTGGTGGTGCGCGATTACAAGGTCTGGTTTCCGATCCGCAAAGGCCTGTTGCAGCGCACCGTCGGCCATGTGAAGGCGGTGGACGGCGTGTCTTTTTCGCTGGATGCCGGGCGCACCTTGGCGCTGGTGGGCGAGTCGGGCAGCGGCAAAACCACGGTGGGTAAGGCTTTGCTGCAACTGCTGCGCGGCCAGGCGCAAATATCCGGCAGCGCCGTGCTGCAAGGCCAGGCGCTGGACGCGCTGCAAGGTGCGCAATTGCGCTCGGCCCGCAGAACAGCACAAATCGTGTTCCAAGACCCCTTTGCCTCACTCAATCCGCGCATGCGCGTGAACGAAATTTTGGAGGAGGGCGTGGCCTCGCTTCACCCAGACGTGGGTGGGGCAGCGCGGCGCGCCCGTGTAGCGGCGCTCTTGGACAAAGTGGGCTTGTCGGCCAGTGCGCTGACGCGTTATCCGCATGAGTTCTCGGGCGGCCAGCGTCAGCGCCTGGCCATCGCCCGCGCGCTTGCCGTCGAGCCCCGGCTGATCGTCGCTGACGAACCCACGTCCGCCCTGGATGTGTCGGTGCAAGCGCAAATCCTGAACTTGCTGAGCGACCTGCAAGCGGAACTGGGCGTGGCCTAT
Source organism: Comamonadaceae bacterium (assembly GCA_947378275.1). Classification (GTDB taxonomy): domain Bacteria; phylum Pseudomonadota; class Gammaproteobacteria; order Burkholderiales; family Burkholderiaceae_C; genus Allorhodoferax. The sequence goes on from CANCJD010000174.1 coordinate 2,199, forward strand.
TTGTTCATCACCCACAACTTTGGCGTGGTGGAGTATCTGGCGCACGAGATTGCGGTCATGCAAGGCGGCAAGTTGGTGGAATACGGCGCAGCCGAACAGGTGCTGGAGCGGCCGCAGCACGCGTATACGAAGGCGCTGCTTGGGGCTGTGCCTCGGCTGCGCAGGACTTAAGGCTACTTGCTCTTTCCGGCGGACCGGTGCTGGGTCGCTGGAAAAACGCCGCCAGCAAGGGCGGCGCACTTCGATTTCAGTGTTGCGCTTGCGCCATCCCCTGGTGTCGCAGCAGCGCGTCCAGCGTAGGTTCGCGGCCGCGAAAGGCTTTGAAGGATTCCATGGCCGGGCGGCTGCCGCCGGCTTCCAGAATGCTTTGCAGGTACTTTTTGCCAGTAGCCGGGCTGGGGTCGCCAGACGCCAGTGCGGACTCTTCAAGGGCGGCGTAAGCGTCGGCGCTGAGCACCTCGGCCCATTTGTAGCTGTAGTAGCCAGCCGCATAGCCACCGGCAAAGATGTGGCTGAAGGTGTTGATGCTGCGGGCAAAGGCGGGGCTGGGCAGTACCGCCACTTCCTCGCGCACCTGCTGCAGCAGCGCCAATGGGTCACCGTGCGGCGCGTGGCCGGAATGCAGCAGCATGTCAAACAGCGAAAACTCGATCTGGCGCAGCGTTTGCATGCCGCTTTGAAAATTGCGCGCGGCCAGCATCTTGTCAAACAAGGCGCGCGGCAAGGGGGCGCCGGTGTCCACGTGGGCCGTCATGTGGGCGATCACATTCCATTCCCAGCAGAAGTTTTCCATGAACTGGCTGGGCAGCTCCACCGCGTCCCATTCCACGCCGCTGATACCCGCCACGTCGCGCTCGTTCACCTGCGTGAGCAGGTGGTGCAGGCCGTGGCCGAATTCGTGGAAGAGGGTGGTCACGTCGTCATGCGAAAGGAGCGCGGGTTTGTGTACGCCGTCGCTCTCGCTGCCTTCGGCAAAGTTGCACACCAGGTGCGCAATCGGCGTTTGCAGCGCGCCGGTGTCCGGGCGCAGCCAGCGGGTGCGCACATCGTCCATCCAGGCGCCGCCGCGTTTGCCGCTGCGCGCGCTCGGGTCCAGGTAAAACTGGCCGACCAAAATGCGGCCCGCAGGGGTTTGGCGCTCTATGCGGTAAAAGTGCACCCCCTCGTTCCAGACCGGCGCCGTGTCGCTTGAGATGACGACGTCAAACAGGCCCTCCACAATCTTGAACAGGCCAGCCAGCACCTTGGGCAGGGTGAAATACTGCTTGACCTCTTGCTCGCTGAAGGCGTAGCGCGCTTCCTTGAGCTTTTCGCTGATAAACGGCCAGTCCCAAGCCTGGGGGTCGTGCAAGTTCAGGTGTTCGGCGGCAAAGGCGCGCAGCTCGGCTACGTCGCGTTCGGCGTAGGGGCGGGCGCGTTTGGCCAGGTCGCGCAAAAAGGCGATCACCGCTTCCGGTGAATCGGCCATCTTGGGCGCCACCGACAAGGCGCCGTAGTTGGCAAAACCAAGCAGCTGGGCTTCTTCATGGCGCAGTGCCAAGATCTCTTGCATCACCGGCGCGTTGTCGAACTTTTGCGC
>CANCJD010000175.1 GCA_947378275.1 Comamonadaceae bacterium
ATCTGCACCACGTAAATGCCTTCGGCCTCGGCCTTGGCGATCAGCTTGGCGTAGGTTTGTACATCGGGGTTGTGGATCACGATGACGGCGGGCTTCTCGGCGATCAGCGCCGTGAAGGCCTGCGCGCCGGCGTTGGTGTTCCAGTTGGGGTCACGCACCACCACTTTCATGCCCGAGGCTTCGAGTTCCTTTTTCAGGCCTTGGTGCCAGCCGATGGCCAGGTCAAAGCCATAGGCCACGGGAATAAAGGCCACCGTTTTGCCAGCAAGCGCTTTTTTGTAGCCCTCGCGAAACGGCTCATCCAGGCCCTTGCTTTGCGCAAAGGCTGGCAGCGCAATGGCTGCGCCCAGGGCCAGGCCGGCGATGGCCTTAACCAGATTTTTAACCACGTGTTTTGCTTGATGCATCGTTGTCTCCTAGGTTGAAAAAGTGAATTGCACGCTGGGGTAGCCGGGTGCGCGGCATGCTCAAATATCCCCTTGTTGCGCGGTTTCTTCGTTGCGCGGGTTGAGGACAGAATCAATCAAAATCGCGGCCAAGAGCACCAGGCCCTTGATGATGTTTTGTACCGAATACGAGATGTCCATGATGGTCATGCCGTTGAGCATGGTGCCAATGAGCAGCGTGCCAATAATCACGTTGACCACCCCGCCGCGTCCGCCTGAGAGGCCAATGCCGCCCAGCACCACCACCAGCACCACGTCATAGACCATGGTGGAGTTGTAGATGCGCGTGGGCATGCTGTTGACCGAGGCCGCCATCACCAGGCCAGCAAACAGGCCAATCAGCGCCGCGAGCAAATACTCCAGCAAGATGATGGGGCGCGTGGGCAAACCAGTGGCGCGCGCGGTAAACGGGTTGTCGCCAATGGCGTAGATAAAGGCGCCAGCGCGCAGGCGGCGTAGCAGCAGCGCCATCAGCGCGCAGGCCAGGCCGAACATCACCACCGGCATGGGAATGCCACCCAGGCTGCCGCGCCCGATCCAGACCATGGCGTCGAGCGCCTGCGGCCACTGCACCACCTCCAACTGGAAAATCGCCGCCTGCCCCAGCCCGGCCAAAAACAGGCCCGAGGCCAGAGTGGTAAACAGCGACGGCACTTCGGCATAAGCCACCAGCCAGCCGTTGACCAGGCCAAACAGCAAGGACAAGACCAAGGCCTGTAAGGCAGCCACTTCTATCGACTGGCCGTTGCTGACCGACTGCAACAAAAAGCCCGAGGGCACGGCCAGCGCGGCAATCATGGAAATATCAATGCCCCGGCCAATCACCACCACCGCCATGCCCAGGCCCAAAATGCCCAGAATGGCCACGTTTTGCAGCAAGGTGAGCAGGTTGTCCACCTGCGCAAAACCGGGAAGCAGCAGCAAAAAGCCGCCAAACATGACCAGAAAAAGGATGAAGACAATGGTTTGTTGGGTGGCGCGCAGTTTGGGCATGGGGTTCTCGTTCAGATCAGGGCAGCGTGCAGGGTTTGGCGCAGTTCGCGCTTGATGATCTTGCCGTTGATGTTGCGCGGCAAGGGCTCGGTGTCGATGGTCCAGGTCTCAGGTACGGCGTAGTCGGCCATGCGCTGGCTGCAAAAGGCCTGCAGGGCCTGGGCCGTGCTGTGTTCGCTGATTTCGCGTACTGACACAAACGCGTGCACCCGCTCGCCCAGCACCGCGCAGGGCACGCCCACCAGCGCCACTTCCAGCACGCCTTGGTGTTCGCTCAGCACGTTTTCCACCTGCGCGCAGTACACCTTGTAGCCGCCGCGGTTAATCACGTCTTTTTTGCGGTCCAGCACGCGCACATAGCCTTGGGCGTCCATGCTGCCAATGTCACCCGAGCGCCAGAAGCCGGCCTTGAATTCGCTGGCCGTGGCCGCTTCATTGCGCCAGTAACCCGGCACCACCATCGGCCCGGCAATCCAAATCTCGCCCACGCCGCCGCGCGCGACCTCAAAGCCCGCCTCATCCATGATGCAAATCTCGCCGCAGGGCACGGGCAGGCCCACGCTGTCGCGGTGGCTGTCGGTCTGGCCCTGGGGCATGATGGTGGCGGGCGAGCAGGTTTCGGTGGCGCCATAGGCATTCATCAGCGTCAGACCGGGCAGGCGCTGCGCCAGCCCGTCAATCGTGGCCGTGGGCATGGACGCGCCGCCAAAAGCGCCAATGCGCCAGGCGCCCAGGTCGTGCGCCTGCAAGTCGGGCAGCAAGAGGCACAGGTTGTACATGGCCGGCACCATGATGGTGTGGGTAATGCGCTCAGCGCTGGCCAGGCGTACAAAGTCCGCCGCCTTGAACTGCGCCATCACCACCGTCGTGCCTTGGCAATACAGCATGGTGTAGAGCTGCGCCACCAGACCGGTGACGTGGCTCATGGGCACGGCCACCAGCGAAATATCGCGCTCGCTCAAGCCCATGCGCTCCACAAAATGCATCACCGAGTGCACGATATTGAGGTGTGTGAGCATGGCGCCTTTGGGCCGCCCGGTGGTGCCCGAGGTGTAAAGCAGCACCGCCAGGTCTTCTTCTTGCGCCGGGTGCGGCTGGGCTTGCGGCTGCGCCTGCATCAGGCTGGCAAAGGGCTCAAAACCCTCAGCCGGGGCAACGCCGGTCACAAAACGCAGGCGCAGCGCCGGCACTTGATCAGACGCGGGCTGCCACTGCGCAACATCAGGGGCGCAAACCAGGGCGACGGCGCCCGAGTCACTCAGCACATATTCCAACTCCATGCCGCGTGCGCGCGCACTGACGGGCACCAGCACCGCGCCCATCCAGGCGCAAGCCAGCGTCACGATGATGAATTCGGGCGAGTTGCCCAGGTGCATGGCAACCCGGTCGCCGACAGCAACACCACGCTGGGCCAGACCGCCGGCGCATTTGGTGGCGGCGTGGTGCAGCTCGCGCCAGCTCAGGCGCATGTCACCACACACCACGGCCAGCCCCTCGGGCCGCTGGGCCAAGGCCGATGCCAGCATCTCTGCCAAGTGCGCGGGGCGCCGGGCGTAGCACAGCACCAGGCGGTTTTCAAAATGTTTTTCCCGGCGCAGTGCGGTCATGGCTGCAAGCCCTTGTGGTGGATCAAAAAATGGGGCGGATGTCGGGGCGCTGAGCACGCCGCGCAACAGCATCTCAATACAGTGCTGCACCGCGTCTTGCAGGCTCTCGGGCGAATGGGTCTCGGGCCGGTACCAGCGGCCAATGCCGCTGAGCGCGCCGACCACGGTAAACGCCGCCACCGCCGCATCACCCGCCACGATCCAGCCGCGCTGCATGCCTTGTTCGATCAACAGGCGAAAGTCCACGTCCACCTCGCCCTTGCGCTGGCGCAGGGCGCGGCGCTTGTCTTCGCTCAAGGGGTCTTCGCCCACGCGGCTGGCGCACATGCCAAAGTCGCTGGTGACCACCTCGGCGTACAAGGCCATGGCCGCGCGCAGCAAATCGCGCCCACCCAAGCCCGACTCAACCAAAGCGGCCAGCCCTTGGTGAAACGCGGTCAGGCCGCGCTCCACGCACTCGATCAGGATTTCTTCCTTGTTGGCGATGTAGTAGTAAAGGGTTGGCTTGGTTACTCCCAGGCTCTGGGCGATGTCATCCAGCGAGGTGCCCTGAAAGCCCTTGCGGGTAAACAAACGGGCACCGGCCAGCAGCACCGCGTCTTTTTTGTCACTGCGCTGGGGCTCGCTGGCGCGGTGCGCTCTCCACGGAGATTCCACGGTTTTCCCCGTGCGGGCCGGGCTGGCAAGGGCAGACGATGAAGTGTTCTTTTGCACGCGAAAAA
>CANCJD010000176.1 GCA_947378275.1 Comamonadaceae bacterium
GTGGTCTTTACACCCAGGTGCAGCGTTGCCTCGTACACCTTGTCCGCGTCCAGATGCATCTGGCTGAACTTGGTGGCAGCGCCAAAACACAGTGGCAACACCCCGGTGGCCAGCGGATCGAGCGTGCCGGTATGGCCCGCCTTTTCAGCCCGCAACAGCCACTTGGCTTTTTGCAAAGCCTGGTTGCTGGAAAAACCGAGCGGCTTGTCCAGCAACAGCACCCCGTGCACGGGGCGCCTTGCAAGCCGTGCACGTGGCGCGTTCATCGACTTCCTAGTCCTCTTTGGCGCGCATTGATACCGCGCGCGCTATCAAGGCATTCATGTCGGCCGCACGCTCAGTGGTCTGGTCGAACAAAAAATGCAGCGTCGGCACGGTGTGAATGTGCAGGCGTTTGAACAAGCCCGAACGCAAAAAGCCTGCCGCCTGATTCAGCCCTTCGGCGCACTGCGCCGCATCGCCCACCAACAGACTGAAATACACCTTGGCGTGCGCATAGTCGGGCGTTACTTCGACCGACTGGATCGTCACCATGCCCACGCGCGGGTCTTTCAACTCGCGCGCGATCAGCTCCGTCAGATCGCGCTGGATCTGGTCGGCAACGCGAAAGCCACGGTTCGGGGCAGAGGATTTTTTACGCATGCAGGCCGTTTAAATCGTACGGGCGATTTCTTTGATCTCGAAGAATTCCAACTGATCACCTACAGAGATGTCGTTGTAGTTCTTGAGTTTGATACCGCACTCGAAGCCTTCCTTGACCTCGCGCACATCGTCTTTCATCCGCTTGAGCGAATCGAGCTCGCCGGTGTAGATGACCGCGTTGTCGCGCAGCAGGCGGAAATGCGCGCTGCGGTTGACGTGTCCGCCCGTGACCATACAACCGGCCACCGTACCAATCTTGGACGCCACAAACACGGTGCGAATCTCGGCAAAACCGATAACTTCTTCGCGCTTTTCCGGGGCCAACATGCCCGACATGGCGGCTTTGAGTTCGTCCACTGCGTCGTAAATGATGCTGTAGTAATGCACGTCCACACCGTTGTTTTCGGCCAGTTTGCGCGCGCCAGCGTCGGCACGCACATTGAAACCAATCACGATCGCCTTGGACGCGATGGCCAAGTTGATATCGGACTCGCTGATGCCGCCGACAGCGGAATACACCATTTGCACCTTGACCTCGTCGGTCGAGAGCTTGAGCAAGGAAGCCGCCAGCGCTTCTTGCGAGCCCTGCACGTCTGCCTTGACGATGATGGGCAACATCTTGACGTCGCCTGCCGACAGATCGCTGAACATGTTTTCCAACTTGGAAGCCTGTTGCTTGGCCAGCTTGGTGTTGCGGAATTTGCCAGCGCGGTAGGTGGCAATTTCACGGGCGCGGCGCTCGTCCGACATCACCATGAATTCGTCACCGGCTTGCGGCACTTCGGTCAGACCTTGGATCTCCACGGGAATGGACGGACCGGCTTCCTTGATCGTCTTGCCGTTTTCGTCCAGCATGGCGCGCACGCGGCCAAAGGTTTGGCCAGCCAGCACCACGTCGCCCGTTTTGAGCGTGCCCGACTGCACCAAAATCGTGGCCACGGGGCCGCGACCTTTGTCCAGACGAGCCTCAATCACCAGGCCCTTGGCCATGGACGCCACCGGGGCGCGCAGTTCCAGCACTTCGGCCTGTAATAGCACTTGCTCCAACAACTGGTCAATGCCTTGACCAGTCTTGGCCGACACCGACACAAAGGGGGAATCGCCACCAAATTCTTCAGGCACCACTTCTTCAACCACCAGCTCGTTTTTCACGCGCTCGGGGTTGGAGTCGGGCTTGTCGATCTTGTTGATCGCCACGACGATGGGCACGCCCGCGGCCTTGGCGTGTTTGATCGCCTCTTTGGTTTGCGGCATCACGCCGTCGTCAGCCGCCACCACCAGAATCACGATGTCAGTGGCCTTGGCGCCGCGGGCACGCATGGCGGTAAACGCTTCGTGACCAGGGGTATCCAAGAAGGAAATCATGCCGCGTGGTGTTTCCACATGGTAGGCACCGATGTGCTGGGTAATGCCACCGGCTTCGCCTGATGCCACCTTGGCGCGGCGGATGTAGTCCAGCAGCGAAGTCTTGCCGTGGTCCACGTGGCCCATGACGGTCACCACGGGAGCGCGCGGCAGCGACTCAAACTGGGCTTGCGCCACGTCATCGTCGGTGAAGGCTTCTGGATCGTCCAGCGCAGCGACCACTGCCTTATGGCCTAACTCTTCCACCAAAATCATGGCGGTGTCTTGGTCCAGCGGCTGGTTGATGGTGACCATCTGGCCGAGCTTCATCAGCTGCTTGATCACTTCAGAGGCTTTGACCGCCATTTTGTGGGCGAGTTCGGCCACCGTGATGGTTTCAGGCACGTGGACTTCAAGCACGCGCGCTTCCACCGGTGCGGCTTGCACATGGTCGTCGCGATCGCGGTCGTTGCCACGGCGGCCACGCGGGCCGGTGCGCCAGTTGGTCGAGCGACCTGCGCCCGCGCCCGTGTCGCCACGGGTTTTGAGTTCTTTCTTCTTGGCAGGGTCACCTGCCCAGCTGCTAGAGAGCTTGGCAGACTTGACTTCTTTTCCTGCGCCAGCGCCTGCACCAGGCGCGCCGGCAACCGTAGCGCCTGGGCGTGCGACGGTCGAGCCCGTGGCAGGTTTGTGCAGCGTGCCTTTGATCGCAGCCTTGGGATCGACCACAGGCTCTGGCTTTTTCAGCGGCACGACCACTTTGTTAGGCGTGGCCATCATCAAACGGATGGCGGCAGCTTCTGCCTCCGCCTTGCGACGGCGGTCGCCGAGCTCGGACGCACGCTTGGTTTCTTCAGCCGCAGCCGCTTTGGACGCCAGTGCGGCGGAGGCCAGAGCCTCCTCCCGCGCCAGGGAAGCAGCTTGTGCAGCCAGTTGTGCGGTATCGAGGGAAGCAGTTTGCGACGCCTCAACCGCGGCGGCGGCCTCGGTCGGTGACGCAGCGGGAAGAGCTGCTTCTTGCGCACTGGCCGCGCGCTGCGCTTGCTCAAGTTGCTGGGCCAGCGCGTCTGCAGTCGCTTTTTCGTGGGCGGCGCGGGCCTTGGCTTCTTGGTCTTCGCGCTCTTGTCGGCGCGCTGCCAGCTCTTCTTCCTGGCGGCGGATGAACTCAGCCTGGTGACGGGCCTCTTCTTCGCGGCGCACCAACTCAGCAGCGTCAATCACCGACGCAGCGGCCATCTGTTCGGCGGCTGGCAATTCGGTGCCTTCAGGTACGGCGTCAAGTCCGTCTTCACGGCGCACAAAAGTGCGTTTTTTGCGCACTTCAACCTGAATCGTGCGGGCCTTGCCGCTGGCGTCGGCTTGCTTGATCTCGGTGGTCTGCTTCTTCACCAGGGTGATTTTCTTGCGGTCAGCACCGGCCGTACCGTGGCTGTTTTGCAGGAAATTGAGCAAGCTGTGCTTGTCAGCATCGGTCAAGACGTCGCTGGGTGACGCCTTGGACACCCCGGCGGACTTCAATTGGTCCAACAGGGTTTCGGTGGATTTTTTGAGTTCACTAGCAAACTCAGCGACGGTCGTACTGGACATTTATTGGGTAACCTTTCATGACCGTTGCTCTTGAGAAGCGGCGTCATTGGAGAACCAATGTTCGCGCGCCTTCATGATCAGGGCCGTGGCTTCGTCCGCAGACTGGCCGGTGATTTCTGTAAGTTCGTCGGTGGCTAGATCCGCAAAATCGTCCAGCGTGTGCACGCCAGCTTCG
>CANCJD010000177.1 GCA_947378275.1 Comamonadaceae bacterium
CCACACATGGTTTGTTTACTCGTTCAAGGTAAGAATCTTGCAAATTCAGGCGGCAACAGCGGCTTGAGGCCGCTGAGTACCGATTGGCTTATTTGGGGGCCGCGCGCCTCTAGCCAGGCCGCGTGGCTGCGCAGCGGCGTCATGGACACCACTACGGTGACCGCCAGCAGCAGCACCGCACCGCGCGCCGCACCAAAGGCTGCGCCCAGCAGCCGGTCCATGGGGCGCAAACCCGCCACGGACAGCATTTGTTTAATCGCCATTGTGAGCAGGCTGCCAAGCAGCAGCGTGCCGATAAATGCAATCACGAAACCGGCGGCATAGCGCAAGGTTTCGCTCGCACCACCTAAGGAAATCCATGGTGCCAATTCAGGTGCCAGCCGCTGCGCCAGTACAAAGGCCGCTACCCAGCTCAGCAGGGACAAGACCTCTTTCACCAGGCCACGCATTACGCCCAGCAAAGTAGACAGGGCCAGGATGGCCCCGAAAATCCAGTCCAGATCAGCCATGTGCGTCGCCGACCTACAAAGTCAGCACGGCGGCGGAGAGGTTCAATTTCTTGATTTTTTCCGCCGTCTTGTCGGCTTCGGACTTGTTTTCCCATGGACCGGCGCGCACCCGGGTGCGCTTGCCATCGGCCGTAGTCACCACTTGCGTATAGGTCTTGATGCCAGCTTTTTCTAGCGTGGTGCGCACCTCGTGGGCCTTTTTCAGATCGGCGAAGGCACCCACCTGCACGGCGTAACGCGGCGCGGCGGCAACCGCCTTGGCCGGGTCCTTACCGTCAAGCAGCGCCAGGGCTTTACCGGAAGTAGCCGTTTTTTCCTCGGGCTTGGTAGCGCCTTTGGCGTCGGCCTTGGGCGTCACTTTGGCATCCTGTTTGGCTGCAGCCTTGGGCTCGGCCTTGGCCTCGGGTTTCGGCTCCGCCTTGGCCTCGGGTTTCGGCTCCGCTTTGGGCTCCACTTTGGCCGCTACGGGCGCGGAAGCGGCGGTTGGCGCCACTAAGGCCGGCTTTACCGCAGCCGCAGGCACCACTACGGGGCTGACCACAGGGCTTGGGGCAGGGCTGGCACTGGAAGCCGGCGCCACTGCTTGCGCAGGGCTGGACGACGGTACCGCACTCAGCGGCGCGGCTTTGGCCTTATCGGGGATGTCGATGGCAATGTCTACGGCCACCGGGCGCGGCTGGCTGTCAAACAACAGGGGGAAACCCACCACACCCAACAGCACCAGGGCCGCAGCGCCAATCAGGCGGTGGCGGGCGCGTTTGCGCAGGACGTCAAGACTCTCGGGCGCAGGGGAGGGACCGGACTGCTCAGCGCCATTTTTGCGAAATTTAAAAAAGGCCATAGCGGGGTAGATTCTCAAGAACTCAGGTGCTCGCCGTGCAGCCGGGGCAGGCCTTGCTGCATAACGCCGCCTACCGTGTAGAACGATCCAAAGACGACGATTCTATCAGCGGGGTCTGCTGCTGCCACGGCTGCCGTCAGGGCGGCGGATGGGTCGGCAAACACCGCGGACTTGGCGGTGGATGGCGGGTTGTGACCCAGCCAGCGCGCCTGCAACTCGGCGCCACGGGCGGCCCGCGCCGTGGGCAAATCGGTGAAATACCAGCGGTCAATCACGGGGTTAATGCGCGCCAACATGGGCGCCAGGTCTTTGTCGGCCATGGCACCGAACACGGCGTGGGTGCAGGGGAAATAGCCCATGGCGTCCAGATTGGCCGCCAGCGCCGCCACCGAGTGCGGGTTGTGCGCCACGTCCAGCACCAGCGTGGGCTTGCCCGCAATGATCTGAAAGCGCCCCGCAAACTCCACAAAGGCCAGGCCGTTGCGGATGGCTTGGGCGGTAACGGGCAACTTTTCTCGCAGCGCGGTCAACGCCGCCAGCACGCCCGAGGCGTTGACCAACTGGTTGGCCCCGCGCAGCGCCGGATAGGCCAGGCCGCTGTAACGCCGCCCGCGCCCGGCCCAGTTCCACTGCTGCGGGTCGCCCGAAACGTTGAAGTCCTGCCCCACCCGCCACAAATCAGCGCCTATGCGCTGCGCGTGGTCGAGCACGCTTAGGGGCGGCACCGGGTCGCTCACCACGACCGGGCGGCCTGCGCGCATGATGCCGGCTTTTTCCAGGCCAATGGTTTCGCGGTCGGTGCCCAGAAACTCCATGTGGTCCAGGTCAATACTGGTAATCACCGCGCAATCGGGGTCGATGATGTTGACCGCGTCCAGCCGCCCGCCCAGACCCACTTCCAAGATCACCACGTCCAGCGGCGTTTGGCGAATCACGTCCAGGATCGCCAGCGTGGAAAACTCGAAATAAGTGAGCGAAATGGCCTCGCCCTGGGTACGCGCGGCTTCTACCGCCGCAAAGCCTGCCACCAGCGCATCGGCCTGTACCGGCTGGCCCTGCAGGCGCAGGCGCTCTTCAAAATGCACCAGGTGCGGCGACGAATACACCGCCGTGCGGTAGCCTGCCTGCAAGAGGATGGATTCGAGCATGGCGCAGGTCGAACCCTTGCCGTTGGTGCCCGCTACGGTGATCACCGGGCAATTCAGCGCCAAGCCCATGCGGGCGGCAACCATGCGCACGCGCTCCAGACCCATGTCGATGTTTTTGGGGTGCAATTGCTCGCAATACGCCAGCCAGTCGGGTAGATTTTTCATAAGCCCCGCATTGTCGCCCAGCGCGCCGGTGGCATGATGCCTGCCTGTGCGATTCGCCCCCCTGTCCTGTCCTAACCCTCTGTCTAAATATGAGCCAACCCAGCAGCGCCACCGTCTATGGCATCCCCAATTGCGACACCGTCAAAAAAGCCCGCGACTGGCTTAGCGCCGCGGGCGTGGACTACCAGTTCCATGACTTCAAAAAAGCCGGCGTGCCGGAGGGCGCACTGTCCGACTGGCTGCAGGCCGTGGGGTGGGAAACGGTGCTCAACCGCAAAGGCACCACCTGGCGCAAGCTCGACGCAGCCCTCCAAGCCACGGTGACGGACGCCGCCAGCGCAGCCGCTGTCATGCGCGCACACCCCAGCGTGGTCAAGCGCCCCGTGGTGCGCTGGCCCAATGGGCGCGTTAGTGTGGGCTTTAGCCCGGCACAATTTGCCGCCCTGCAAGGCGCTACCGCAAGCCCCTGAACAGCGCCCAAGGCGCGCCGCCGCTGGCCTAAAATGACCGCTGCGCGCCGCTGCCGGACGCGAGTCTGGCTTTGCGGGCGCCGTTTGACGGAGTCCATCGCAAACCGCCCTCACTACGGCAGCGCGACTTCCGTCTGCCGATCCTCTCTTATTGAACTAGCCACCATGACCACCACACAGATTTCCGGCGTCACCGTCGCCACCCAAGCCAGCGTTTACTTTGACGGCAAATGCGTCAGCCACAGCCTGACCCTGGCGGACGGCAGCAAAAAGTCGGTTGGCGTGGTGCTCCCCGCCGAACTGAGCTTTGGCACCGCCGCCCCGGAAGTGATGGAATGCGTGGCCGGCGGCTGCGAGTACCTGCTGGCTGGCGAAACCGCATGGCGCAGCGTGAGCGCCGGACAAAGCTTCAGCGTACCGGGCGACAGCAAATTCCAGATCCGCGTGACAGAAGCCTTCCACTACATCTGCCACTACGCCTAAGCCGAACCGCTCGCCCTAGCGCCCTTTTCGCAGCCCGCCCACTTTCACCACGATTGCAGTCCATGTCCACTATTCTTCAAAACATCCCGGTTGGTCAAAAAGTCGGTATCGCC
>CANCJD010000178.1 GCA_947378275.1 Comamonadaceae bacterium
GGTCTGTTCGGTGGTGCCGGTGTGGGCAAGACCGTGAACATGATGGAACTGATCAACAACATCGCCAAGGCGCACAGCGGCTTGTCCGTGTTTGCCGGCGTGGGTGAGCGTACCCGTGAAGGTAACGACTTCTACCACGAGATGGCCGACTCCGGCGTGGTGAACCTGGAAGACCTGCCTAAGTCCAAAGTGGCAATGGTCTACGGTCAGATGAACGAACCCCCAGGCAACCGTCTGCGCGTGGCTTTGACCGGTCTGACGATCGCCGAGTCCTTCCGTGACGAAGGCCGTGACGTGTTGTTCTTCGTGGACAACATCTACCGCTACACACTGGCCGGTACCGAAGTGTCCGCCTTGTTGGGCCGTATGCCTTCCGCTGTGGGCTACCAGCCTACGCTGGCCGAAGAAATGGGCCGTCTGCAAGAGCGTATTACCTCCACCAAGGTGGGCTCCATCACTTCCATCCAGGCCGTTTACGTGCCAGCGGATGACTTGACCGACCCATCGCCTGCGACCACCTTCGCCCACTTGGACTCCACCGTGGTGCTGTCCCGTGATATCGCGTCGCTCGGTATTTACCCCGCTGTGGATCCTCTGGACTCCACCAGCCGCCAGCTAGACCCCAACGTCGTGGGTGAAGACCACTACAACACGGCCCGTGCCGTGCAGGGAACGCTGCAGCGCTACAAGGAACTGCGCGACATTATTGCGATTCTGGGTATGGACGAGCTGGCTCCTGAAGACAAGCTCACCGTGGCCCGCGCCCGTAAAATCCAACGGTTCCTGTCACAACCTTTCCACGTGGCTGAAGTGTTTACCGGTTCGCCCGGCAAGTACGTCACCCTGGCTGAGACCATTCGTGGTTTCAAGATGATTGTGGCCGGCGAGTGCGATCACTTGCCCGAGCAAGCGTTCTACATGGTCGGCACGATCGACGAAGCGTTCGAAAAAGCCAAAAAGGTCTAAGCCATGAACACCATCCACGTTGATGTGGTCAGTGCAGAAGAGTCCATCTTCTCCGGCGAAGCGCGCTTTGTTGCGTTGCCCGGCGAGGCTGGCGAACTGGGGATTTATCCCCGTCACACTCCGCTGATTACGCGCATCAAGCCTGGCTCGGTGCGCATTGAAAAGGCCGATGGCAGCGAAGAGTTCGTGTTTGTGGCCGGTGGCATCATTGAGGTGCAACCGAACTGCGTGACCGTGTTGTCTGACACCGCGATTCGCGGCAAAGACCTGGACGAGGAAAAGGCCAATGCGGCCAAAGCCCTGGCCCAGGAAGCGGTCAAGAACGCAAAAAGCGATGTAGATATGGCTATTGCGCAATCAGAGCTGGTGATGTTGGCTGCCCAGCTGGCGGCCCTGCGAAAATTTCAGCACAATCGCTGATCCCCTTTTTGCCCCAGCGCAGTCAAGCCGCCTTCGGGCGGCTTTTTCTTTGTCTTGCCGTTTATGAATTACACCGCCCCCTGGTGGTTGCCCGGTGGCAACCTGCAAACCATTGTTGCCGCCAAGCTAGGGCGACGCTACCCGTTGGCGGCCCCCGTTTACCAGCGCGAGCGCTGGGCGACGCCCGACCAAGACTTCATTGACTTGGACTGGCAGACCGGGTTGCAGGCGCCCGGCGCACCGTTGCTGGTGTTATTCCATGGCTTGGAGGGTTCTTCGCGCAGCCATTACGCAGAGTCGTTCGCCGAGTTTGCGCGCTCGCAGCAGATGGCTTATGTGGTCGTCCACTTTCGGGGCTGTAGCGGTGAGCTCAATCTTGCGCCACGCGCTTACCATTCGGGCGACTTTGAGGAGATCGGATGGATTTTGGAGCGCTTGCGCAGCCGCCATACCGGCCCCGTGCTGGCGGTTGGTATTTCCTTGGGCGGAAACGCGCTACTGCGGTGGGCGCAAGAGGCTGGCAGCCTTGCTGCGCAAACCGTTTCGGCCATCGCGTCGGTGTGCGCACCCATTGACCTGGCCGCCAGTGGTGCGTCGATCGGCCAGGGTTTCAACCGCCAAGTCTACACACGCATGTTCCTGCAAAGCATGAAGCCCAAGGCATTGCGCAAACTAGCGCAGTTTCCCGGCCTGTTTGATGGCGCGGCCCTGCGCGCTGCCAAAGACCTGTATGCCTTTGACAATGTATTTACTGCTCCGCTGCATGGTTTCAAAAATACCCAGACCTATTGGCGCGAGGCCTC
This sequence comes from Comamonadaceae bacterium, assembly GCA_947378275.1. Taxonomy (GTDB): domain Bacteria; phylum Pseudomonadota; class Gammaproteobacteria; order Burkholderiales; family Burkholderiaceae_C; genus Allorhodoferax. The sequence continues at coordinate 2,190 of CANCJD010000178.1, forward strand.
CGCCAAGCCAGGGTTGCACCGTATTCGCGTGCCCGCACTGGTGCTGAATGCGCGCAACGATCCTTTTGTGCCTGCCGCCTCACTGCCAGCGGCTAAGGAGGTGGGCGACTGGGTGACTTTGTGGCAGCCGCATGACGGCGGCCATGTTGGCTTTCCAGTGGGAGCGGTGCCAATCGAGTTGCATGCCTTGCCACGGGCTGTGGGCGGTTGGTTGCTGCAAAATCGTTAAGCTCAGTTCGCAGCGCAAGAAAGCACCGTATGGATGACATCGTGAAACAAGCCATGGCCAAGTGGCCCAACGTGCCCGATTGCTACGGTTGGCTTGGGCTCGACGCCCGTGGCAACTGGTACATGCGTGACGATCAGGCCCAGGTCTGTGGCAGCTTTGCCAGTGGCCGCCCTGGTGCCAAGGGCTCCATGCTGCAGCATGCCAAATTGATTGAGTTCATTGGGCGCAATTACGCCAGCGATGCGCAGGGCCGCTGGTTCTTTCAAAACGGGCCGCAGCGCGTGTATGTGGAGCTGGAGGCTACACCGCAGGTCTGGCGTATTGACAGCTTGGGCAACATCAGCACCCATGACGGCAAGGCCACGCAATTCGAGCGCTGCCTGATGGACGAACATGGTTGGCCCTATTTGCAAACCTCGGCCGGCTTTGGTTTGGTGCACACCCAAGACGTAGGCGCCTTGGCTGCGGCCATTGAGCACCATGGATGGCCGGTGGAGGACGTGCGGATCGCTGATTTGCCGCAGCGCTTTGCCTATTGCACCAGCCCCCAAGCCCAGCAGGCGCGGGGCACACCCTAAAGCAAAAAGCCGACGCTAGCGTCGGCTTTTTGGGTCAGATCGTTGACTTATTTGGCAGCTTCAACGACAGGCTTGACGGGTTCAGGAAACTTGGCGCCACCTGCGTTGGCCATATAGACCACGGCGCGGGCCACTTCATAGTCCGTGAAATCGCCACCGCCTTGGGCGCCCATGGCGTTCTTGCCTTTGAGGGCCGAGTTCCAGAGGGCATCGAAACCGGTCTTGATGCGTGGGCCCCAGGCTACAGCGTCGCCAAACTTAGGCGCACCGGCTGCGCCGTTGGCATGGCAAGTCGTGCATTGGGCCTTGAACACTTCTTCACCCGTTTTCATTTCGCGGTTGGCGTCACGAATCTCCACGGCGCCGACCTTTTGAATGCGCTCGGCCACGGACTTTTCCATGTTCACGGCGCCGGCCGCGGGTTTGCTGGCGGAATTAACGTAGTACACCAAGCCAATGATCACAAAGATCGGAATCAAAAAGGAGAAAAACACTGCCATCAACAGTTGTTTGGGATTTTTGACGGGACCTGTGTGGTCCTCTTCGTGCGCTTCGGTGTGGCTGTGATCGCTCATGGTGTCCTCGGATAGGTCGGGGCTTGTAAATCAACGCGCGATTATAACGGGGTGCCTGTTTGAAACGCCCTACAATCCGGCGCTGCAGCATGCGGCTGTAGCTCAGTGGATAGAGTATTGGCCTCCGAAGCCAAGGGTCGT
>CANCJD010000179.1 GCA_947378275.1 Comamonadaceae bacterium
AACCGCTTGGCTGCGACCTACAATGTCGCGCTATGCAGCCCTTGTCCCCCACTGAGCAAATCGCCGAGCGCGTTGAGCGCCTGCTGGTGCGATACGAAGAACTCCAACGCACCAACGCCTTGCTCAGCAGCCAGGTGCAGGCGCTCACCGCCGAGCGCGATTCTTTCAAATCCCGCCTGGGCGCAGCGCGCGCGCGCATCGACGCCTTGCTCGACCGCCTGCCCGGCCAGCCTGACAGCGACGCCGTGGCGCCCTCCCCCAGCCCCCAGCCTGACGACACACCATGAAACAACTCGACGTCCAGATCATGGGTCAAAACTACCTGCTCGGCTGCCCCGAAGGCGGCGAGGCCAAGCTGACCCAGGCCGTGCAGCGCGTAGACGCCGCCATGTGCAAGATCCGCGACGCCGGCAAGGTGCGCGCCCGGGACCGCATTGCGGTGCTGGCGGCGCTGAACCTGGCCTTTGAGGTGGCCAACGCCGACGCGCAAACCGAGGGCGTAGCGCTGGAAGCCGCGCCCGCCTTGACGCTGGACCGCCGCCACGACGACAAGCTGCTCGAGCCGCTCATCCACCGCCTGGACAAGGTGCTGGCGCGCGACGGCCTGTTGTTCTAGCCCCAAAGGACGCAAACGACCGGCACACGCAATCACGGGCGCGGGCCTACAATCCAAAGCGTCTGCGGTGCCCGCCGGGCTTTATATTTCCTTGAACCTATGCTCTGTGAGCCAGGGCTTGGAATATGCCCCGCAAGCGTGACCGTCTCGCGTTAGACGGACCCAATGTGGGGCTGACCTCGCCCACCTGAACCCCGGTTCAGGATGCCGGTCCGGTGGCACTTGCAGACACCTTCTTTCAACATCTCACTCCCCCACTCCCCATGCTCGAACCCACCCTGATCGCCGAACTGGCGCTGCTTGGCCTGTGTACCGGTTTCCTGGCCGGCCTCTTGGGCATTGGCGGGGGCATGCTGATGGGCCCTTTTCTGACCCTGATCCTGTCGCACCGTGGCATCAGCGCCGACCTGGCCGTCAAGATGGCGATTGCCACGTCCATGGCGACCATTGTGTTCACCAGTGTGGCCAGCGTGCGCGCCCACCACCAGCGTGGCGCGGTGCGCTGGGACATCGTCAAAAGCCTGGCGCCCGGCATCATGCTGGGCGGTGCGCTGGCCAGCGTGGGCATGTTCAGCGTACTCAAGGGGACTTGGCTTGCGATCTTTTTTGGCCTTTTTGTGAGTTTTTCCGCCACCCAGATGCTGCGCGACAAAAAACCGCAGGCCAACCGCGAGATGCCCGGCCCCGCAGGCCAGGTGGCCGCCGGCGGCGTGATCGGCTTTTTGTCCGGGCTTGTGGGCGCAGGCGGCGGCTTTGTCAGCGTGCCCTTTATGGTTTCGCGCAACGTGCCCATGCGCAACGCCGTAGGCACCAGCGCGGCGCTGGGTTTTCCGATTGCGCTGGCCAACACCGTGGGCTATATCGTCAGCGGCTCGGCGCTCACGGCCTTGCCCGAAGGCGCGCTGGGCTACGTCTGGCTGCCTGCATTGGCCGTCATTGGCGCATGCAGCGTGCTGACCGCACCCTGGGGCGCCAAGATCGCCCACCGCGTGCCAGTGGCGCAGCTCAAACGCATTTTTGCGGTGCTGCTGTATTGCCTGGCGGGCTATATGTTGTACAAGGGGCTGGCCGGTTAACGCTGGCGCAGTACAAACATAAAAAAACCCGCCGAGGCGGGTTTTTTTATGCGCGTCACCGGCGAACCGGCAACATGCAAGGCATTAGCCCATGTGCAAACCGCCGTTGACTGAGAAGTCAGCGCCAGTGGCATAGCCGCCTTCTTCCGACGCCAGCCAGGCGATGATGGACGCGATCTCGCTGGGCTCGCCCAGGCGCTTGACGGGCACGGTGGCCACGATCTTGGCCAGCACATCTTCACGGATGGCTTTGACCATGTCGGTGCCGATGTAGCCGGGGCTCACGGTGTTGACCGTTACGCCTTTGGTGGCCAGCTCTTGCGCCAGAGCCATAGAGAAACCGTGCATGCCGGCTTTGGCGGCCGAGTAGTTGGTTTGACCCGCCTGGCCTTTTTCACCGTTGACCGACGAGATATTGATGATGCGTCCCCAGCCTTTTTCCACCATGTCGGCCACCACTTGCTTGGTCACGTTGAACATGGAGTTCAGGTTGGTCTCAATGACCATATCCCAGTCTTCGCGGCTCATTTTCAGGAACATGCGGTCGCGGGTGATACCGGCGTTGTTCACCAGCACGTCGATGGTGCCGTGCTCGGCCTTGGTCTTGGTGAAGGCTTCAACGGTGGAATCCCAGTCGCCCACGTTGCCTGCTGAAGCGTAAAAGGTGTAACCCAGCGCCGCTTGTTCGGCAATCCACTTCGCATGGTCGCGTGTGGGGCCGCAACCGGCGATGACTTTGAAACCTTCTTTGTGCAGGCGCTGGCAAATGGCGGTACCGATACCACCCATGCCGCCGGTGACGTAGGCTACTTTTTGACTCATGCTGATCTCCTTCTTGGTTATTGACTGGCTGCTAAATGGGGTTGAATTGAATTAACGCTCGATGGTCAGGGCCACGCCCATGCCGCCGCCGATGCACAGGCTGGCAATGCCGCGCTTGGCGTCGCGCCGCTGCATTTCGTGCAGCAGGGTGACCAAAATACGGCAGCCGGACGCACCAATGGGGTGACCAATCGCAATCGCGCCGCCGTTGACGTTGACCTTGCTGGTGTCCCAGCCCATTTGTTGATTGACCGCACAAGCCTGGGCGGCAAAGGCTTCGTTAATTTCGAGCAAATCGAGGTCTTGCGCCTTCCAGCCAGCGCGGGCCAGTGCTTTTTGCGACGCGGGCACCGGGCCCATGCCCATCATGGCGGGGTCCAGGCCACTGGTGGCAAAGCTGGCAATGCGGCCCAGCGGCGTCAGGCCCAGAGCGGCGGCTTTTTTGGCTGTCATCACCATCACGGCAGCAGCGCCGTCGTTGATACCCGAGGCGTTGCCTGCGGTCACGCCACCCGCTTTGTCAAAGGCAGGGCGCAAACCGGCCAGCGCTTCGGCGTTGGATTTGCGGTTGATGAACTCGTCAGCCGAGAAGACGATGGGGTCGCCCTTTTTCTGCGCGATGGAGAAAGGCACGATCTCGTCCACAAACTTACCTGCGTCCTGCGCGGCAGCGGCTTTTTGCTGGCTGGCCAGGGCCAGCGCGTCTTGCATGTCACGGGTGATGCCGTGGGCCTTGGCCACGTTTTCAGCGGTAATACCCATGTGGTACTGGTTGTAGACGTCCCACAGACCGTCCACGATCATGGAGTCGACCATGTTCCAGTTGCCCATGCGCTGGCCGTCGCGGCTGCCCAGCAGCACGTGGGGCGAAGCGCTCATGTTTTCCTGACCGCCGGCAATCACGATTTCGCTGTCGCCATAGGCCACGGCCTGGGCGGCCAGCATCACGGCCTTGAGGCCAGAGCCGCACACGGCGTTGATGGTCAGCGCCGGGGTTTCTTTGGCCACGCCGCTTTTGATAAGCGACTGGCGCGCCGGGTTTTGGCCCGAACCTGCGGCCAGCACCTGGCCCATGATGACTTCGCCGATCTGGTCCGCGCCCAAACCGGTGCGCTCGAGCAGGTTCTTGATAACCGCAGCACCCAGCTCAGGGGCAGGGATTTTGGCCAG
>CANCJD010000180.1 GCA_947378275.1 Comamonadaceae bacterium
TGCCGCGTAGCCCAGGGCGCGCCGTGTTCGTATTCATTATCCAGCGAGACCTTCATGACAAACCAAGAAATACTGGCCCAGTTCGGCCCCCGTGAGTCAATGGAATACGACGTGGTCGTCGTAGGTGGCGGCCCCGGCGGCCTGGCCACAGCGATCCGCGTCAAGCAGCTCGCAGCGGAAAAAGGCAAGGACGTGTCGGTGGTGGTGCTGGAAAAAGGCTCCGAGCCAGGCGCACACATCTTGTCCGGCGCCATCATGGACCCCAAGGCGCTCACCGAGCTGATTCCTAATTGGAAGGACTTGGGTGCACCGCTAAACCAGCCCGTGACCGACGACGCCTATGTTTTTCTGGGTGAAAAATCGGGCTTTCGCGTACCCAATATGGTGTTGCCTCCGTTTGCCGACAACCACGGCAATTACATCGTCAGCTTGGGCGCGGTCACCAGGTGGCTGGCCGAACAGGCCGAGGCGCTGGGCGTGGAAATTTTTCCTGGGTTTACAGGCGCTGAAATTTTGTACACCGAAGACGGCGCCGTCAAAGGCGTGGCCACTGGCAATATGGGCATCGGCAAAGATGGTGCGCCCCTGGACAGCTTTCAGCTCGGCATGGAGCTACTGGGCAAATACACTGTGTTCGCCGAAGGCGCGCGGGGTCACCTGGGCAAGCAGCTCATTGCAAGGTACCAGCTCGACGCCGGGCGCGACCCGCAAAGCTTTGGCCTTGGCATCAAAGAGCTGTGGGAAATTGATCCTAGCCGCCACCAGCCCGGTTTTGTCATGCACACCGCTGGTTGGCCCATGGCCTCGGACACCTACGGCGGCGCATTTTTGTACCACCTTGAAGGCAACAAAGTCGCGCTTGGCTTTGTGACAGGCCTGGGGTACACCAATCCGTATTTGAGCCCGTTTGAAGAGCTGCAGCGTTGGAAAACCCACCCCAACGTGCGCTACTACTTTGAGAACGACAAGGGCGAAGTAACCGCCAAGCGCTTGTCCTACGGCGCGCGCGCCATCAACGCCAGCGGGTTGAACTCCTTGCCCAAAACCGTGTTCCCCGGCGGCGCACTGGTGGGCTGCAATGCGGGTTACCTGAACGTGGGCCGCATCAAGGGCAGCCACGCAGCGATCAAGACCGGCATGCAGGCCGGCGAGGCCGCGTTCGAAGCTGTGGTGGCAGGTCGCCAGCACGACGAACTGACCGCCTACCCCGAAGCGTTTGAAAAGAGCTGGTTGCACACCGAGCTCAACAAAGACCGCAACTTCAAAAACTGGTTCAAGCACGGCCTCACCGTCGCCACCATCATGAACGGCTTTGAGCAGTTTGTGCTGCGCGGCCACATTCCTTGGACACTGCGCCGCGAAAAGGCGGACCACGAATACCTCAAGCCCGCCGCCCAATGCAAGCCGATTGATTACCCCAAGCCCGACGGCAAACTCACCTTTGACCGCCTGAGCAGCGTCTTTATCAGCAACACCAACCACGAAGAAAACCAGCCCGCGCACCTGACGCTCAAAGACGCGTCGGTTCCCGTGCGCATCAACTTGGCCACGTACGCCGGGCCCGAGGCGCGCTACTGCCCGGCTGGCGTCTATGAGTTTGTGAAAGCCGACGACAACACTGACCAGTTGCAAATCAACGCCCAAAACTGCGTGCACTGCAAGACCTGCGACATCAAAGACCCGACGCAAAACATCGTCTGGGTTACGCCCGAAGGTGGTGGCGGCCCCAACTACGCCGGAATGTGATCGCCATGAAAAAATACAGCGAAGAACACGTCTGGATTGCCCGCGACGACGACGCAGCGCCCAAAGGCACCGTGGGCATCACGGTGCACGCCCAGGAAGTGCTGGGCGACGTGGTGTTTGTCGAGCTACCCGCCATTGGCGCGGTGTTTGTGGCGGGCGAAAAGGCCGGCCTGGTCGAATCCGTCAAGGCTGCAGCCGACGTGTTCACGCCCGTGGGCGGCACCGTGACCGAGGTCAACGAGGCCTTGCGCGCCGACCCCAGTCTGGCCAATAGCGATCCCTTGGGCGACGGCTGGTTCTTCAAGCTGCAGTTGAGTCAAACCGCCGAGCTCGACGCGCTGATGGACGAACACACTTACGCTGGTTTTGCCAACTGAGCCCGCAGCGCAGCGCCCGGGCGCTGATGTGCGCATGAGTACGGCCGCCACGTTACGCGCCCCTTTGCGGGTGCTCAGCGTCATACCGCCGATGACGCAGCTCAACACGCCCTACCCGTCCACCGCCTACCTGACCGGCTTTTTGCGCGCCCAGGGCGAAGACGCGGTGCAGGCGGACCTGGCGCTGGCGCTGGTGTTGGCCTTGTTCACGCCCGAGGGACTGAGCCGCGTGCAAACGCAGGCGCGGGCCTTGCCCGAAGCCCGGCGCAGTGCCAGCGTGCACTACTTTTTAGACAACTTTGCCAGCTACCACGCCACGATTGCACCCACGATTGCTTTTTTGCAAGGGCGCGACTCCACGCTCAGCCACCGCATTGCCGGCCGTGGCTTTTTGCCTGAAGGACCTCGCTTTGCGGCGCTAGACGTGTATGGCGACGCAGAAGCCGCCGACCCGCTGGCCTGGGCCTTTGGCGCCCTGGGCCAGCAAGACCGCGCGCGCCACCTGGCCACGCTGTACCTGAACGATTTGGCTGACGTACTGCGCGACGCCGTTGACGCGCGCTTTGAGTTTGTGCGCTACGCCGAAAGCTTGGCGGGTAGCCAAGCCAGTTTCGAGCCGCTGGCAACCGCGCTGGCTGCGCCCCCCAACCTGATTGACGATGTGCTGCGCGATTTGGCGCTGGCCGCCGTAGCGCAGCACGCGCCGCAACTGCTGCTCTTGTCCGTACCCTTTCCTGGCGCCATGTACGCCGCGCTGCGCATTGCGCAGACGGTGCGCGCCCACCACCCCGAGATCAAAATCGCGCTCGGTGGCGGCTATGTCAACACCGAACTGCGCGAAATGACCGAGTCCCGGCTGTTTGACCACGTGGACTTTGTCACGCTGGACGCGGGCGAGCGCCCCTTGCTGGCGCTCTTGGAACACCTGCGCGGCAAGCGCTCCGCCAGCCGTCTGGTGCGCACTTTTGTGCGGGACGCGGCCAGCGGCTTGGTCAAGTACAACAACTGGGCCGAGCCCGATGTGCCCTTCGAGGATGTGGGCACGCCCACCTGGGACGGCCTGCCGCTGGACAAATACCTCTCCTTGCTGGACATGCTGAACCCCATGCACCGCCTGTGGAGCGACGGGCGCTGGAACAAGCTGACCGTGGCCCAAGGCTGTTACTGGAAAAAGTGCAGCTTTTGCGACGTGAGCCTGGACTACATCTCCCGCTACGAGACCGCGTCTGCTGCCACGCTGGTGGACCGCATGGAAGCCATCGTGGCCGAGACCGGGCAGACCGGCTTTCACTTTGTGGACGAAGCCGCGCCGCCCAAGGCGCTCAAAGCGCTGGCCCAAGAAATCTTGCGCCGCAATTTGCAGGTGTCCTGGTGGGGCAACATCCGCTTTGAGAAAACCTTTACGCCTGAGCTGGCCGAACTGCTGGCGCAAAGCGGCTGCATCGCCATGTCCGGCGGACTTGAGGTCGCGTCAGACCGGCTGCTCGATTTGATGAAAAAAGGCGTGTCCGTGGCCCAGGTGGCGCGGGTGACCAAGGGCTTTGCC
>CANCJD010000181.1 GCA_947378275.1 Comamonadaceae bacterium
CCCAAGCCGCCTTCGAGTTGGAACACGCCCTTGACGCCACCCGCGATGGCGGAAGAACCCTTCACGCCAATGCGGCTGCCTTCGTAGTTACCCGAAGTGATCTGGGCGCTTTGGTTCACAGCGTCAGTGGTGTTGACCACCGACACGCCAGCATCCAATTTGCCGTACAAAGTGACTTCAGCAGAAGCGGCACCCATTGCAGCAACTGCGGCCAAGGCGATTAGCGTTTTTTTCATTTGTAAATTCCCAATAGTGTGTGAAATGTGCCGTGTTGCGAATCGTTAAAACATTTCGCAAAGCACACTGTTCTCAAAGAACAGAGGCGATTGAAGCACCTGATTTGTTAAAACCAGGAAATTTACAATGTAAATTAGCGTAAACCCTAATATCGTTGTTTTTTGACACTTTTGTGACGGTCCGCCATTTCTGCGTGCTATACGCGTTACAGGCACGGGCCCGATGTCTTGAAGGAGCAGTTGGTATGAGGTTTTCAAACGCGATGCTTTGGCCCCTGGCGGCTGCGCTACTGGCAAGCGGGGCGCAAGCCTACCAGCCGGCCGGCCAGTTCAAGACCGAAGAGCAGGCCAAAAAATACTGCGCCAACGACGTGGTGGTGCGCGTAGACCTGACGACCCGGCGCTTCTACCTCAAAGGCCACTTTTTGTACGCCAGCGTGGGCAGTGCCACCTTTGAATGCCGCCGCGAGGCGCTGCAAGAAGGCAACGTGCCGGGCTGACGGACATAAAGCCGCCCACGGCCCTTCACTGCACCTTCACCGCCCTTTTCACTTTCCCTTCGCCCACTGCGCATAAGCATCCGGAAATGCTGCCTGCAGCCGCAGGGCATAAAACACCACTTCGTCGTCCTTGCCCAGCATTTGCGCGCTTTGCAGCAGCTTTTGCACCACCATGGGCTCGGGCGAAAAGTGCAGCAAATCGGTGGCCAGCGGCAAGATGCGCGCAGCATTCACCGGCGTAACCGGCGTGACAGCCAGTTCGGCGAAGTCCACCTGATCGCTAAACAGCCAGGTGTCGCGCAACTGCGCCCAGCTTTGCGCCCGAAACAGCGCCGCGCGCTCGTCGGGCGGTAAATAGGGTTGGCTCACGCGCCAATAGCTCCAACCGGCGCACGCGCACGCAAAGGCAATGGTGACGCCTAAGAGCGCCGCCCGGGCGCCCCAGCGCGTGGCAGACTCAGTGGCGGACTCGGCCGCAAACACCCGCAAGATCCACAAACACAACAGCGCCGCCACCTGAAACTGCCCGTACCACAGCGGATATTCCAGCAAACTGTGCACGCCAATCAGCGCCAGCACCGCCCAGGCCAGTTGGCGCTCGGGCCGCACCTCACGCCAGGGCCGCTGCTGCTTGATCCATAGCAGCACTGCGCCACACGCCAGCAGCGCCAACGGCACGCCGCACTCCACCGCCAGGTGCAGCGGCAGGTTGTGCGCGTTGTCCAAAATATCGCAAAAGCGCAAGCCCGCCCAAGGCGCCTCGTACAGGGTGATGAAGTGTGCGTAATCCAGCTCGCCCCAGCCCCAACCCCACAGCGGCTTTTGGGCTATCAGGTACATCACGTTGCGCCACAGGTTCAGGCGGCTGGTGCACTGGGCGCTGCTCTCGTGCAGGCGGTCAAATACCGAACCCTCCATGCCCGCCAGCCACGGCAGCGCCAGCGCCGCCACCCCATAGGCCAACAGCGCCACCGCAAACACCCAGCGCCCCGGCGCCTGCGACATAGGCACGGTACGCCGTCCCCGCGCCCACCACGCCCCCAGCAATACAAGCAGCACCAACTGCAGCAAACCCGTACGCGAGAGCGACGCCGCCATGGCCGCCCCTAACAGCGCCGCTATGGCCGACCCGCCCAGCGCCCGCCCGCGGCTTTGTGCCTGCCCCGGCCCCGCCTGCTGCGCCCACCACCACAACGCCGCCAGGCCCATGCTGCACAAGGTGGCAAATTGGTTGCGCTGGCGCAAATTGCCAAAGGCCTGCCCCGGCCCCGGCTGGTTGACCCAGGGCGCCCAGTCGCGGCTGATGTCGAAATACTGCAACAAACCCAGCACCGCGCTCACACCCGCCGCCACCAGCCAGGCCAGCGCCACGGTACGCAGGCGTTGCGTGTTGGTCTGCGCCAGCACCGCCCACCACAACAGCGCCGCGCTGGCACACGCCCACGTCAGCAAATAAGGCAACACCGTTGAATTGGGCCCACTGGTAAACGGGTTCAACCACGGAAAAACCAGCAGCGGCAGCGTGGCCGCTGCGGCCAACAAGGCGGGTTGAGGCGAAGGGTGTGGGTGGGATGGGGTGTTCACTGGCGGCGATTATCGGGGGCGGCCCTTGCCTTATTTCCGCGAAGCACTCAACGTATCCGCGGGCCATCGAATCGCGGCCATTTCTGGATGATTTTTGCCTGTGGTGGCCCAGTCGTTGGCAGCTGCGGCGCATCCGCCTGCGGGCTTGAGCTTGCAAAAGCGCCGCATCCAGAGCGTGGCTTGCTCCGGGCGATCGCTGAGCGCTTCAGCAGCTGCCAGATAAAACATCGCATAGCCGTCGGGCAACATTTCTGTCAGCTGCTCGCGGTGCAATAGCTCCGCGTCGCTCAGGCGCTTGGTGGGCGCCGCACGCACCATTTCAAGGTGACCAGACAAATGCGTCAGCACCCGCGCCTCGGGCGTTGTCCACGGCTCGGTCTGTATGTGCGCGCGCTCCAACTTCAAACTTCGGTAGGCCAGCTCAATGGGAAAGTAGTCTGCAATGATGAGTCCCAGCAAAGCGCAAGTGGCCAGGTACAAGGCAATCACCACCGCGCGCGGCACTGTGAACCACGCTGCCACAGGACCGCCCAGGCGCACTTCCATGGCGCCGATCAGCCACCCCAGCGGCAACAAAAGATACGCGTAATGCAGTGGGTATTCCAGCATCGAATGGTTGAACACCAGCAATACCAGCAGCACCAAAATCGCCTGGTCCGGGCGCTTTACCGCTGAAAACCGCCGCACCAACCACACCACAATGGCCAACGACAGCAGGCCGCCCAAAGGAATACCACACCAAAGCACCAAGTCGAGAAACAGGTTGTGTGCGGAATTGAAAAACGTAAACCCCACGGCGCGCGCATCCAGGGCACGCAACTCGGCCAGCGCCGTCTGGTTCCAGCCGTAGCCGGTCCAAGGCGATAAAGCTATAGCCTCCAGAGAAATTTGCCACGCGTCAAAGCGCTGTCGCGCGCTACCTGTGCCCAAGACGCCGCTGCCAGCCAGTTGCCCCAGCGGTAGCAATGGTTGCAAAACAATACAGAACACCAAAAAGACATACAAGCCCGCGACAAACCACTGCGTGCGCGCATCAGGCCAAATCCGGCGCCAGTGCCAGACTGCCAGCACCACCAGCACCAGCCCCAACCACGCCGTTCTTGAGCCCGTCAGTGCAATACCAAAAAGCAAATAGGCCGCCGCAAACAAGCCCGCGCGCCAGCGAATTTGCCCACGCCAGGCGCCCCAGGCTATGGCGCCTAGACCAAGACACAAAAAAGTCGCAGCTTGGTTGGGCTGGGCGAAATTGGCAGGCGGGCGAAGCGCAATATCCCCCATGGACCACCACTC
>CANCJD010000182.1 GCA_947378275.1 Comamonadaceae bacterium
GACCTTGAACCAGCGCACCGCGCCGCCCTTGGCGTGCAGCACCACAAATTCCAGGCCCGCGAGCACGTGGCGCTCGCCGCGCTTGGGCACGTGGCCCATCTCATGCGCCACCAGGCCGCCGATGGTGTCGAATTCATCGGCGTCTTCACACGTCTTCAGGTCCACGTTGAACGCGGTGGCTATGCGCTCGATGGGCGCGGCGCCATTGACGCGGTAGCCGCCATCGGGCAGCGCAAAAATATCGCCGTCGTCGTCTTCGATATCGAACTCGTCCTCAATTTCGCCCACGATTTGTTCGAGCACGTCCTCAATCGTGATCAGCCCGGCCACGCGGCCAAACTCGTCAATCACAATGGCCAGGTGGTTGCGGTAGCCGCGAAAGTCGCGCAGCAAATCGTTCAGGCCCTTGGTCTCGGGCACAAACACGGCCGGGCGCAGCAGGGCGCGGATATTGAGTTCGGGGGCGCGCTGCAGTTTGAGCAGGTCTTTGGCCATCAGCGTGCCAATGATGTTTTCGCGCTCGCCCTCATAGACTGGAAAGCGCGAGTGCGCCGTGTCGATGATGGTGTGCATCAACTCGTCCATGGGCGCTTGGATATTGATCAGGTCCATACGCGTGGCCGCCACCATCACGTCGCCAGCCGTCATGTCGGCCATGCGGATCACGCCCTCGAGCATGGCACGCGACTGGGCGCCAATGATTTTGTTGTCCTCGGCCTCGGCGAGGGTTTCGATCAGCTCGGCCGCCGAGTCGGGGCCGGGGTGGATGAATTCGGCCAGGCGTTGAAGAAAAGTTCGCTTGTCTTCGAATTTTGGAGGGTGCGCGGGATGTGCGGGGTGGGGGTCTGACACAGACGTGGGGCGGTGACGCCGTTTTTGCGAAGCCTCTAGGATAGCCCATCGCCAAGGCAAGCCCGCGCAGCACCTGCGCCGGGGCGCTTAAGGCGAGGATTTGCCGTGCGACTGGCGGATTTGCTGGCGCACTTCCTGGATACCCGCCAAGATGCCCCAGAACTGCTGCGCCTGCACTTTCAGGCAGTAATCGGTATCGGCGATTTGCACGTCCACGGCCTCGTTCATTTGCGACTGCAGCGTGCGCGCGGGCAGTTGCAAGTAGGCGTCAGACTCCGAGCCAAAGCGCTCCACCGTGGCCCCCGCTTTGCGGGCGATCTTGAGCATGGCGCTGTTTTCGCTCAGCGCGTGGATAAACAGCAAGGAGATGCGGTCGTTTTGCGCGTGCAGCTGGGCCCGTGCAAACAGCTTGGCGCCCAGGCCTTTGCCCCGGCAGGCCGGCAGCACCGAGACGCCAAACTCGGCGCAGCGGTCGGCCTTGGGGTCTTTGGCGTAGGCCAGGTGCGCCATAGCGATCAGGCGCAGGCGGCGGTTAAAGATGCCAAACACTTGGTCCCGGTCAAAGTCCAGGCCGTCCACGTAGCGCTCGATCAGCGCGTCTTGCGCGGCATAGCCAAAGCGCAGGTAGCGGTCTGCCGCAGAAAGTTCCAGCAAATGCGCCAGCACCGCAGCCCGGTGGCGAGGGCGCAAACTGCGAATTGGCACCAGCAACGTTTTGGCCATGGGCTTGGCCGCAGTGTCGGCGCCGACCGAAGCAGGACCCATGCGCAGCAAAGCGCGCCCCGCGTCCAGCAGCATAAAAAAGTAGTCGCGAATTCGTTCCATGTCTGGACTATAAGGGTTTTCCCTAGTTTATGCTGCACTGCAGCGTAAACAGACGGCTTTTTATGCGCCAGGTCAGGGGATTGGACTGCGCATAGACTCGTTCACATCCACCACTGGCCCCCTAAAAGACCATGCAAGTCCCCACTGTTCCTGCGATTCCTGTCCACTTGCCGGCGTCGGTGCGGGTGTTCCAACGCGGCTGGCTGTCGTCCAACAATATTTTGGTCAGCGACGCCAAGCACGCCGCGCTGATCGACAGCGGCTACTGCAGCCACAGCGCGCAAACGGTGGCGCTGGTGCGCTCCGCGCTGGGAGACCGGCCGCTGGACCTGTTGCTCAACACCCATTTGCACAGCGACCATTGCGGCGGTAACGCTGCCTTGCAGGCGGCCTACCCGGAAATGGAAACCCTGATTCCGCCTGGCCACGCGCACGCGGTTCGGCCTTGGTCGGCGGCGGATTTGACCTTTGAGGGAACGGGCCAAAGCTGCCCGCCCTTTGGTTTTGATGATCTGCTGCAACCCGGCAGCACGCTGCGCTTGGGCGGACTGGAATGGCAGGTGCACGCCGCGCCGGGTCACGACCCGCATTCGGTCGTGTTGTTCGCGCCACAGGCGCGGCTGCTGGTATCGGCCGACGCACTGTGGGAAAGCGGTTTTGGCGTGGTGTTTCCCGAACTCGAAGGCGAGGACGCCTTTGACGCCGTGGGCGCCACGCTGGACCTGATTGCCGAACTGGACCCCATCAGCGTGGTTCCCGGCCACGGCAAGCCGTTTGCCGATGTAGCAGGCGCGCTGCATACGGCGCGCACCCGGCTGGACTATTTTCAGCGCCAGCCCGAGCGCCACCGCAACTATGCCGCCAAGGTCTTGCTCAAGTTCAAGTTGCTGGAGCTGCAACTCACCACCGTAGCGGCGCTGACCGAATGGGCACTCGCTACCCCCTACCTCGTGCAGATGGCGCGCGCATTCGAGGAGGCGACGCCCTTACCGTTGCTGGTGGAAGACTGGATTGCGCAACTGGTGCGCGCAGGTGCCGCGGAGTTGGACGGCACGGTATTGCGCAACCGCGACTGAGCGCACGGTTGCGGCGTGCCTGAAAATCAGCTGCCGCGCTTGCCGCGCGAGACATCCACTCCAAGCTGCTTGAGCTTGCGGTACAGGTGGGTGCGTTCCAGCCCGGTTTTTTCAGACACACGGGTCATGGAACCCGCTTCTTTGCCCAAATGGTATTCAAAATAGGCGCGCTCAAAGGCATCGCGCGCATCGCGCAGCGGACGGTCCAGATCAAAGGACTGCAAGGCACTGAGCACTTGGGACGCCACAGGCACTTCCACCGCCACAAGGCCGTGCGCCGCAGCCACTGCGGGCGGCAAGGGCGTGGGCCGCTGGGATGCAAGGTTGTTGCGCATCAGGCCCTGTTCCACCGCTTTGAGCAGCTTTTGCAGGGTGACGGGTTTTTCCAAAAAGGCCAAGGCGCCGATTTTAGTGGCCTCGACGGCCGTTTCGATGGTAGCGTGGCCGCTCATCATGATCACTGGCATGGTCAGGGCGCCGCTCGTGGCCCATTCCTTGAGCAGGGTCACGCCGTCGGTGTCGGGCATCCAGATGTCGAGCAAGACCAGGTCCGGGCGCTCGCGCAAGCGGGCGGCGCGGGCTTGCGCAGCGTTTTCGGCCAACTCCACCGTGTGGCCCTCGTCATTGAGAATTTCCCACAGCAAATCGCGTATGCCGTGTTCGTCGTCAACCACCAAAATATTTGCCATGATTTATGCGCGGTCCGGTAAAGCGTCTGTCAA
>CANCJD010000183.1 GCA_947378275.1 Comamonadaceae bacterium
ATCACTGCTGTCAGGCAGCTGGTACATGGTGTCAATCAGTGACTGCTCCAGGATGGAACGCAGGCCGCGCGCACCGGTTTTACGTGCCAGCGCACGCTTGGCAATAGCCCGTAGCGCGTCCGGACGAATCTCCAGCTCGGCGCCTTCCAAGGCAATCAGCTTGGCGTATTGCTTGACCAGCGCGTTCTTGGGCTCGGTCAGGATCTGCACCATGGCGTCTTCGGTCAGTTCGGCCAGGGTGGCCACCACGGGCATGCGGCCCACGAGCTCAGGGATAAGGCCAAACTTGATCAGATCTTCGGGCTCCACGTCCTTGAATACCTCGGTCAGACTGCGCTGCGCTTTGCTCATCACGGTGGCACCAAAGCCAATGCCTGAAGACTGGGTGCGGTTTTCGATGACTTTCTCCAGCCCCGCAAACGCGCCGCCGCAGATGAACAGGATGTTGGTGGTGTCAATTTGCACAAAGTCCTGGTTGGGGTGCTTGCGCCCACCTTGGGGCGGCACGCTGGCCATGGTGCCTTCGATCAGCTTGAGCAGTGCTTGCTGTACGCCCTCGCCCGACACGTCGCGCGTGATGGACGGGTTGTCCGATTTGCGCGAAATTTTGTCAATCTCGTCGATGTAGACGATGCCGCGCTGGGCCCGCTCAACTTCGTAATTGCAGCTTTGCAGCAGCTTGAGCACGATGTTCTCCACGTCCTCGCCCACGTAGCCAGCTTCGGTCAGCGTGGTGGCGTCGGCCATCACAAAGGGGACGTCGAGCATGCGCGCCAGCGTTTGGGCCAGCAGGGTTTTGCCCGAACCGGTGGGGCCAATCAGCAAGATGTTGCTTTTGGACAGCTCTACGTCGTCTTTTTTGGCTTTTTCCTGGTGGCGCAGACGTTTGTAGTGGTTGTAAACCGCCACCGCCAGAGTGCGCTTGGCCGGTTCTTGGCCGATGACGTAGTTGTCTAGGTTGGCCTTGATTTCGGAGGGCGTGGGCAGGTCGCCACGGCCTTCGCTGTCGCCGGTAATGGACGGCACTTCGTCCCGGATGATTTCGTTGCACAGGTCAATGCATTCGTCGCAGACGAACACAGAGGGACCGGCGATAAGCTTTTTAACTTCGTGCTGGCTCTTGCCACAGAACGAGCAATACAGGTTCTTTTCGCTCGAAGCGCCTTTTTTTTCGGCCATGGGACAAATGCCTTTTTAGGTATGAAAACCAATGATAACCAACTAAAAACGGTGTCTCCCGCTTGGAAAGACACCGTTGCTGCTCTGGGCCAGGGGCCAGAAATTAAGGGCGCTTGGCGATCACCTGGTCGATGAGGCCGTATTCCTTGGCTTCGTCGGCGGACAGGTAATAGTCGCGCTCGGTGTCGCGTTCGATTTTTTCCAGAGGCTGGCCGGTGCGGTCGGCCAAGATTTTGTTCAATTGCTCGCGCGTTTTCAGGATTTCGCGGGCGTGAATCTCGATCTCGGTGGCCTGGCCTTGGGTGCCGCCCAAAGGTTGGTGAATCATGACCTTGGAGTTGGGCAGCGAAAAACGCTTGCCTTTGGCGCCCGCCGTCAGCAAAAACGCGCCCATGCTGGCGGCCATGCCGATGCACAGGGTGGACACGTCGGGCTTGATAAAGTTCATGGTGTCAAAAATCGCCATGCCGGCGCTGACCGAACCGCCAGGCGAGTTGATGTAGAACGAAATGTCCTTATCCGGATTTTCACTTTCCAGGAACAGCAGCTGCGCCACCACCAGATTGGCCGTCTGGTCATTGACCGGACCCACCAGAAAAATCACGCGCTCCTTGAGCAGGCGCGAGTAAATGTCGTACGAGCGCTCGCCCCGGCCCGACTGCTCGATCACCATGGGAACCATGCCCAAAGCCTGGGTTTCCAGGGCGCCTGGCATTCCATATTTCACGTTCATAGGGTCTCCGAAAAAATGTAAGGGCGTCGCACACAGGGCGGGCCCACCAAACCAAGCTGGGGGTTGAAAGCGAAACTGCAAGCCCCGCCCTCAGTCCCAAGTCATCCAAGGCCCTGCCCGCAATGGCAGCGGCGCTGGCGACCTGTGACGGTTAATTCTGCCCCATCAACTCATCAAAGGAGATGGCCTTCTCAGTGACCTTCAACTTCGACAGCACATAGGCGGTCACGTTGTTTTCAATCACGATGGACTCCACTTCGGCCATGCGGCGGTTGTCACCGTAGTACCAACGCACCACCTCCGACGGCTGCTCGTAACTGGCTGCCAACTCATCAATGTGTGCCTTGATCTGGTCGGCAGTGGCGTGCAACTCTTGTGTGCGCACCAGTTCTGCCACCACCAGGCCCAATCGCACGCGGCGCTCGGCCTGGGCAGTGAACAAGTCAGCGGGGATGGGGGCTTTGTCGGCATCTTTGACGCCGCGCTGCTTGAGGTCGGAGCGAGCGCCTTCGATCAAGCGCTCCACTTCAGACTGAACGCTGGACTTGGGCAAGTCGAGTTCGGCCTTGGCGACCAGCGCGTCCATGACGACTTGTTTGTTGCGTCCGAGCAGGCGGGCCTTCACTTCACGCTGCAGGTTTTTGCGGATGTCGGCGCGCAGACCTTCGACGGTGCCGTCGGCAATACCCAGAGCGGCAGCCAGCGCGTCGTCCACTTCAGGCAGATGGGCGGCTTCGACCTTCTTCAAGGTCACCAGGAAGTCTGCGGTCTTGCCAGCGACGTCCTTGCCGTGGTATTCGGCAGGGAAAGCCAGGGGAAAAGTCTTGCTTTCGCCGAACTTCATGCCACGGGTGGCTTCTTCAAATTCCTTGAGCATCTGGCCGTCACCCAAGATGAACTGGAAGTCGTCGGCCTTGCCGCCGTCAAACGGCTCGCCGTCAATCTTGCCGGCAAAGTCCACCGTCACGCGGTCGGTGTCTTGGGCTGCAGCGTCGTGGGGACGCTGCGAGAAAGTGCGGCGTTGCTTGCGCAGGATGTCGATGGTCTTGTCGATGGCAGCGTCGGTCACATCCGCAGTAACGGTTTCCACCTCGGCGCTCGCCAAGTCGCCAATGACGACTTCAGGGAACACTTCAAAAGTGGCATCAAAGGCCATGAAGCCCTCGGCCGCGCCGGTGGCTTCGGTAATGCTGGGTTGGCCGGCCACACGCAATTTGGCTTCGTTGGCGGCAGCGAAAAAAGCCTCACCCACCTTGTCGTTCATCACTTCGTAATGCACCGAATAACCGTAGCGCTGCGTCACCACGTTCATGGGCACTTTGCCGGGACGAAAGCCGTCCATCTTCACCGTGCGGGCCATTTTGCGCAGGCGTGCGCTGACTTCGGACTGAACGGCCTCAACGGGCAGGTTCAGGGTAATTTTGCGTTCGAGCTTTTCCAGGGTTTCAACGATAACGGTCATTCAAATGCTCCTAAAGGTCAA
>CANCJD010000184.1 GCA_947378275.1 Comamonadaceae bacterium
ATCGGCCAAGGTAGGGCCTTGCTCGCTGGCCGGTAACTCTTGCAGCAATTTTTCAATGAACTGAAACAGGTGATACACCTGCTTGAGCTTGCGCCGCGAGTCTTGGTTCAGCTTGCCCTCACGGGTCAAGATGTGCAGGGCTTTGAGCAGCTCGATCGACTGGCCGGGGCGCACCTCGGGCGGCAAGGTCTCGGCAAGACGCACTTTGGCGGAACGTGATGGTTTTGTCATGACTTGGAGGGTGTAGGTACAGCGGTCGGACCAACGCCCAGGGCCGCCCATCCGTCCTGCCCCAGCTTTTCCAGGGTTTGCATATTGGTTTCAAAAATGGCTTCAGGCTCCGGAAACGCTGCCACCGCTTTGTCGATGCTGGCTTCGCGGATCAAATGCAGCGTCGGGTATGGGGAACGGTTGGTGCAGTTGGTGATGTCGTCGGGCCGGGTGCCCGCAAACTGATAGTCCGGATGAAAGCTGGCGATCTGAATCACGCCTTCCAAATCCAACTCGGCCAGCACGTCTTGGGCTTCGGCCAAAAAATCGTTGAAGTCTAAAAAGTCAGACAGCAAAGCCGGCACGATGAGCAAAGTGGTGTCGCGGATTTGCGCGTCCAAGGCCACCAAATCGCCCAACGCTTGCGCCAGTTCAGCGCGCAAGGCCTCGCCGCTTGACGCCAGACTCACGGCATAGTGAATTTGCTTTTTCACATGCACCGCTTTGGCAAAGGGGCACAGGTTCAGGCCGATCACAGCGCGCTCCAGCCAGCGTTGGGTGTCTTGAATGTAGGCCGTCATGCAGCGTCCCTCGGTTTGGAATTCACCGATACCGGTGTAGCCCTGATTGTCCGTGACAGAACGGTCGTCATTTGCCGCGCCAAAACCATGCCCCCCAAGCAACAGGCACCGGTGATCAACCAAGTCCATTGCCACCCACCCACACTGGCCGCCAGCCAGGCCACCCCAGGCGGGCCTGCAAACTGACCGACAGATGACCATTGCTGCATCCACCCCACCGTGGTGGAGACGGTTCCTTCATGAGGTGACAAGCGAACGGCCAAAGAAAACAAAGTGCCCGGGACCAAACCGCCGCACATGGAAAACAGCAGCACGCCAGCGTAGCGCGCAACGGGCTCCCCTTGAGTCCAGCGCCCAAAAGCCAAAGCGCTGCCTAATGCCATGGCGGCAAAACCCAGATTCAGCAACACCCCCGGTGCCACACCTTTTTGCAACAAGCGTCCCGCAGCCACATTGCCCAGCATGTTCACCCCAGCAGCCAGAGCGGTCAAAGCGCCCAGTCCTGCACCTGTCACACCCGCCTGCGCGTAAATCGTTGGCAAAAACCCCACCACCGCCAGCCACTGGCCAGAGTAGAAAGCAAAGGTCAGCGACACCAGCCAAGGCCCGGGTGCGCGCAAAGTATCTTGGATGCGTTGGCCCCATCCAGCCTCTGAGGCCGCCGTTGAAGGGGCTTGGGGATGAGTCACCTGTGTGGCGACCATGGCTTGCCTGCGACGCAGCGCATCGGGCGGCACCACCCACCACAAACCCAGCGCCATCACCGCCGAAGCCGCAGCAAACAACCACCACCAGCTCGGCCACCCCCAGGCGGGTATCCACATGGGGCCCACCAGCAAGGCCAAGGCGGTACCCGCTGGCATGTAGGCACCCCACAAACCCAGCATGCCGTTCAATTGGGTCGGCGACACGAGTTGCCGGATCAACGCCGGTGCAGGCAATGAGGTGAGTAAAAAACCCAAGCCTTCCAGGCCGCGCAGCCACATCAAGTCTTCAGGGCTGCGCGCCCAGCCGCCTGAGCCACTGGCCACAGCCAAAATCCCCAATCCCAACACCATGCACAAGCGCAGGCCCCAGCGATCGGCCAACAAACCCAGCGCCAGCCCCAAGGCCATGCCCGCAAACTGCACCATGGACAACAAAAAGCCCGACTGCACCCAGCTCACGCCCAACTCGGCTTGCAGCACGGGCAAGGCGGGCGGTAACTTGCCGACCTGCAAGGCCGCCACCACGCCTGCCAAAATCACCATCCAGGCCGCCGAATTAGAGTGTTTCATACCGCGTTCAAACAGGCCACTTGCGTCCGGTCAAACGCGCATGTTCACGCGCCGCAAAGCGGTCGGTCATGCCGGCAATGTAATCCGCCACGGCCCGGTGCGTGTCAGTACGCACGGCGTAGTCTTGCGGCATTTCACTGGGCTGAGCCACATAGGCTTGGTACAACTCGCGCACCACATTTTGCGCATGACCCGTGGTTTCCATGACCTGCGGATGCCGATACAGTTGCGAAAATAAAAACTGTTTCAGCGGCAAGGCCAAGGCCTTCATCTCGACACTGAACGCCACCAAGGGCCCTGCCAGACGCGCCGCATCGGCGTTGGCGGGCGCGGCGCGCTGCAGATTGGCTTGGGTGGTGGCGATCACGTCGTACACCTGCTCGCTGAGCATACGGCGAATCGTTTCGTAGAGCAGCCGGCGCGTGCGCTGCGGCTGCGCCAGATCGGGGTGATCGGCCAGCGCTTGCACGCGGTAGCGCTCAAACAGTTCTACCGATTGCAGCTGCGCCAAGGTGATCAAGCCGGAGCGCACGCCGTCGTCAATGTCGTGCGCGTTGTAGGCAATGGCGTCGGCCAGATTGCACAGTTGCGCTTCCAAGCTGGGCTGGGTATGGTCCAAAAAACGCTGCGCCACCCCGCCCGGTTCTTGGACCTCCAAACTGCGCGCATTTTTCATCGAGCAGTGCTTGAGCACACCTTCGCGCGTTTCAAAGGTCAGGTTCAGTCCATCGAACGCCGGGTAGCGTTCTTCCAAATGGTCGACCACCCGCAGGCTTTGCAGGTTGTGCTCAAACCCGCCGTGCTCTGCCATGCATTCATTGAGTGTGTCTTGACCCGCATGGCCAAACGGCGTGTGGCCCAAGTCATGCGCCAAGGCAATGGCCTCGACCAGGTCTTCGTTCAAGCCCAGGGCGCGTGCGATGGAGCGACCCAGTTGCGCCACCTCCAGCGAGTGGGTCAACCGGGTGCGGAACAAATCGCCTTCGTGGTTCAGAAACACCTGGGTTTTGTAAACCAAGCGCCGAAAAGCGGTGGAGTGGACAATGCGGTCCCGGTCGCGCTGAAAATCGCTGCGCGTGGGTGCGGCCAACTCGGCAAAGCGCCGCCCCCGCGACTGCGCCGGGTCGCAGGCGTAAGGAGCCAGCACCGCAGCGGTCATCACGCAGCGCAGCAGGCGTTGATCACCTCACGCACCATCGCATCCGGCGCGCCTTGCACCGCCGCCTGGCCAGGGCTTGGGATCACCACGAACTTGATGTCACCGCCCTCGGCTTTTTTATCCAGCCGCATGTGCG
>CANCJD010000185.1 GCA_947378275.1 Comamonadaceae bacterium
TTGGGTGGCCTGCCGCCCAGGCAATTTCCGGAAATTGTTTCGTTAACTCAATCTATTTTTTCAATCATGAACAAAACTCTCATCTTGGCAGCTGTTATCGCTGCTGCTGCCCTGGCTGCTTGCGGTAAAAAAGAAGAAGCTGCTGCTCCTGCCGCTGCGCCCGCCGCTGCTGCTCCTGCTGCTGACGCATCTGCTGCACCTGCTGCTGCTCCTGCCGCTCCAGAAGCATCGAAGTAATCGCTTCATCGCTTGAAAAAAAACCACCGTAAGGTGGTTTTTTTTCGCCTGCCTTTTGTCCGCCGGGCGGCGCAGGTGCTTTATTTCAAATCGTCGGCCAGCACTTGGACGATTTTCTGGGCAGTTTCTGACAGTTCGGGTGCGCCCAGGTCGTTGAGCACGGATACCCTGGTTTTATCTCCTACGCTTCGTACAGAAATCTGGTACTTGGCCGCTGCTGTGCCCTTGGCCGAACCTCCAAACAGCTTCTTGAAGAAGCCTTCGTCGGCGGTTTGTTCACCAGCGGTCACGTAGCGCACGTAATACAGGCCCTTATTGCGATCGCGGTCTTCCACAGTAAAGCCGGTGCGGTCCAAGGACAGGCCGACACGGCGCCAAGCGCGGTCAAAGCCGTCAGACAGTTCAAGTACGGGTCTTCCGTCTGCTGTGGCCGCGCTGGCCACCGGCTTGGCCGTGGCGACCGTTGCCACTTGTGCTGCCTGGTCTGTGCTCGCGCCCAGCTTGAGCATCAGACGACGCAAAAATTCAGCTTCCAGCTCTGGGTCGCTGGCGCGGGGTTGCCACACGGTGCGGTTTTTGTCTTCGGTGGCGTAAATCTCTTGCATGCCGCGATGGATGATGAAGATATCGGTGCCACCGTCGGGGCGGCTTTCCAGCCGGGTACGGTACTTGTCGCGCAGCGAGGTGGAGTACAGGCTGTCCAAGACCTTACCTAGAGAGCGCCGAATAAAGTCTTGCGGGATATTGGCCCGGTTTTCATTCCACTCGGTTTCCATGATGCCCAGATCACTTTGATCCAAGCTCAGGGCAAAGCCACTTTCTTGCCAGAAGTCCTTCAGGGGCGCCCACAAGCTCTCGGGGCTGCGTTTGACGACCAGCCAGCGCTGGTTGCCCTGGCGCTCGACCTTGATATCTGAAATTACGCTGGCGGCCACGGGCTCTTTTCCGACTTGGGCCGCCACTGCTGCCTTGGAACTCGCCGCTGACACACCGCCGTTAACTACCGAATAGCGTGTGTCTTTGGACAGCTGGGTCAGATCGGGCGGCACCGTCAGCGCGGGTGCTTTGGTGCTGGATTTGTAGTCGACTTTTTCGCCATCGAGCACCGAACAGGCGCTCAGTGCCACAGCGGCAGCCAGCACGGTCAACTTAAAGGAGGAATTCACAAAGTACCTTTGCATGGGGATTAAATTAAACCAGTGCTTTGCAGCAGGCGCTCGAGTGCCGGTTGATTGGCTTCGGTCAGGGGTGTGAGCGGCAGGCGCAGCGCGTGGCCGCACAAGCCCATGCGCGCCACTGCCCATTTCACCGGAATAGGGTTGGACTCGACAAACAGGCCTTTGTGCAGGGGCAGCAGCTTGAACTGGATGTCCATGGCGCGGCGCACATCACCCGCAATGGCGGCCATGCAGAGTTCGTGCATCAGCTTGGGCGCCACATTGGCGGTGACGCTGACGTTGCCGTGGCCGCCGCACAGCATGAGGGCCACGGCGGTCGGGTCATCACCGGAGTAAATGGAAAAACCGGCTGGGGCTTCCTTGATCAGCCATTGCGCGCGTTCAATATTGCCAGTGGCTTCCTTAATACCGACGATGCCGGGCACGTGGGCCAGGCGGATCACGGTGTCGTGTGCCATATCGGCCACTGAGCGGCCGGGCACGTTGTACAGCACCACGGGCAAATCGACCGATTCGGCAATCGCCTTGAAATGCTGGTACTGGCCTTCTTGCGTGGGTTTGTTGTAGTAGGGCACCACTTGCAACTGGCAGTCAGCGCCGACTTTTTTGGCAAAGTGGGCCAGCTCAATGGCTTCTTTGGTGGAATTGGCACCGCAGCCCGCCATCACGGGCACGCGGCCCGCGCATTGTTCGACCGAGACGCGGATGATTTCGCAGTGCTCGTCCACGTTGACCGTGGGCGATTCTCCGGTGGTGCCGACCACGCCGATGCAGTCGGTTCCCTCGGCGATATGCCAGTCGATCAAGCGGCGCAGCGCCGGGTAATCAACGGCGCCGTCTTCCAGCATGGGGGTCACCAGAGCGACGATGCTGCCCCGGATGGGCTTGAGTGTTTGGGTCATGGGACGGCGGTGCTTGGTTAAAAAAGGCGATTTTACCTAGAGTGGGTAGCTTGGGTTGTGCGCGTCAAACGGCTTTACGCCGCCTTTGCGTACGGCGGCGATGCGCTGCACAAAGCGCGCGGGCGCGGCCAGGGTGCCGTTTTCATAAGCCACCACCTGCCAATCGGCGCAAACGCGCAGCAGCTCACCGGGCTGCAGTAAAAAATCGGGGCGGCTGGGGCGGCCCACGGTTTCGTTGCCGGCGGCAAAGGTTTCGTAAATCAGCACGCCGCCCGGGGCCACGCTTTCCAAAATATGCGGCCAAAGGGGTCGCCACAGGTAATTGGTAACCACTACCAGCCCGAACTGGCGCGCTGCGGACGTGCCTCGGGTTAGCGGCCAAGGGTTGGCTTCAATATCTGCTGTGATGAGTTCTGCGCCGGGCAGGCGCACGCGCGCCGCTGCGGTGTCGCGGTCTACGCCGGTAATAGGGTGGCCACGCTCGGCAAACCAGGCCAGGTGGCGTCCGCCGCCGCACGCCACGTCCAGTACGGCCGCGCCAGGCGCAGCCAGATGCGACCAGCGCACCACCCAGGGTGAGGGCGCGTCTGGGTGGCTGCCGTGCGCGCCAGTCGCCGCTTTGTCGGTGTTGTCGGGCTTAGCGGGGTTTGACATCGTCTTTCAGGGCGTTAAGTGCCATGCGTTCGACCGCCGCGGGCCAAATCAGCTTGATGAAGCGGCCGATCTTGCCGGGCGCCGTCATCACCACTTCGCGCTGGCGCTGCTGCATGCCGCGCAGGATCAGCGAGGCGCATTCCTCCACGCCCATGGCCTTGTCTTCTTTGAGTCCGCTCGATCCTGCGGCTTTGCCTGCGGCGTTCAGGCCATGGCTGCGGATATTGGTTAGCACCACGCCGGGGTAGGCGGTGGTTACGCTCACGCCCGCGCCCACCAGTTCGGCGCGCAGGGCTTCAAAAAATCCGGTCATGGCAAATTTGGATGCGCTGTAGGCGGTGCGCCCCGGCACGCCAATCAGACCAGCCAAGGACGACACGGCCACGAT
>CANCJD010000186.1 GCA_947378275.1 Comamonadaceae bacterium
GCGTGTGAACAGGGCAGAACCGTGGGTGCGGGGCAGCACGCCGTTGCGGATTTCAATGGCGCGCACGGTGCGGGTGTCGCGGCCGTCAATGCGGGGCTCGCCGGCCAGAATCTGGCTGCGCACGATCTTGGCTTCGATTTCGAACAACAGGCCTTCAACCGCCACGCTGTCAAACGACGCGCCTTCGGCCTTGAGGGCGGCCATGACGTCGGAATAAGCGCTGCGGCAAGCCTGGGTGCGGGCTTGCTTGTTGCGGATTTGGTAGGCGGCAACCAATTTGTCCTTGGCCAACACGTCGATCTTGGCGATCAGCGCTTCGTCCTTGGCGGGGGCTTTCCAGTCCCACAGCGGTTTACCAGCGTCACGCACCAGGTCGTGGATGGCGTTGACAGCAATATTGCCTTGCTCGTGGCCGAACACAACGGCGCCGAGCATGATTTCTTCGGACAGCTGCTGCGCTTCGGACTCCACCATCAGCACGGCGGCTTCGGTACCGGCGACGACCAAGTCAAGGATGGAATCCTTGCGCTGGGTTTGGCCGGGGTTCAACACGTATTCGCCATTGACATAACCCACGCGGGCTGCACCAATGGGGCCATTGAAAGGCACGCCGCTGATGGACAAGGCAGCGCTCACTGCAATCAGGGCGGCGATGTCGGCGTCAACTTCGGGGTTCAAGGACACGGTGTGGACCACGACGTGCACTTCGTTGAAGAAGCCTTCGGGGAACAGGGGGCGAATCGGGCGGTCGATCAGGCGACTGGTGAGGGTTTCGAACTCGCTGGGGCGGCCCTCGCGCTTGAAGAAGCTGCCAGGGATCTTGCCTGCGGCGTAGCTTTTCTCAAGGTAATCCACCGTTAGGGGGAAGAAGTCCTGGCCGGCTTTGCCTTCGGTCTTGGCGACCACGGTGGCCAAAACCACGGTGCCGTCCATGTCCAACAGCACAGCGCCGGAGGATTGACGGGCGATTTCGCCGGTTTCCATGGTGACCGTGTGCTGGCCCCATTGGAAGGTTTTGCTAACTTTTTTGAACATTGTCATGGTGAATCTCGGTTTTTCAGCGGGCCCACAAAGGCCCATCAGGAGTCAACGGGAGGTGCAGGCCACCTCACCCAAGCCCGGTTTCAACTTCACAGTCCACGATGCCATTCCAGCGCCACTTGGCAAAAATTGCGCTGGAATGACACAGCTTCGTACTGTTTTAGCCGTCTCCGAAGTAAAAAACGCCTGAGCTAGTGACCTAACTCAGGCGCTTATTCTGTTCTTGACGCTTACTTGCGCAGGCCCAATTTGGCAATCAGTGCAACGTAACGGCTGGCGTCTTTGCCCTTGAGGTAGTCGAGCAATTTACGACGGCGGCTCACCATGCGCAGCAGACCGCGGCGACCGTGGTGGTCTTTGGCGTGGGTCTTGAAGTGGGGGGTGAGTTCGTTGATGCGGGCGGTCAAAAGTGCGACTTGCACTTCTGGGCTACCGGTATCACCGGCTTGGCGGGCGTTGTCTTTGACAACTGCAGCTTTGATGCTGGATGCGATCATTTTTAAATTTCCTAAAGAATAATTTGAACTTGCGATTGCGGCTGGAACTGCTGCAAACGTGCACATTACCTGTAAACGGCGGTTGCAAGAGCTTATCGCGCTGGCGTCAACCGATTTCAGGCAAGCCCGCAATTCTATACCAGCGCTAATGCGCCCCCTGAACGCACCACGTTCAGGGGGCGTCGGGGTTCGCGTCTGTGGCTGGAGCGCTGCCAGTGCGGCGGCCACCGCGCCCACGCGCCAGGTTAGCGCCAGGTGCGGCGCCGCCCAGGCGGCTTTGCTCGCCACCCCACTGTGCGCGCGCGCCGGTAGACACTTCACCCAAGGTGCTGACAATCGCCTCCAGCGTCGGGCTGGCGCTTTTGGTGTGCGCGTCCAGCGCGTCGCGCATGGCGCGCAAGTGCTTGGCCGAGGTGCCGCAGCAGCCGCCGATGATGCGCGCGCCCGCGTCCAAGGCCATGCGGGCGTAGTTGGCCATGATCTCGGGCGTGCCGTTGTAGCAAATCGCGCCGTCCACGTACTGGGGAATGCCACAGTTGCCCTTGGCCACCAGCACCACTTCGGGGCCCATGGCTTCGGCCAAGTTGTGGATGCAGGCCACCACTTCCGAGGCGCCCACGCCGCAATTCGTGCCGCAAGCGGCCAGTCGGGGGCTGAGCGTCTTCTCAATACCCGAGAAGTCGCTGGGTGAGATGCCCATCATGGTGCGGCCATTGGTGTCAAAGCTCAGGGTGCAGACGATGGGCAGGTTTGCCACGGAGGCACCTGCGACGGCGGCTTCGACCTCTTCGCGCGAAGACATGGTCTCGATCCACAGCACGTCGGCGCCACCCGCGGCCAGCGCCAGCGCCTGTTCGGCAAAGGCGGCCTTGGCCTGATCAAAAGTCAGCGGGCCGATGGGCTCCATGATTTCGCCGGTGGGGCCCATGCTGCCAGCCACGGCCACGGTGCGGCCACTGGCGTCGGCCACCTTGCGGGCGATTTGCGCCGCGCGGGTGTTGAGTTCGGCCATGCGGCCCTGGGCGTTGTGCAGCTTGAGGCGGTAGACGGTGCCACCAAAACTGTTGGTCAAAATGATGTCGGCGCCTGCGTCCACAAAATCCTGGTGCAGCTTGGTGATGCGTTCGGGGTGCTCGGTGTTCCACAGCTCGGGCGCGTCGCCCGACAGCAGGCCCACGTCAAACAGGTTGCTCCCCGTGGCGCCATCGGCCAGCAGCCAGGGGCGGGTGGCCAACAAATGGGTAAAGCGGTTGCTGGATGCGTCCTGGGACGGCGCAGAAATGAAGGTGGTCATGGCTCACTCACTAAGTAAAGGGTGGCCACGCAGCGGAGGGTTGAAAAACTCGCATTCACCGCACCGCTTGCGTGGGTGAGCGCCGTTACATCCGACCGGCATTGCGCCAGTCGCCCCGAGCCTCGTTCATCAACATGAACTGCAACGCTCCTCGGAAGTGGTTGATTTTAGCGCAGGGCCGCAAAAAGCGCCCTGCCCGCCCCCGGCGCTGTTATCGCTGCTGCGTTTCCCAGTTCGGGTGCACGAAATACGGTGCGTCTGAGGCGGGTAGCGGGGTGCGACCACGGATCAGGTCGGCGATTTTTTCAGCCATCATGATGGTGGGCACGTTCAGGTTGCCGCTCACCACCAGCGGCATGATGGACGCGTCCACCACGCGCAGGCCGCGCACGCCGTGGACCCGGCCTTGCGGGTCGGTCACGGCCAGGGCGTCGGTGCCCATGCGGCAGGTGCCGCTGGGGTGGTAGGCGGTCTCGGCGCTGTTGCGGATGTGTTCGTCGATTTCGGCGTCGGTTTGCACTTGCGG
>CANCJD010000187.1 GCA_947378275.1 Comamonadaceae bacterium
GTCAATGGCACTTTCCAGTTTGCTCAAGGGAGCCGGTGTCGTGGTGCTCATGGTCATTTGGGGTTGGGCGTGTCAGGCGCGCAGGGCTTTTCGCAACTCTACGCCCAATTCGGGTTTGTGTGCGAAGGGGTCAGTGGGGTTGCGGGACATGAGCGCGTCTTCCATGCGCACTTGCACCGATGCAATCGACTTGGGGTGGCTGTAAATATAGAACTGGTTGGCAGCCATCGCGTCAAACACCATTTTTGCCACGTCGGCGGCGCTTACCTTGCCACTGCCCACGGCTTTGTCGCTCATGGCCTGGCCAATGAGCTGGCTCTTGGTCGGCTTGACGCCCACGGCTTTGAGCTCGTCGGGGCGATTGCGGTGGCTTTGGCTGATGCCGGTGGGCACAAAGAAGGGGCACAGCACGCTGGCGCTGATTTGCTCGGTCACCAGGGCCAGGTCTTGGTACAGGGTTTCGCTCATGCTGACCACGGCGTGCTTGCTGACGTTGTAGACGCCCATATTGGGCGCATTGAGCAAACCGGCCATGCTGGCGGTGTTGACGATATGGCCCTGAAAAGCCGGGTCAGCGGCCGCAGCTGCCAGCATCATGGGCGTGAACACGCGAATGCCGTGGGCCACGCCCATCAGATTCACGCCAATCACCCATTCCCAGTCTTGCAAGGTGTTTTCCCAGATCAGGCCGCCCGAGCCCACGCCGGCGTTGTTGAACACGAAGTTGGGTGCGCCAAAGCGCGCCAGGGTGGCAGCGCCCAGGGCTTCAACCTGGTCGGCTTTGGACACGTCCACGCGCATAGCCAGCACGGGGGCACCGGCGGCGGTCATCTCGCCCGCAGCCCGGTCCAGCGCATCTTGCTGCACATCGGCCAGCACCAGGTTCATGCCCAGGCTTGCGCCAATGCGGGCGCATTCCAGGCCAAAGCCTGAACCGGCGCCAGTGATGACGGCGGTTTTGTTTTTGAAGTCAGAAATCATGCAAAGGTCTCGTTAAAAAAATGAGGAAAAAGAAACAGATTCAGGCCGCGCGCAGCGAATAGCCAATGCGCGGGAAATGGACATGCACCACGCCCGCGCGCGGGTCTTCACGGCGCAGCGTGTAGCGGGTGCGGGTGGCGGCCAGCAAGACGCCTTCGGTGGGCTCTTGTCCAAAGGTTTCGGCAGAAATAGCCACAGCGCTGCCCAAGGGAATGCCGTGCTCGTCCTGGAACACGGTGTCTGGGGCCAAAGCCAGCGGCTGGCTGGCGGCGCACAGGGCAATGGCCTGCTCGGCGCTGAACTTCTCCATCTTTCCGTGGCCCAGGGCGGCCATGCGGTCCATCCAGGACAGCACCGAGGGCGTGGCGTGCAAGATGTCGGCCATCACCGGCACGCAGTGGCGGGTAAACCACAACGGGTGGTAGGCGGCGAAGTCGGCCACGCAGGGCGCGCTGCCCAGCAAAAATTCCTGGTGGTCCAGCATGTGCGCCAAGCGGCGCAAATACGATTTGTAGCTGGCGGTGGCGTCCGCCGGGCGGCTGCGCGTCATGCCTGCAGACATGGCGCCCCGGTCGGCGGCAAAGGCTTTGGCGGCCTCGGGCGGCGCGTCGGCAAACAGCGCGGCGGCGCCCTTGGGGCCCAGGTTGTAGGCCATGGCGGCCCAAAACAGCGTGGTGTCGGCCCATTGCGCCAGCACCCGCGCCACGCCCTTGGACGCCTCGGGGTACAGCGTGGGTTGGGGCTGCACGTGGTCTAGCACCTCGCACATGAGCGCAGTGTCGCAGTACATGTCGGCGCCGATTTGCAAGAACGGCGTCTTGCGGTAGCCGCCGGTCAGGGCCAGCACATCGGGCTTGGGCAAGATGCGCGGCACCACCACCGATTTCCAGGACAGGCCCTTGTAGCCCAGCACCAGGCGCACTTTTTCAGAAAACGGCGAGCTGGGGTAGTGGTGAAGAATCCGGTCAGACATAGGTGCCTCGTCAATCAATAGCTAGGTAGAAAATTCAGCGCGGCATGGCGCGGCGAATGATGGCGTCAAAGTCCACGCCGCTGCCCAGGGTGCCAAAGCTGTAACCCCAGTCCCCGCCCAGGCGCGAATCGCAAAAGGCGCCAAACACGGCGCCCGGTGCACTTTGCTGCAAAAGTGCGGCCTGCACCGCCAGCGCCACGTCTTGCGCCAGGCGCCGGGCCTGCACTTCATTGGCCAGCAGCTCCACCCGCGTGGGCAAGGACTCGATCATGCGGTCCAGCGCAGGGTGCGCGCCGCGTGCCGGGGCCAGCTCTTGCGCCAGGGCCTGGGCCACGTCGCCCTTGCGCAGGGCACGCAGCAGGTCCAGCGCCATGATGTTGCCCGCGCCCTCCCAAATCGAGTTGAGCGGCATTTCGCGGTAAATGCGGGCCATGGTGCCCAGGCCGCCCTCTTCCACATAGCCGTTGCCGCCCATGCATTCCATGGCCTCTTGGCCAAAGGCGCTGCCGCGCTTGCAGATCCAGAACTTGGCAATGGGCGTGAGCACGCGTGCGATCAGGCGCTCAAAGCTGTCCCCCGTGTTGTCAAAAGCGCGCGCCAGACGCATGGACAAGGCGGTGGCGGCTTCGCTTTCCAAGGCCAGGTCGGCCAGCACGTTGCGCATCAAGGGTTGGTCCATCAAGCGCTTGCCAAAGGCTTGGCGCTGCGCCGTGTGGTTGAGCGCAATGCTCAAGGCCTGGCGCATCAGCCCACTGGTGCCCAAAGAGCAGTCGAGCCGGGTCATTTCGCCCATTTCCAGAATCTGTGGCACGCCGCGGCCTTCCACGCCCACCAGCCAGGCGGTGGCGCCGACAAACTCGACTTCCGAGCTGGCGTTGGCCTTGTTGCCCAGCTTGTCTTTGAGGCGCTGCACGCGAAGTTGGTTCAGGCTGCCGTCGGGCAGCACGCGGGGCAGAAAAAAGCAACTTAAGCCGCCGGGTGCCTGGGCCAAAACCAAAAAAGCGTCGCACATGGGCGCCGAGAAAAACCATTTGTGTCCCACCAGCGTGAAGCGCTGGCCCCAGGCGTCCTGGCCATCGGCTGTGGCCTGCGTGGTATTGGCGCGCACGTCTGAGCCGCCCTGCTTTTCGGTCATGCCCATGCCCATGGTCAGGCCGGTCTTTTGGCTAAAGAGCTTGAGCACCGGGTCGTAGCGCGGACTGCTCAGGCCGGGCGCCCAGTCCTGGTAAATGGCTGCGTTGCTGCGCAGTGCGGGCATGACGGCGTACGTCATGGAAATCGGGCAGAGCATGGAGGGCTCTAGCTCGGTGAACATAGAAAACGCGGCCGCGCGGCGCTGGTGCGCGGTCGATGTGCCGGGTTTGGCGTCAAAAAAATCGATCCACGGGCTGCCGTGCAGA
>CANCJD010000188.1 GCA_947378275.1 Comamonadaceae bacterium
GCGTAGCGGCCCTGGGCTTGCAGCAGTTCGGCGTGGCTGCCGCGCTCGATGATGCGCCCGGCGTCCATCACCAAAATCATGTGCGCGTCCACCA
Source organism: Comamonadaceae bacterium (assembly GCA_947378275.1). Classification (GTDB taxonomy): domain Bacteria; phylum Pseudomonadota; class Gammaproteobacteria; order Burkholderiales; family Burkholderiaceae_C; genus Allorhodoferax. The sequence continues at coordinate 95 of CANCJD010000188.1, forward strand.
CCGTGGACAGGCGGTGGGCAATCACCAGCGTGGTTTTGTTTTGCGCCACGCGGGCGAGCTCGGACTGGATGGCGCGTTCGTTGGCCGAGTCCAGGGCGCTGGTGGCTTCGTCAAAAATAAGAATAGGCGGGTTTTTCAGCAAGGTGCGGGCAATGGCCACGCGCTGCTTTTCGCCGCCTGAGAGCTTGAGGCCGCGCTCGCCCACCATGGTGTCGTAGCCCGCAGGCGTGCTGGCAATAAAGGCGTCGATGTGCGCGGCGCGCGCAGCGGCCTGCACTTCGGCCAGGCTGCTGCCGGGCCGGCCATAGGCGATGTTGTATTGCACCGTGTCGTTGAACAGCACCGTGTCCTGCGGCACGATGCCAATGGCCGCGCGCAGGCTGGCCTGCGTCAAGGTGCGCAGGTCTTGGCCAGCTACCGCAATACTGCCTTGCTGAACATCGTAGAAGCGGTACAAGAGCCGCGCCAGCGTGGACTTGCCCGAACCCGAGGGCCCGACCACCGCCACGGTTTTACCCGCTGGAATCTCGAAGCTGATGTCGTGCAGGATAGTGCGCGCCGGGTCGTAGGCAAAGCCCACGTGCTCAAAGCGCACGCTGGCGCTTGCTGCGCCTTGGGGCAGTTGCAGCGCGTGGGCATCTGGCGCGTCAGCGATCTCTTGCTCGCGCTCGAGCAGGGTGAACATTTTTTCCAGATCCGCCAGGTTTTGCTTGAGCTCGCGGTAAATCGCGCCCAGGAAATTGAGCGGAATGTAGATCTGAATCATGAAGGCATTGACCATCACCAGGTCGCCCAGCGTCATGCGGCCATCGACCACGCCCTGGGTGGCGCGCCAGAGCATAGCCACCAGGCCGCTGGCGATGATGAGCTGCTGGCCGGCGTTCAGAATGCTCAGGGTGCGCTGGCTTTTGAGTGCGGCCTGGCGGTAGCGTTCCAGGTTGTCGTCGTAGCGCAGGGCTTCAAACTCTTCGTTGTTGAAGTACTTGACCGTCTCAAAATTGAGCAGCGAATCAATGGCGCGGGTGTGGGCCTTGGAATCGAGCTCGTTCATGCGCTTGCGAAACTGGGTGCGCCACTCGGTCATGGTGATGGTAAAGCTGATGTACAGCACCAGGGCGATCACGGTAATGCCGGCAAACCAGACGTCAAACTTGACCGCCAACAGCGTGAGCACCAGCCCCACCTCAATCAGCGTGGGAATGATGCTGTAGAGCGAATACGACACCAGCGAATGCACCGCACGCGTGCCGCGCTCAATGTCGCGCGTCATGCCGCCGGTCTGGCGGTCCAGGTGAAAGCGCAGGCTCATGGCGTGCAGGTGGCGAAACACGCCCAGCGAGATGCTGCGCGCAGCACCTTCGGTGGCTTTGGCAAACACCAGGTCGCGTAGTTCGGCAAACAGCGAAGTTGACAGACGCAGCGCCGCATACGCCACCAAGAGGGCGACCGGCACCACCAACACGGCAGACACTTCGCCGGGCTTGGGGCTCATGGTGTCCACCAGCGTCTTGAGCAAGAGCGGCACGCCCACGTTGGCCACTTTGGCGCCGATCATTAGCGAGAGCGCCGCTATTACCCGCCATTTGTAGGCCCACAGATAAGGAAACAGGCGCTGCAAAGTGCCCCAGTCGCTGGCCTTGGGACTGCTGGGCGCAGCAGCTACTGCGCCTGCAGCGAGTGGTGCGTAGCGGGGAGAGTCGGCAGAAGGGCCAAAAGAGCGCATGGGAGACAATTCAAAACATCAAACTCCGATTGTGCCCATGTCCACATTGCCCCACGCCACGACCACTGCCGCCACGGTGGAGCTGCCTACCGACCAGGTGCTGGTGCTCAAAGTCATTCCCATGCCCGGCGACTGCAACGCCAACGGCGATATTTTTGGCGGCTGGGTGATGGCGCAGGTGGACTTGGCCGGCTCGGTGCTGCCCGCACGCTATACCCAGGGCCGCATGGCCACGGTGGCGGTGAACGAGTTCATCTTCAAGCAGCCGGTGCGGGTGGGCGACATCTTGTCCTTCTTTTCCAAAGTGGCACGCATTGGGCGCACCTCGATTACCGTGAAAGTGGAAGTGTTTGCCGAACGCTTTCGCACGCAAGGCACCTACATTAAGGTGACCGAAGCCCTTGTTACTTATGTGGCCATTGACGACCAAGGCCGCCCACGCGAGATACCTAAAACCTGAGGTGACGCAACAAGGCAATATGAAATATTGTCGCTAAGTCAGTAAGAACCCTATTAAGGATCTCGCACGAGGCCGCTATAACTGCGCTGCACAACACAGGGAGGTAAGGGTGCAGTTTTTTCAATTGCTGATTAGCGGCGTAGCGCAGGGCTGTATCTACGGCCTGATCGCGATGGGCTTTGTGCTCATTTATAAAGCCACCGAGACCGTGAGCTTTGCCCAAGGCGAGTTGATGATGCTGGGCGCCTTTGCCGGCTTGGTCGGTATGACCATGTTGGGTCTGCCGTATTGGCTGTCGGTGTTGGGCGCGGTGGTGGCCATGGCCTTGCTGGGCGCCTTGATCGAATTCGCAGTCATCCGCCCCATTTTGGGCCAGCCCGCCTTTTCCATTGTCATGCTGACCATCGGCATTGGCTACGTGGCGCGCGGCCTGATCACCATGATTCCAGGCATGGGCACGGACACCCTGGCGCTGCCCGTGCCCTACAAAGACGAAATCTGGCGCGTGGCAGGTCTGGTGCTCAACGTCGAGCAGATGGTGGTGATTGCCGCCACCGGCGTGCTTTGCCTTTTGCTGTTCGCGCTGTTTCGCTACAGCAAGCTAGGCATCGCCATGCAGGCGGCATCGCAAAACCAGTTGGCGGCGTATTACATGGGTATTCCGGTCAAGCGGCTCAACGGCATCGCCTGGGGCCTGGCCGCCGCCGTGGCCTGTCTGGCCGGCTTGCTGCTGGCGCCCATTACCTTTGTCCACGCCAACATGGGCTTTATCGGCCTCAAGGCCTTTCCGGCGGCGGTGGTAGGCGGCTTTGGCAGCCTGCCCGGCGCCATTGTGGGCGGGGTGGTCATTGGGCTGGTGGAGTCTTTCTCGGGCTTTTACTTGCCCGACGGCTTCAAGGACACCGCCGCCTACATCGTGGTGCTGGTGATGCTGATGGTCAAACCCAACGGCCTGTTTGGCGAAAAACTGCGCAAAAAGGTCTGACATGCGTTTCATATTCAAAACCGATTACCGGCAAGACGTCGAACTTGCCAAACACGGCGGCC
>CANCJD010000189.1 GCA_947378275.1 Comamonadaceae bacterium
GCCTACGTCACGCTAGAGCCCTGCGCGCACCAGGGCCGCACCGGGCCGTGTTGTCTGGCGCTCAGCGCCGCGGGCATCCGCCACGTGGTCGCCGCCCTGCCAGACCCCAACCCGCTGGTGGCCGGCCAAGGCTTTGCCCATCTGCGCGCAGCGGGTATTACGGTGGACGTAGCCAGCGAAAGCGCCGATGCGGCGCTGCAAGCCTGGGCGGCTGCGGCGCGCGAACTCAACCTCGGATTCTTTAGCCGCATGGTGCGCAAAACGCCCTGGGTGCGCCTGAAAACCGCCGCCTCGCTGGACGGTGTGACCGCCCTGCCCAATGGCCAAAGCCAATGGATTACCGGCGAGGCGGCCCGCGCCGACGGCCACGCCTGGCGCGCGCGCGCCTGCGCGCTACTCACCGGCATTGGCACCGTGCTGCAAGACCAGCCCCGCCTTGATGTGCGTGGCTTGGACACGCCGCGCCAACCCGCACTCATTGTGGTGGACAGCGATTTGCAAACCCCGCCTGATGCGCCGCTGTTTGCGCCCAAGCGCCCCGTCTTCATTTACGCCGCCAACCCGCACCCAGACCGCCAAGCCGCGCTGGAGCACAGCGGCGCTACGGTGGTTTACCTGCCCGGCGCGCCCGCTCATCCGGGCGACAGCCCCAAGGTGGATTTGGCCGCTCTGCTGCGCGACCTGGGCGCGCGTGAGATCAACGAGTTGCATGTTGAAGCTGGCCACAAGCTCAACGGCTCGCTCTTGCGCGCGGGCTTCGTGGACGAATTTTTGGTGTACCTGGCGCCACTGTGGCTGGGCACGGGCGCGGGCATGTCCAACTTTGGGCCGCTGGCGCGGTTGTCTGACGGCTTGGCGCTGGAGTTTCGCAGCCTGGAGCCGGTAGGCGCTGATGTGCGCCTGATCGCGCGCGTGGCCGGACGCGACGTTTTTTAACTTTTCTTCAGGATTTTTTATGTTCACAGGCATCATCACCGGCGTTGGCCATATTGCACAGGTTGCGCCCATGGGCGCCACGGCGGCGCACGGCAAACGCTTAAGCATCAGCTGCCCCGCAGGCTACCTGGACGATGTGGGGCTGGGCGACAGCATCGCCATCAACGGCGCGTGTATGACGGTAACCAGCTTTGATGCAAGCGGTACGGCGCCCCAGTTCACCGTCGATGTGTCGGCCGAATCTTTGGACAAAACCGCCGGCCTGGACGGCCTGGGCGCCGTCAACCTGGAAAAAGCCCTGCGCGCCAACGACCGCTTGGGCGGCCACCTGGTGTCGGGTCATGTGGACGGCATGGGACAGGTCACCCACTTTGCCCAGGTGGGCGAAAGCTGGGAATTGCGCGTGTTAGCCCCGGCATCGCTAGCCAAGTACCTGGCTTACAAAGGTTCGATCACCATCAACGGCGTGAGCCTGACCGTCAACCGCATTGCCGATATGGCCGGGGGCTGCGAAGTGAGCATCAACCTCATTCCCCACACTGTGGACAACACGGCGCTGCACCGCCTGCACGCAGGCGCCAAGGTTAATCTGGAGATTGACCTGATTGCGCGCTATGTGGAACGCATGTTGGGCAGCGGCGCGGCACACTGAAACAAGGTCGGGCACCACGCCCGACACGCTGAATCAACGCTGGGGGCGAGGCCCGGCGTGGCGAACTTAGAAAGTCAGCGTTTTCACACCCTGGGCGGTTCCCAGCAAACACACTTGGGCACGCTGAAACGCAAACACGCCTACGGTGACTACGCCCGGCCATTGGCTGACCTGAGCTTCAAAAGCCAGCGGATCGCGGATTTGCAGGCCGGTCACGTCAATGATGTGCTGGCCGTTGTCGGTGACCAAGGGCTGGCCGTTTTTCTGGCGCACCACCGCGTGACCGCCCATCGCCGCAAACTGCCGCACGATACGCGCCGTGGCCATGGGAATCACTTCTACGGGCAGCGGAAATTGGCCCAGCACCTCGACCAGCTTGGACTCGTCAGCAATGCAGACAAACTTGTCGGACTGCGCGGCCACGATTTTTTCGCGCGTAAGTGCCGCGCCGCCACCCTTGACCATATTGCCGTGGCCGTCAATCTCGTCGGCGCCGTCAATGTAGACCGACAAACGCTCGACCTCATTGGAGTCAAACACCGGGATACCCAGCGCCAGCAGGCGCTCGGTGCTGGCGACCGAGCTTGAGACGGCGCCCTTGATCTGGTCCTTGATCGTGGCCAGCGCATCGATAAATTTGTTGACGGTGGAGCCGGTGCCCACGCCCACCAATTCGCCGCGCACCACGTACTGCAGCGCGGCCTGACCCACCAGGGTTTTGAGCTGGTCTTGCGTCAATGCGCCAGATTCGGGGGCAAAAGAGGGGGTCGAAGCGCTGGGCGTTGTGTTCATCAGGGAAAATCACCGTAATTGTTAAAAAACTCCAGCGAGAATTATCCGATGTCTCTTGTGCCTTATGGCTTGGTCCGCCCCTTTTTATTCCGCATGGACCCAGAAGCTGCCCATGACCTGACGCTAGCCGCCGTGGCGCGCACCCAGGGCACGCTGCTGCAAAAGCTCTACGCCCAGCCCCAGGTCAGCGACCCGGTTACGCTGGCGGGCCTGCGCTTTCCCAACCGCGTGGGTTTGGCCGCCGGGCTGGACAAAAACGCGCGCTGCATTGACGGCCTAGGCGCCATGGGCTTTGGCTTTGTCGAGGTGGGCACGGTCACACCGCTGGCCCAGGCTGGCAACCCCAAGCCGCGCATGTTTCGCCTGCCCCAAGGCCAGGCGCTCATTAACCGGCTGGGCTTTAACAACCAGGGTCTGGACGCGTTTGTGGCCCATGTGCAGCGCTCGGCCTTGCGCCGCGCACAAAGCCCAGGTTTGCTTTTGGGCCTGAACATCGGCAAAAACGCGGCCACGCCCATGGAACGCGCCACCGACGACTACTTGGCTTGTCTTGAAGGCGTCTACCCGCATGCCGACTACGTGACGATCAACATCTCCAGCCCCAACACCAAAAACCTGCGCGCCCTGCAAAGCGATGCGGCCCTGGACGGCCTCTTGGGTGCGCTGGCGCAGCGCCGCCAAGAACTGGCCCAGCAACACGCCCGCACCGACGCCCAAGGCCAGCGTGTGGCCAAGCACGTGCCCCTGTTCCTGAAAATCGCGCCCGACCTGGACGCAGAGCAAATCGCAGTCATCGCCGCCACCTTGTTGCGCCACCAAATGGACGGCGTGATTGCCACCAACACCACGCTGGC
>CANCJD010000190.1 GCA_947378275.1 Comamonadaceae bacterium
CACGGCACCGAGCTTGCGCCCATCTGGATGCAAGGGATTAGAAAATACCGGCGCCACGGTCTCGGTCAGGCCCATGGTCTCGATGATGCCGATGCCAAACCTGGACTCAAACGCCCGCAAATGCGCCGGTGGCAGCGCGGCCGAGGCACTGCGGCAAAAGCGGATGGCCGACACATCGGCCTGTGGCGCGGCGCCTTCAAGCAAATACGAAATCATGGTGGGCACCACGTTGATCCAGGTGCAGCGCGACTGCGTGGCCTGTTGCCAAAACGCACCGGCCGAAAACCGGGGCGGCATGGCCAGGCTGCCGCCGTGCGCCAGGGGCGCGAGCATGGTCACGGCAAAGGCGTTGATGTGGTACAGCGGCAGCACGGCCAGCACGCGGTCATGCGGCGAGAGGGCGTGCTCGGTGCTGATGGACAGCGCGTTGGCCGCCAGGTTGGACTGCGTGAGCATCACGCCCTTGGGCACGCCGGTGGTGCCCGAGGTGTACATGAGCAGCGCCAGCGCGTCGGGGCTGGGCTCGCGCGTGTCAGTGGTAGCGCTGGGCAAGATGTCTTGCGCGGGATCGACATCGGGGCTGCACACCAAGAGCGCCACCGGGCGCGCCAGCGTGGCCAGCACGGCGCGCACGCGCTCGGCCCAGTCGGGGCTGGCGACCACGAGTTTGCAGTCGCTGTGCTCCAGCACATAGGCCATTTGCGCGGCGCTGCTCAGCAGATTGACCGGGTTCACGCACCAGCCACCGTGCAAAGCACCCACCAATAGGCGCAAAGTGTTCAGGCCATTGGGCATGACCAGCGACACGGTGTCGCCCGGCACCAAGCCCTGGCTCAACAACAGTGTGGCCACCTGGCGGCTGCTGCGCGCCATGTCCGCAAAGCTGAGTTGCGCGGGTGCCGCGGGCGCCGCGGGCGATGCAGCGGGCTCGGCGGGCACCGCCAGCGCGTATACCGCCGCCGGCCGCACCAGCGCCTGGTGTTCCAGCAGCGCACGCACGGTACGCGAATAATTTTTGGGGCTCATGCGCGGCCGAACTTGGCAAAGTAGCTGCCAAAAATCGCGTCCTCGGTGGGCATGCGCTCAGGAATAGGGCGCGAGATGCGGGTGATGTTGAGGTAGTGCCGGTAGTTCATGTTGTCGGAAAAATTGTTTTTGCCCCAGGTGCCGCAGCCCATGGAGAGCGAAAACGGCAGGCCGTTGTCAAAGCTGCCGCCGGTGGCAATGCAATGTGCCTGGTCCACGATCACGCGGCTCACCGGCAGTTCCAGCCCCAGGCGCAGCGCGCGTGCAGGCAAAGCGCTGTGCAAACCCACCGAGTGGCCGGCACCTTGGTGCGTGTAAATGCGCTCGACCAGGGCGATAGCGGCGTCAAAGTCGGCCGCGCCATAGAGCGTGAGCACGGGGCAAAGTTTCTCGCCCGAAAACGGATGCGCATCGCCCACGCCGTCTTCTTCGACCAGCAAGATGCGGGGCTTGAGCGCCGCGACATCCAAGAGGCCTGCGCGCTGCGCCACCACCGTGGCGTTTTGGCCGATCACGGCTGGCGACAGTTTGCCGTCCGGCCACATTACGGCTTGCAATTGCTGCTTTTGTGCGGAGGTGAGCAGCACCGCGCCTTGGGCTTGCAAGGCGGCTATTGCCGGCGCGCGCACGGCGTCGAGCAGCACCAGGCTGTTCTCAGAAGAGCAACTGGTGGCGTTGTCAAAGGTTTTGGAACGCAAGATGCGCTCGGCGGCCAAGGCCAGATCAGCCGTCTCGTCCACGATGCCCGCCACGTTGCCTGCACCCACGCCAAAGGCCGGCGTACCGCTGGCATAGGCCGCGCGCACATTGGCCTGTGAGCCGGTGGCCACTACCAAATCACAGGCGGCCATCAGGGCATAGGTGGCGGCTTTGCTGATCGGCGCGGGCAGCAGTTGCACCAGATCGCGCGGGGCGCCAATGCGGTCAAACTCGGCGTGGATGTGCTCAAGCAAACGCGCGCTGGTGGCCCAGCCCTTGGGCGAGGGCGCCACGATCACGGCGTTGCGGCCCTTGAGCGCGTTGATGATCTTGTTGGCCGGTGTGGCTGCCGGGTTGGTGGACGGCGTAATGGCGCAGACCACGCCCACCGGGCGGGCAATTTCGGTAATGCCGGTGGCCGCGTCCTCGTGGATCACGCCCACCGACTTGGCGCCTTGCAGGTCGCGCAGCAGGCCAAAGGTTTTGCGGTAGTTTTTGCGCACCTTGTCGGGCACGTTGCCAATGCCGGTGTCGGCCACGGCCAGTTCGGCCAGGGCCTGGTTGCGTGCAGGCTCAATGATGGCCCAGCCCGCAGCGGCCACCAGTTCGTCCACACGGGCCTGGTCGTAGCCGTTGGCAATGTGCTGGGCGGCGCGGGCGCGGGCAACAAGCGCTTGCACTACGGCTTGCGCCTCCAGGTCGGCGGGTTTGGGGAAAGCAGTCGGTGTGGCTTGCATCTCAATCAGCTCGGATGTTGGCGTCTTTGGCCAGTTTGGCCCACTTGGGCAATTCAGCGGCAATGGTCTTGCCCAGCGCCTCGGGCGTACCGCCCACGGCTTCGGCGCCTTGCTCGAGCAGTTGCGCGCGGATAGCGGGCTCAGCCAGTGCGGTGTTGAGCGCTTTGTTCAGTTTGTCGATGATGGCCTTGGGCGTTTTGGCGGGCACCAACATGGCGTACCAAGAGTCCACTTCAAAGTCCGGCACGCCGGCTTCTTGCATGGTGGGCACGTCGGGGAAGGCGGAACTGCGCTTGGTGGTGGACACGGCCAGGGCGCGTAGCTTGCCCGCTTTGACAAACTGCGCGGCGGCAGGAATAGACACCCACAGGTAGGGCACCTGGCCGCCCATCACGTCGGTCACCGCCGGGCCGCCGCCCCGATAAGGAATATGGACCAGGGGCGCGCCGGTGCGAATCATCATCAGCTCACCGGCCAAGTGGCCAGGCGACCCGTTACCCACCGAGGCGAACGAGAATTTATTGGGCGCAGCCTTGGCTTGGGACACCAGGTCGGCCACGTTGCGCACCGGCAGGCCCGGGTACGCCACCAAAATTTGCGGCAGTGATGCCACCAGGCCCACGGGCTCAAAGTCTTTGAGCGTGTCAAACGGCAGCTTGGGAAAGATGGCCGGGTTGATGGTGTGCGAGCTCAGGGTAAAGAGCACGGTGTAACCGTCGGGCGCGGCTTTGGC
>CANCJD010000191.1 GCA_947378275.1 Comamonadaceae bacterium
GACGACGACACCAAAAAGCCCAAAGCGGTGATCCGCATTAGCGCCAACGCCAACGGCGGCCTCTCTGGCGTGGTGGAAAAGTCCCTGGACCCCAAACCCAATGCCGAAGCCAATTGCGAGAAATGCACCGACGACCGCAAGGGCAAGCCGAAAATCGGCATGGAAATTATCCGTGGCGGTAAAAAGGTGGACGGCAAAGACGTCTGGGAAGAAGGCAAGATCCTCGACCCCGAAAACGGCACCGATTACCGCCTGCGCCTGACCCTTGTGGACGGTGGCAAGAAGATGGAAGTGCGCGGTTATGTCGGCACCCCTTTGTTGGGCCGCACCCAGACCTGGGTTCGCGCTGAATGATGCATGCTGCTTGCGCCCCGCTGGGGCAAGCCGCTGGGGCGGGCGCATGAGCCTGCACCCCTTTGACGCTGCGCTGCAACTGCAGCCCCAGGCCGATGGCAGCTACTTGGGCGCCACCAGCCCGGCCTGGGCCAATATGGTCGGGCCGTTTGGTGGCATCACGGCGGCCACCGTGGTGCATGCCATCGTGGGCCACGACAAGTGCCTGGGCTCGCCTGTGGCGCTCACCGTGAATTACGTGTCGGCCATTGCTGATGGCGCTTTTCGGCTGCTGCTGCGCATTGCGCGCACCAACCGAAGCACCCAGCACTGGGTGTTTGAGATCCAGCAAACCGCCGCCGATGGCAGCGTGGAATGCGTGCTGACCGGCACCGCCATGACAGCCCAGCGCCGCGACACCTGGAGCGCCAACGACCTGCCCATGCCTGCCGTGTCCGCGCCCGACACCTTGCCCGAGGCGCGTTCGCCCAATGGGGTGGAATGGTTTAACCGTTTTGAGATGCGCCCCGTAACCGGGGGCTTGCCCCAGGTGTGGGATGGTTCCGAAAGCGAGCTCCCCGCCCACGAGGCCAGCATGAGTCAGCTCTGGGTGCGCGACCGTGCGGGCCGCGCGCTGGACTTTGCCGCGCTTGCAGCCACTGCCGACATTTTCTTTCCCCGCGTCTGGCACCGCCGCGCCGCCTGGACGCCGGCCGGCACCGTGTCCATGACCGTGTATTTCCACGCCGACAGCGCCCAGCTCGCCCAGGTCGGCGCCGGCTTTGTGCTGGCGCAAGCGCGCGGCCAAGTGTTTCGCAACGGCTTCTTTGACCAAAGCGGCTGCGTCTGGAGCGCTACGGGCGTGCCACTGGCCACCACGCACCAGCTTGTCTATTTCAAGGAATAGTTTCCTTTCTCCCCCCAATTACTGCGAGAACCCGCCATGCAAGACGTATTGATCGACAGCGCCGACGGCGTGATGACCCTCACGCTCAACCGCGTTGAAAAAAAGAACTCCTTCACCCAGGCCATGTACAGCGCCTGCGCCGACGCCTTGGCGCAGGCAGCGGCCGACGCCAGCGTGCACGTGGTGGTGATCCAGGGCCATGCCACGATTTTTAGCGCGGGCAACGACATTAGTGACTTTTTGAACCGGGGCGCCAGCACCCCGGACGCGCCGGTGTTTCGCTTTTTGCGCGGCCTGGCCGCGTTCCCCAAGCCTCTGATCGCTGCGGTCTGCGGCCCGGCCGTAGGCGTGGGCACCACCATGCTCTTTCATTGCGACCTGGTCTACGCGGGCGACAACGCGGCGTTTTCCATGCCCTTTGTCAACCTGGGCCTGTGTGCCGAGGCTGCGTCCAGCCTTCTGGCCCCGCGCCTGATGGGCTACCACCGCGCCGCCGAAGCCCTGTTACTGGGCGAGCCCTTTATGGCCGAGGCCGCCATGGAAATGGGCCTGGTCAACCGGATCGTGCCGCCTTCCGAGGCCAATAATCTGGCCCAAAGCCAGGCGCGCAAGCTCGCCGCCAAGCCCCTGCCTTCGCTGATCGAAACCAAGCGCCTCATGAAAAAAGGCCAAATGGCCGACGTACTGGCCCAAATGGACGAAGAGGGCGAGAGCTTTGGCCGCCTTTTGCAAGCGCCCCACGCCAAGGAAGCCTTCACCGCCTTCTTGGAAAAGCGCAAACCCGACTTCGCCAAACTCTAAGCGCCAGGGTCATTCGGCCCCGCTATTTTTGCCAAGCAAGCGCTTGCTAAAAATAGCGGCCTTTGGTATGGTTGCGCCATGCCCGCGCAAGTTGCCACCGCCCCAACTCCCCAGCCCGAGCCCCGCCTGACGCCTGCGCGCGCGCGCGGCCGGCCGCGCAAAACGCCGCTCGAGCGCGACGACGGCAACCGCCGCGCAGCCTTGCTGCGCGCCGCAGCCGCCCTGTTTCGCAGCCAGGGCTTTGCCGCCACCACCACGCGCGATATCGCTGCGGCCGCCGGCATGCAAAGCGGCTCGCCTTTCTACCATTTCAAAAGCAAGGACGCGCTGCTGTTTGCCGTCATGCAAGAAGGCATGCACGCCGCTTTGGCGCGCCAGCGCGCTGCGCTGCCTGCCACGGCCAAGCAGTCGCCCCAAGCGCAGTTGCGCGGTCTGGTGCAAACCCATTTTCAGGTGCTGCTCGGGCCCGACAGCGACTTCATTCCGGTCATGCTTTACGAGTCTCGCTCGCTCAACAACGCGCAGCGTACCGAGCTGTCCGCCTTGCAAAGCGAATACGAGTCCTTGTGGACGCCGGTGCTGTCCGCGTTGCACGGCAGCGGCGCCCTGCGCGCGCCCGTAGGGTTGGCGCGGCTGCTGGTACTTGGCGCCTTGAACTGGTCCGTGCAGTGGTTTGACGCCAGCAAGAGCGCCACCGTGGACGATCTGGTGGACGCTGCCCTTGCGCTGTTTCTGGGCGAGGTCGCCGCCTGATTGTTTCTTATTGATTGAGGTTTTTATGAGTTACGCATCCATCTTCGCGCCAGGCTTGTTTGCCGGCAAAGTCGTCGTCGTCACCGGGGGCGGCTCAGGCATTGGCCGCTGTGTGGCGCATGAGCTCGCCGCCCTGGGCGCACGGGTGGCGCTGGTAGGCCGCAAGGTGGACAAGCTGCAAAAAGTGGCCGACGAAATCACCCACGACTGCGCTGCCAGCGGTGGCAGCGCCAGCACCCATGTCTGCGACATCCGCCAGGAAGACGCGGTGCGCAGCACGGTAGCGGCCATCGTGGCGCAGCACGGCGCCATTGACGGCCTGGTCAACAACGCGGGCGGCCAGTACATGACGCCGCTCGAATCCATCAGCGC
>CANCJD010000192.1 GCA_947378275.1 Comamonadaceae bacterium
GCGGCGCAGAGCTGCGGCAGGGTGCGGCCTTGGGTGCCTTGCAAGCGGGCGCCGTGCAGGGTTTGCAACAGTTCCAGGGCCAATTGAAAGCGTACGCCCGGCCCCACGCGTCGGCGCGGCAGGCCGGCAATCAGGCTGGGCACATAGGCAGTCAGGGTTGCGCCCAGCAGCACAATTACCCAGGCCAGGTAAATCCAGACCAGCAAAATGGGCAGCGTGGCAAACGCCCCATAAACGACCGAATAGCTCGGCACCATGGACAAATAAACCGCTAGCAGGCGCTTGGCGAGTTCCATGCCGGTGGACACAAAAAGCCCGCCCATCCACGCGTGGCCCCAGCGCACCTGGGTGTTGGGCACGTAATGGAACATGGCTGCCATGCCGGCGGCCACCATCAAATACTGCACGCCATCGAGCAGCAAGCCCACGCCGCCGGGAAGATCAATCACCAAGCCCCGCGAGGCGGACACGGCGTAGGAGGTAATCGTCACGCTGACGCCCAGAATCAGCGGCCCCAGCGTCATGCCCGACCAGTAAATCAGCAGCCGCTGCCCCAGCGGACGCAAGGTGCGCACGCGCCAAATGCTGTTGAGCGTGCGGTCGATGGTGAATATCAAGGCCAAGGCGGTGACCATCAACGCGGCCAGGCCCACGCTTCCGAGCTTGCTGGCTTTGCCGGCAAACTGGTTCAGGTAACCCAGCACCTGGCGCGCAATGTTGTCGGGCACCAGACTGGCAATCAGCCACTTTTGCAGCACGTCCTGAAAGCGGGCAAACATCGGAAACGCGGTAAACACCGCCAACGCCACGGTAAAAAAGGGCACGAGCGCGATGGTGGTGGTGAATGTCAAACTGCTTGCAGTAAGACCCAACCGGTCCTCGCGAAAACGCTCGCGCAAGGTGATGAGCGCGTGAAACCACGGTACCTGGGCCACATCGGCCAGCCAGAGCTGGAGTCTTTGTAAGGGAAGTCGCATGGCCGGTATGATGCCACCGACATGAATTCACCCGCCACCGCCCCCATCTCGCCCCCCCAAGACCACGCTGTTGACCCCGGCCGCGATGCCGCCATTGCAGCGGGCCTGCGTCAAGTCAACCTGAGCCGCTGGCTGGCCGTGGGCAGCCTGGTGGCGCTGGTGGTGCTAAGCCTGGCCTGGGAGCTGTTTCTGGCGCCGATCAAACCGGGTGGCTCGCTCTTGGCGCTCAAGGCGCTGCCGCTGTGCGTGCCGCTGGCGGGCTTGCTGAAAAACCGCATGTACACCTACCGCTGGGTCAGCCTGCTGGTGTGGCTCTACTTCACCGAAGGCGTGGTGCGCGCCTATGGTGACCGCGCACCGAGCAGCTATTACGCGCTGCTGGAAGTGTTTTTGTGCCTGACGTTGTTTGCCGGATGCGCCCTGCACGTGCGCCTGCGCCTGCGCAACGCCAAATCGACCGTGGCCGCGACATCTTTGCCTGACGACGCCCCGGCTATCGCATCCACTGCACCATGAGCCGCTCTGATTTTTTGCGTTTCCTGCGCGCCATCGTGGGCGACGCCCATGTGCTGACCGAAGGCGACCTGACCGGCTACGAGCTTGACTGGCGCAAGCGCGAACGTGGCAAGGCCCTGGCCGTGGTGCGACCCAACAGTACGGCGCAGGTGGCGCTGGTGGTCAAAGCCTGCGCTGCAGCCCGTGTGAGCATCGTGCCCCAGGGCGGCAACACCGGCATGGTGGTGGGCTCTACGCCCGACGCCACGGGCACTCAAATCGTGCTGAGCCTGACCCGCATGAACGCCATTCGCAGCCTGGACGCCGCCAACCTGACCATGACGGTAGAGGCCGGTTGCGTACTGCAAACCCTGCAAGAGGCGTGCGAGAAGGCCGGTTTTCTGTTTCCCTTGAGTTTGGCGTCGGAAGGCAGTTGCACGATTGGTGGCAACCTGGGCACCAATGCCGGGGGAACGCAGGTGGTGCGCTTTGGCAACACGCGCGAACTTTGCTTGGGGCTGGAAGTCGTCACCGCCCAAGGCGAAGTCTGGAGCGGCCTGACCGGCTTGCGAAAAGACAACACTGGCTACGACCTGCGCCACTTGTTCATTGGCTCGGAAGGCACGCTGGGCGTGATTACCGCCGCCACCATGAAGCTCTACCCGGCGCCCCAATCGCAACTCACGGCGCTGGCCGCCGTGCCTTCGCTGGACGCGGCCGTGGCCTTGCTGGGCCTTGCGCACCAGCATTTGGGCGCGGGGCTCACAGGTTTTGAGGTGATGGGCCAGTTTGCACTGAGTCTGGTGACCAAGCATTTCCCGCAGCAGCGCGTGCCTTTTTATGAGACCACGCCCTACTGCGTGGTGCTGGAAAACTCGGACAGCGAATCTGACGAACACGCCAGAGGCCAGTTTGAGCGCCTGCTGGAGGCCGCGCTGGAGCACGGTTGCGTAAGCGACGCCGTCGTGGCCGAAAGCATGGCGCAGGCGCGGGCGCTGTGGCATATCCGCGAGAGCATTCCGCTGGCCCAAGCCCAAGAGGGACTCAATATCAAGCACGATATTTCGATCGCCGTGTCGCGCATCCCCGAGTTTGTTCGCTTGGCTGATGCTGCGCTCGAAGCCCAGTTTCCCGGGGCGCGACTGGTCAACTACGGCCATCTTGGCGACGGCAACCTGCATTACAACGTGCAGGCCCCGGTCGGTGCGGACGCTGAGGTCTTCCTAAAAGACCAAGAAGGCCCGATCAACGCCGTGGTTTATGCTCTGGTGGACGAGTTCAATGGCTCCATATCGGCCGAACACGGCATTGGCAGCCTCAAGCGCGAGAAGCTGGAAAAACACAAGTCGCCGGTGGCGCTGGGACTGATGCGCTCTATCAAGGCCGCGCTGGATCCGCACAATATGTTCAACCCGGGGCGCATGCTGGCGGTGCCAGCTGCTGCGCCCACCCCTGCCTCTGCACCATGACGTCTGACACCCACCGCGCAACGCCGCCCGTGCCCCAGCAATACGAAGACCTGCTGCGCCACGCCTATACCCATGGCGTGGACAAGCAAGACCGCACCGGCACCGGCACCAAAAGCGTGTTTGGCCACCAAATGCGCTTTGACCTGGCCCAGGGTTTTCCGCTGGTGACGACCAAA
>CANCJD010000193.1 GCA_947378275.1 Comamonadaceae bacterium
TGTTTGACGTGGCCCGCGTGGTGGCGTTTCCGAGCCTGAGCCTGGCCAGCGGCGCCATCAAGGGCTGGGACCGGCGCAACGCCTATTACTTTTCCATGCTGGAAAGCCTGGCCAAGCACTACAAGTTTGACGTGGAGCAGCCCTTTGAGACGCTGCCCGAGGCGGTGCGCCAGGCCATTTTGTACGGCTCGGGCACCGAAGAAATCAAATTCAGCTACCTGCTGGACCCGGGCTTGCCTGCGGCTGACGGCAGCACATCAAGCGGCAAAAAACAGGGCAAAAAACACCCGTTTGAGGGCATCATCCCCAATATGCAGCGGCGCTACCAAGAGACCGAATCCACCCTGGTGCGTGAAGACCTGGCGCGCCTGCGCAGCACGCAGCCCTGTTCGGAATGCGCCGGTTCGCGTCTGCGCCGCGAGGCGCGCCACGTCAAGATTGGCGAAGGCACGCAAGCGCGCGCGATTTTTGAGATCAGCCGCAGCACGCTGCGCGAGGCCTATGCCTATTTCAGCAGCCTGACCATGCGTGGCGCCAAGGGCGAAATTGCCGCCAAGGTGGTGCGCGAGATCGGCCTGCGCCTCAAGTTTTTGAACGACGTGGGCCTGAACTATTTGAGCCTGGACCGCAGCGCCGAGACGCTGTCGGGCGGCGAGAGCCAGCGCATTCGCCTGGCCAGCCAGATTGGCTCGGGCCTGACGGGTGTGATGTATGTGCTGGACGAGCCCAGCATCGGCCTGCACCAGCGCGACAACGACCGGCTGATCGACACCCTCAAACACCTGCGCGACATCGGCAACAGCGTGCTGGTGGTGGAGCACGACGAAGACATGATGCGCGCCGCCGACCACGTGATCGACATGGGGCCGGGCGCGGGCGTGCACGGCGGGCGCGTCATGGCGCAAGGCACCTTTGACCAGGTCAAAGCCAACCCCGATTCGCTGACCGGGCGCTACCTGGCTGGCACGCTCAAGATTGAAGTGCCCGCGCAGCGCACCGCCTGGCTGCCCACGGTGGAGCGCGCCGCCTACCAGGCCAAGCACCCCGGGCGCTTTGCACCCAGCCCGGCGGCTGAGCGCCGCGCCGAGCGCGAAGCCCGCCACCGCGCCACCCTGGGCGACTTGCAAGCCCTGCGCGTGATGGGCGCCACCGGCCACAACCTCAAGAACGTGAGCGTGGAGTTTCCCGTGGGCCTGTTTACCTGCGTGACTGGCGTTTCGGGTTCGGGCAAATCCACGCTGGTGAACGACACGCTGTACGCCGCCGTGGCGCGCACCATCCACCGCGCCCACGACGAACCGGCGCCGCACGAAGCGATTGAAGGCATTGAGCATTTCGACAAGGTGATTAACGTAGACCAGTCGCCCATAGGCCGCACGCCGCGTTCCAACCCAGCCACTTACACCGGGCTGTTTACGCCCATTCGCGAGCTGATGGTGGAAGTGAACACCGCGCGCGAACGCGGCTACGGCGCCGGGCGCTTTAGCTTTAACGTGCCGGCCGGCAGCGGCGGCGGGCGCTGCGAAGCCTGCCAGGGCGACGGCATGGTCAAGGTGGAAATGCACTTTTTGCCTGACGTGTACGTGCCCTGCGACGTGTGCCAGGGCGCGCGCTACAACCGCGAAACGCTGGAGGTGATGTACAAGGGCAAAAACATCGCGCAGATTTTGGACATGACGGTGGAAGCCGCGTTTGACTTCTTCAAAGCCGTGCCCACCATTGCGCGCAAGCTGCAAACCCTGCTGGACGTGGGCTTGTCCTACATCCGCCTGGGCCAGGCCGCCACCACGCTCTCGGGCGGCGAGGCGCAGCGCGTCAAGCTCGCATTGGAGCTAAGCAAGCGCGACACCGGCCGCACCCTGTACATCTTGGACGAACCCACCACCGGCCTGCACTTTGCCGACATCGCGCTCTTGCTCAAAGTGCTGCACCAGTTGCGCGACGCAGGCAACACGATTGTGGTGATCGAGCACAACCTGGACGTCATCAAAACCGCCGACTGGCTGATCGACATGGGCCCCGAGGGCGGCTCCGGCGGCGGCACGGTGCTGGCGGTGGGTACGCCGGAGGATATTGCGGCGTGTGAGGGGAGTTTTACGGGGAGGTATTTGGGGAGGTTGTTGGGGGGGGAGGCGTAGGCGGTCACGCCTGCCGCGCCAAGCGACCTAGACGGCCCGCACCTGATTGATGCCGAACTGGTCCGCCGTTACGCCAAAGTTAACCGGCGCCCAAGGCCAGGGCGGGTGATGTGAAGACTAGCCGTGAAGATGGCGACGCCGCGGGCTGTATTTACGTACGCGTTGAACGCCCCGTTGGACCTAGCTCCGAAGCGCAGCATTTCGAAAATTTAATGATGCCGAGCATTCAGCACATCCGCCATTTCTTCGACGGAAAGACCTCGATCAGCAAGCTTGGGGCGGATCGGGAGAAACTTTTCTAACATTCGTTGATAGTCGTCGATGACTGGACAATGCGAGTTCAGGTGACGATCAGCGAACCGCGTAAAGCGATTCATCTCATTGACCAAGAAATTTGCAATGCTCATGTATTCCGATTCGTTATTGCCATCGAATCCAGAGAAAGCGAAGCGCTTACCAAGCCGGTCAGCCATTGCTTCAAACGCGGATTTCTACGTGGCATCGAATCCTTCATAGGCCTCTTCGATGAAGGACCACATGTCCAAAATGTCGAGTACCAGAAGGACTTCGGGTGGGGTTTGCTCTGGTGATTCGCCGACTATTCCAGTAAATTCCCAAGACAAAGCCCATGTGTTGTTGGAGTAGATGGCTTGCTTGATGAGCTTGGTGCTGACTTCATCGATTGCAAGTTTCTCGTGCAAGTCTGCGAGCATTGTGACAATCAACTTCTCCGCATTTGTGAGTTTCATGTGTGCTTTCTGGTGGAGTATCCGAAAAGAGCAGACAAGCCCATCTTGTCCGTCGAATCTGGCGGCCCCGCTGACGTTGCGCTGGCTGGCAGCGCTTTAGTTCGGTGGCTTTGCGTCGCCGGCTTTGGCCGGGTTTGCCCTTCAATTTCTTGTCCATCGGTTTTGCTTAGAACCGACGGCTTCATCTTATC
>CANCJD010000194.1 GCA_947378275.1 Comamonadaceae bacterium
TGTCGGTGGGGATCACACCATGCAGCTCTTCCACCGGGTAGCGCGGTGGCTTGGCCGGCTGCACCAGCAACGGCTGCGGCTTGATGCGGTTGAGCCGGCTCACCGCCTGGCGCGCCAGGGCCAGGGCGTGCAGGTCGTTCTCGGCCAGGTGGTCGGCCACGCCCGACAGCCGCGTGTGCACGTCGCCGCCGCCCAGGTCTTCGGCGCTGACCACCTCGCCCGTCGCGGCCTTGACCAGCGGCGGACCACCCAGAAAAATCGTGCCCTGGTCCTTCACGATGATGCTTTCATCGCTCATGGCCGGCACATAAGCGCCGCCCGCCGTGCAAGACCCCATCACCACGGCAATCTGCGCAATGCCCTCGGCACTCATATTGGCCTGGTTAAAAAAGATGCGGCCAAAATGGTCGCGGTCAGGAAACACCTCGTCCTGGTTGGGCAGATTCGCGCCGCCCGAGTCCACCAGATAAACGCAGGGCAAGCGGTTTTGCTGGGCGATTTCCTGTGCACGCAAGTGCTTTTTAACCGTCAGCGGGTAATAGGTGCCGCCTTTGACGGTGGCGTCGTTGCAGACGATCATGCAGTCCACGCCGCTGACGCGGCCTATGCCGGCAATCAACCCGGCGCAGGGCGCGCTGTCATTACCATCACGGTCCTGGTACATGCCGAGCGCGGCCAGCGGGCTCAGCTCCAGAAACGGGGTGCCGGGATCGAGCAGCATCTGCACCCGGTCGCGCGGCAGCAGTTTGCCACGCGCCATGTGCCTGGCACGCGCCACCTCGCCACCACCGGCGGCCGACTTGGCAATCTGCAATTGCAGGTCGTCGACCAGCACGCGCATGGCGGCGGCATTGGCCTGAAATTCGGCAGACCGGGCGTTGAGCGTTGTCTCAAGAACGGGCATAGATTCCTCACTGCGGCGCTGGCGGCCGCGCATGGGCCACACCTTAACGCCAATCCAGCAGCATAGGCGCAAATACAGACCAAACCAGCGCCAACCCGGTTGCAAATCGTGCCAAATAACGTCAAACTTAGACTATGCCAGCGCATCTGCTCATCACCCGCTCAAGCCAGGCCATAGCCGCCACACCCATGGCGTTTGCCAGAAGCATTGCACAGGCATTCAAGCGCTATGGGCAAAGCCCGGCACAGGTCCTGAAGCTCGCACAGATCACGCCAGCCAAGCTGCTGCAAAGCAAGGCCCGCATCACGGCGCAGCAACTGGAAGTGCTGTCTGGCGCTGCAATGCAGGCGCTGGACGACGAAGCGCTGGGGGCGTTTTCCCGAAAGCTGCCTTGGGGCAGCTACGGCATGCTGGCCAGAGCCTCCATCACCTCAGCGAGTCTGGGCATGGCACTCAAGCGCTGGTGCCGCCACCATGCACTGCTGACAGACGACATCGTGCTACGCGTGACAAGCTCCGGCGACAGCGCCGCCATCACCATTGAAGAAAAGCATCCTGGCAGCACCACAGAGTTTGGCCTGGTGCATGTGCTGCGCAACATCCACGGCCTGGCCTGCTGGTATGTGGACTCGCGCATACCGCTACAAGGCGCGCGCTTTCCATTTGAGGCGCCGCCGCATGACTATGCCTACCCGCTGATGTTTCAGTGCCCACTTCAGTTCAATGCCGCGCAGGCCGAGATCCGCTTTGATGCGCGCTACCTGGCCTTGCCGCTGCGCCGTGATGAAAAAGCCCTGACTCAAATGCTACAAAGGGCACTGCCGCTGACCGTGCTGCAGTACCGGCGCGACAGAATGCTGGTGCAGCAGGTACGCCAGGCACTGGCCAACCCTGCAGTACAGGCGCACAACGCCGAGACTTTGTCCCGTGTGTTGAACATGTCGCCGCGTTCATTGCACCGGCAGCTCAAGGAAGAAGGCGCTTCGCTGCAACAGCTCAAGGACGAGGTACGGTTTGAACGGGCCCAGGATTGGCTCAACCGCACAGACAAGCCGGTCAAGAAAGTCGCAGCTGCGGCTGGGTTCCGCAACGAAAAAAGCTTTATCCGAGCGTTTCGGGCCTGGACCGGGCAGTCGCCAGGTGAGTTCCGGGCGAAGTCTACGGTTTGACCGCACAAGCGCCCGATCAACACGATGCCCGGTCTAGCATCGCCAGATCAAATAATCCTTGAAAAAACCTCGAAAAACTCACAGAAAAGTCTCGAATCTCTTCAGGCTTGCGCCCCCAAACTTTGCAAGTAGGTCTATTGTCAAATCATTGCCCCTTTTGACCACGATGACGTGCAGGAGTTTTTCATGAAGAGCTTTCCCTCTCGAGCCGCGCTGCTGCTGGTTGCAAGTCTGCTGGTATCAGCCCAATCACTGGCACAAGTCAGCGCCCTGGTTGCAATAGATCCGTCGGCATCGGAGCGCGGAATTAGCGCGGTGTCTGGCGATCTGAGTAGCGGCCTGGGCAAAGCACTCAAAACACCGGTGCGGGTTGACCGCAGTACAAACTTCGCAGACGTCCTGCGCTCCACGCGAACCGGGGAATACGACATCTACATCGTGCCAGTGCAAGTCGCAGCCTCGGCCTTGACACACGGCTACACCATGCTGGCCGACAGTGGTCATAAAGAAACCTTTGTTCTCGTCGCCTCAGCCAACATTGACACTGTGGCAAAGCTCAAGGGGAGCAGAATGTATTTGCCCCAGCAGGACTCTATTTACGCCTACCTGGCCAAGGGCTTGCTTAACGAATCGGGACTCTCCCTGAAGGATCTGGCCAAACTGGAGTACCAAAGAACCTCCGGCGCGGGACTGGTGGCGTTGGACATGGGCGTCTCAGATTCAACGGTGACCCTGAAAAGTGAGTACGAAAAGTGGGCGCAGAACAAGCCAGCGAAATACAAGGTGTTGCTGGAATCCAAACCGGTACCCGCCGGACTCGGGCTGCTGGTTAAAAAATCACTGCCCCAACCGGTGCAGGAAAAGCTGGCGCAATGGGCCGCAGGCACGGGCAATGGCATAGAGCGCTTGGTACCAGTGTCCGACCTCAGCGGCTACAGCTATGTTGCGGGCCTGGGTCACTTCACCCCGGCACAGCTGCCCGGTGTCCAGCAGGTGACGGCCGGCGAAGCCGCCACCCTCATGAGCCAGGGCGTGCAAATGGTTGATGTCCGGTCCGAGAAAGAATTCAACGCTAAGCACATCGTTGGCGCGGTACTCATTCCTTATTTGGAGAAAAGCGCGAAAGACACCACCTATGACGCGGCTCAGGACGATTTCTCGGCACTGGAAAAACTCGACAAGAACAAACCGGCCATTTTTTCCTGCAACGGCGCCGAATGCTGGAAGTCCTACAAGGCCTCCAAATCAGCAACCGCAAAAGGTTTTAAAAAGGTGTATTGGCTGCGTGGCGGCCTGCCTGAATGGGATGAAAAGGGACTTCCTGTGAGCCGCAACTAAGGCTAGTCCACGTCCTCGAACTTGCCCAGCCTGAGCGTGGCAATCAGGCACTGGCAAGCCCCATGCGCTACATCACAGACTCGGCCGCCCGCTCCTTCAAGCCAATCCGGTCCAGCGCACCCGCCAAATTAGCCACCGTCTTGTCCACGTTGTGCCACTTCTCCAGCCCAAACAGACCCACGCGGAAAGTCTTGAAGTCTGGGCCTTCGTCGCATTGCAGCGGCACACCGGCGGCGGTCTGCAAGCC
>CANCJD010000195.1 GCA_947378275.1 Comamonadaceae bacterium
GATGTCTTTGGAGCAGTTAGCCCCATTCGGCGACCAGCTGCGCGCACTGCCCGTGGATCTTGTGTTTGACCATTTCGGGCGCATCACCCCTGACCTATGCGCCCAGCATCCAGCGCATGTGCTCCTGCTGGCCTTGATGCAAGAGAGACGAGCATGGATCAAATTGTCCGGTGGCTATCTGGTTAGCCCCACGGGGGGCAGCGATGACCCGCAACTGCTGCCGCTGGCCCGCAGCTTCATTGATGCCGCACCCGACCGTGTGGTCTGGGGCAGCGACTGGCCGCATGCCACGGCATCGGCTGGACGCCAGCCTATGCCTGATGACGCTGCCCAGGTGGATGCGCTGGCCCGCTGGGCCGGCGATGCTGCTCACCTGCGGCAAATCCTGGTCATCAACCCTGAACAACTTTACGGGTTCTCCCCCGCCACGACTCACTGAACACCATGAACACCTTGACACATCTCACACGCCGCATCCGCATCTCACGCCGACAGGGGCTGGCCGCCCTGGCCTTGTCCTTTGCACTGCCTGCAGCACTGGCCCAGAGCGACTGGCCAGGCACACGCCCGATCAGTTGGGTGATCCCTTACCCGGCCGCCGGCAGCACAGATGTGCTAGGCCGTGCACTGGTGCAGCGGATTTCTGCATCTGTCGGGGTCCCGGTGGTGGTCGAAAACAGAGCAGGCGCAACCGGCACCATTGGCGGCGCTTTTGTGGCCAAGTCGGCACCCGATGGACACATCGTGCTGCACACGACGATTGGCGCTCAAACAATTGCCCCGCACCTTTTGACCACACTGCCTTACGACCCCTTGAAAGACCTCGAACCGGTTGCGCTGATTGGCACGATTCCACACGTTCTGGTCGTCGGCAGTACACAGCCCTACAAGTCAGTTGCCGACTTGTTGAATGCGGCCAAAGGCAGAAACGGTGACATCGCTTTCGCATCCGGTGGCAACGGCACCATTTTGCAAATGCAGGCGGAACTGCTGGCCCAGCGCAACGGCGTGCAATTCAACCACATACCCTACAAGGGCGACACCCCTGCATTGCAGGACACCCTGGGCGCCCAGGTGCAGTTCATGTTCGCACCGGTGACCGCCGCCTTGCCACACATCAAGTCCGGCAAGCTGCGTGCACTGGCCGCAACCTCGGCCACGCGACTGAAGGTTTTGCCCGAGACGCCGACCATGGCCGAAGCCGGTCAGAAAGATTTTGTGATCGAGCAGTGGCAAGGCGTTTACCTGCCAGCGCGTACCCCCGCCGCCGCGGTGCAGCGCCTGAATACGGAAATCAACAAGGCGATCCGCGAAAGCGCCATCACCGATCTGGCCGACAAGCTGGGCATCATGCTGGTGGGCGGTACACCTAAAGTGTTGGCCGACGTTCAGGCCAGCGACTCGGCCACTTGGGCCCGCGTCATCCGCACGGCCAACATCAAAGCCGACTGACTCTTTCCATTTCAGACAAGGACATTTCCATGAGCCAAGACATCATCCGCGACTTCGAGCGCGTCTCTCCCGAGCTGGTCGCGCAAGCAGCTGACTTTCAAGCCGCTATCCTGGCCGACGTAGCGGGTCGCCGTGGCACCATGCACGGCCGCATCCAGGCCCTGCGCCCGCGCATGCAGGTGGCAGGTCCGGCCCTCACGGTGGAAGTGCGCCCCGGTGACAACCTGATGATCCATGCCGCCATGGCCATGGCCCAACCCGGCGACGTGCTGGTGATCGACGGCAAGGCCGACCAGACCTCGGCGCTCATGGGCACCATCATGATGACGGCCTGCCGTCAACTGGGCATTGCGGGCGTGATTGTGGACGGCGCGGTGCGCGACAGCCTGGAAATCGACGAGATGGATTTCCCGGTGTTCTCAGTGGGCACCAACCCCAATGGCCCGACCAAGAACATTGGCGGCCGCATCGGCCACCCCATCAGCTGCGGTGGAGTGAGCGTGAAAGCCGGTGACTTCGTGCTGGCCGACGCGGACGGCATCGTGGTGGTCGAGCGCGAAAAACTCGCCAGTCTGATCCCCGCCGCTCACAAAAAGGTTGAAGACGAAGCCAAGCGCATCGCCCAGATCAAGGAAGGCAAAACCGCCGCATCGTGGCTGGTGTCATCGCTGCGCGCTGCAGGCGTGCTCAAGGACGGAGAAGAACTGTGAACCGCCCCCGTCTCATCGTCACGGGCGCCGATCTGGCGCAACAGGCGCTGGACCTGCTAACTGGCTTTGAAATCGTCTACGCCGGCAAGACCCCGACCGAAGACAACATGGTGGCCTTATGCCAGCAGCATGACCCGGCCGCCATCGTCGTGCGTTACGGCGCCGTGGGCGCCAAGGTCATGGATGCGGCACCCTCGCTGCGCGTGATCTCCAAGCACGGCAGTGGGACCGACACCATTGACAAAGCCGCCGCCCAGGTGCGCGGCATTGAAGTGCGCGCCGCGGTGGGTGCCAACGCCGCAGCGGTGGCTGAGCAGGCCATGACGTTACTTTTAGCTTGCTCAAAGTCTGTGGTCGAACTGAACACCCGCATGCACGCCGGTCATTGGGACAAGGCCACGCACAAGAGCATTGAGCTGCACGGTCGCACCATCGGCCTGGTGGGCCTGGGCGCGATCGGTCAGCGCTTTGCGCGCATGTGCGAAGCCATGGGCATGAAGGTGCTGGGCTTTGACCCTTTCGCTAAAAACCTGCCTGACTACATCCAGCCGGTCGATCTGGACACGATCTGGCGCGAGAGTGATGCGATTTCGCTGCACTGCCCATTGACCCCTGAAAACAAGCAATTGCTCAACGCCAGCACGTTGGCCCAATGCAAAAAAGGCGTGATCGTGGTCAACACCGCCAGGGGCGGCCTGATCGACGAAGCCGATCTGCTGGCCGCCGTGCAATCGCGCCAGGTGTTTGCGGCAGGGTTGGACAGCTTCGCAGTCGAGCCCATGACCGCACCGCACATCTTCCACAACGCGCCCCACATCCTTCTGAGCCCACACATCGGCGGCGTGACAGGTGACGCCTACATCAACATGGGCGTGGGCGCGGCGCGCAATGTGTTGGACGTGTTGGCAAAAGCCACCGCCTGATGCCATCCACCATGACCACACAGGCCATGACCCCACGCTGGAAACACGCGCCACCCGGCAGCCACTGGGGCGAGTTTGGCCCCGACGACCGCCTGGGCCGCATGAACCTGGTCACCCCCGCCAAGGTGCGCCAGGGCATGGCCGAGGTGCGCGAAGGGCTGACGTTTTGCCTGTCGCTGCCGCTGGACGTGCCAGGCGGCATGGCGCTCAATGGGCGGCGTATTCCACCCCGGCTCTACGGCACGCTGCGCGATGGCGCGAGCCAAGGCGTGCAAGGCTTTTGCTGGTCGTATGCGACAGAAGACCCGAATCTGACCGACGTCGTCTGCGACGAAGTCATGCTGATGAACACCCAGTACTCCACGCAGTGGGATAGCCTGGCGCACATCGGCAGCCGCTTCGATGCCGACGGTGACGGCGAGATGGAGGCCGTGTTCTACAACGGCTTTCGCGCAGGCACCGATCTGCACCCGGGCATCACCGACCCGGCAGCCCCGCAAGACTGGGCACGCTACCCCGACCCGAATTCGGGCGCACTGGGCGTAGCAAATCTCGCGGTGCATGGCGCGCAAGGGCGCGGTGTACTGATCGACCTCGAAAAGCACATCGGTCGTCAACGCGTGGCCGTAGGCTACGAGCAGCTGATGCGCATCCTCGAAGCAGACAAAGTCGAGATCGAAGCAGGCGACATGGTCTGCCTGCACACCGGCTACGCCGACACCCTGCTGGCCATGCGCAAGCAGCCCGATGTGAAGCACCTGCACGAGACCGGCAGCGGCCTGGACGGCTCGGATGAGCGCCTGCTGAACTGGATCACCGACACGCGGTTGGCCTGCCTGATGGCCGACAACCCGGCGGTCGAGCTGGTGCCAACCGCATCGCTGACCCGCAGCACGCCGATCCGGGGCCCCCGGTTGCCCTTGCACGAACACTGCCTGTTTAAGAACGGCATCCACCTGGGCGAGCTGTGGTGGCTGACGCCATTGGCGCAGTGGCTGCGCAACGCAAGCCGTTCGCGCTTTTTATTGACGGCCCCGCCGCTGCGCCTGCCTGGCGCGGCCGGATCACCCGTTACACCGATTGCTACTGTTTAGACCTTGCATGACAACCAACTGAGAGGAAGACACCCATGAAACGCAGAAACTTCAACACACTCCTGAGCGCCGTCGCCCTGGCCCTGTCGGTGGCAGCACCCGCTTACGCTGCCTGGCCCGATGGCAAACCCATCAACATCGTCGTGCCCTATGCCCCGGGTGGCACGGCCGATGCCCTGGCCCGCCTGATCGCCCAGCATCTGGGACCCAAACTCGGCACCTCGGTGGTGGTGGTCAACAAGGCGGGGGCCAGCGGCGTCATTGGCGCGCAGGCCGTGGCCCAGGCATCTCCAGATGGCTTCACGGTGCTGTACGACGCCACCCCGTTTTCGATCAACCCCCATCTTCAAAAGCTCCCCTACGATGCCGACAAGGATTTGATTCCTGTGACCCAGGTGGGTGTCACCCCCATGCTGATGACTGTGCCCAAGGCCTCGCCTTTCGCCACAGCGGCAGATTTGATCAAAGCAGGCAAGGCGGCACCCGGCAAGCTTAATTTCGCCTCGGGCGGCCAGGGCACGGTGCAGTACATGGCCCCTGAGCTGATGAACCAGGCTGCCGGTGTGAACATGCTGCACATCCCCTACAAGAGTGGCGGGCTGGCGATCACAGGCACCATTGCCGGTGAGGTGGACATGGGCTTTTTCAATCTGCCCGCCATCAGTGGTCATGTGAAGAGCGGCACCGTGAAGGCCTTGGCCATCACCTCGGCCCAGCGCAATCCACTGTTCCCCGACGTACCCACCGTGGCCGAAGTGATCGGCAAACCTTATGAGTCCTACGAATGGAACGGCATCTTCCTGCCGCGCGGCACCTCTGCCGAGATCGTCAACCGCCTGAACGCGGCCCTGCGCGAAGTGCTGGCTACGCCGGAAATCAAAGCCAAATTCGACAGCCTGGGCTCGCGCATCGTCGCGTCTTCCCCTGAAGACTTCCGCAAATACCTGACCGCCGAGTCCGGCCGCTGGGCTGCCACGGTCAAGGCCGCAGGCATCAAGAAAGAGTAAAGGCAGGCCACGCATGACCACACTGCGACTTTCCCATCGGCTGGCCGCCGCTGCGCTGTTGCCCCTGGCGGCTGCCAGCACCTGGGCACAAGCACCCGCTTGGCCTGCCAAACCCTTGCGCATCGTCGTCGGCTTCTCGGCCGGAGGTCCGACCGACGTGGTGGCGCGCATCTTTGCCGAACACGCCTCACGCGCACTGGGTCAGCCCGTGATCGTGGAGAACAAACCGGGTGCCAACAGCATCCTGGCGGCAGAGGCCGTGGCGTCTGCACCGGCCGACGGCTACACCCTGCTGCTGGCCGCGACCAACCACACCATGATTCCGGCGCTCTACAGCGCCCGCGTCAAGTTCGACGCGGTGCGTTCCTTTGCCCCCGTGTGCACGCTGGCCGCAAGCCCCACCGTGCTGGTAACCGGCCCGGCGGCCATAACGGGCAAAACCCTGAACGCCTTCATGCAGCAGGTGCGCGAAGCCCCGGGCAAGCGCTCTTACGGCACGCCGGGCACCGGCAGCTCGGGCCACTTTGCCAGCGAGCAATTCCTGCGCATGACCGGCCTGTCGATGAACCACATCCCTTACAAAGGTGCCGCCCAGGTGGTGACCGATGTGATGGGCGGTCAGCTCGACAGCTCGTTTGCCACCCTGGGCTCGGTGCTGCCCCAGGTGCAGGCGGGCAAACTCACCGCGCTGGCCGTGGCCTCGCCACGCCGCTCGGCCCTGCTGCCGGGTGTGCCCACCTTTGCCGAAGCGGGCGTCAAAGGCTATTCGGCCGACGCCTGGTATGGCCTGCTGGCCCCTGCGGGCACGCCGACCGCCGTGCTGCAGGCGCTGGAAAAAGTCGCAGGCCAGTTCGCCGAACAGCCGGCCACCGTGGCCAAGCTGCAAGGCCTGGGCATGGAGCCGCAGCACAGTTGCCGCGACGCCTTTGGCGCCGACATGGACCGCGATGCCAAGGCCTACAGCCGGCTGGCCCGCGAACTCGACCTCAAGGCAGAATGAGCCCACCATGTTCCTGCTGAACCAACCCACCGTCCGCCCGCTGGAGGTCTTCACCTCCATGCCCGACCAATACCGCCGCACCGGAGTGCGCAGCCTTTGGGCTGACGTCAACCAGGGCGGGCGGCTGGCCGATTCCTTTCTGGAAGGGCCTGTCTTTGACAAACAGGGCAACCTGTACGTCACCGACATTCCTTTCGGTCGCGTGTTCCGCATCGACCCCCGGGGCGAGTGGGACCTGGTGGCGCAGTGGGACGGCGAGCCCAACGGTATGAAGTTCCTGTGTGATGGGCAGTTGCTGGTCACCGACTACCGCAACGGCCTGGTTGTACTCGACATCGCCAGCGGCCAGGTGAGGCCCTTTTTAGAGAGGCGCAACAGTGAACGCTTCAAGGGCGTCAATGACCTAGTGTTCGATTCCAAAGGCAACCTCTACTTCACCGACCAAGGCCAGACGGGATTGCACGATCCGACGGGCCGTGTCTATCGCCTAGCCCCAGATGGACGTCTGGACCTGCTGCTGAGTAATGTACCCAGCCCCAATGGCATCGTGCTGTCCAACGACGAGCGCTTTTTGTTCGTCGCCGCCACCCGAGGTAACTGTGTCTGGCGCATGCCGCTGCTGGACGATGGAAGCGTGTCCAAAGCCGGGCAGTACTTTACGTCCTACGGCCCCAGCGGCCCGGACGGGCTGGCGATGGATGAACGAGGCCGCCTTCTAGTCGCCAATCCTGGTCTGGCTTATGTCTGGGTCCTCGGACCCCGCGCCGAACCCGAAGAAGTCCTGACTGGCATTGCGGGAGCCTCCATTACCAACTTGGCGTTTGGAGATATCGACCGAAAAACATTGTTCTGCACTGACTCTACCCATGGAAACATTCTGCGCATCAAAATGACTGTGGCAGGAACCGCATTTCATCAAAAAAATAACACTACGGCAATGCTCAGGCGCGCAGGAATCCGTCAATTTTGATACTTCATAAGCTAATCGGTCATGTCCTCTATGGGACTGAACGACTGCTTTGGGCATAAGGATAGGGTAGGGTTTCAGCCTATAAGGTCTTCTAATTGTTTGAATCCAGCCTCGTTCCTTCGGCAAGCAATGACTGCTGATGTGATCGTCGCTGTTGCCAACTCAAAAAACTCACCGCAACTGGCGGGTGTCTGCTTTCTAGAAAATGATCGTTGCCATGACTGCTTTGGAGAAGAAAAATTACCAAGCAATTTGTTCTTTCGGCAATGAAAATAAAAAGCAGTGAAATACTGCTTTCGCGAAAACCCACCACTGCGCCAATAGGTCTAACGGCCGCTTTGGGTCGGCTACAGACAGCGTCCAGTTGACGCTGTTCGGCCATAAGCGGACGATACGGTTTTGGCATCAACCGGTTGAATCCGCCGCCCTAAGCGGTCATCCGACATAAAGGTAAAAATTTCAAGGAGTTGACTTCGCTCCAAAGAAAGCTGTCGCTCACCAAAACGTGTCATTTCCCATAAGCGGTCATCCAAGGGGCCAATTCGCTTCAGAAGCGATTCCGACTCTTGGGTCGCGGCTACAGACAGCAGCTTCCAGTCGACGCTGTCGGCCAGTAGCCGACATTTGGGGTTGTTATCTCACTGGCAACTCCAGGCCCAAAGCGGTCTTTCGGGCTGCGCCATTGCAAGTCAGGTATGTCGCGTTAGGAGTCTTTGGTGGAGCATTAGATAGTCGGACCAATTTATGGCGGATTCAACCGGTCGATGCAACAAGTTGGCTGAATCGTTCAGCAGGCGTTTCATAGTCTAGTGTCATCCTGGGACGCTCATTGAGCCTTCTGGCCACCGC
>CANCJD010000196.1 GCA_947378275.1 Comamonadaceae bacterium
GCAAGGCAAGCCGGTGGACATTGGCGGTTACTACCAGCCTGACATGAAGAAGGTCACGGCCATCATGCGCCCCAGCGCCACCTTCAACGCGATTGTGGACGCGCTCAAGGCCTGATCCTGCGCCCTGCGAACGCAAAAACCGCCCCGACTTGGCCTCGTGCCAGGCGGGGCGGTTTTTTGGCTTGAAGCCCTACCCCTTTCCGTCATACCCATCAGGTGCGCAGCCTTGTCAGGGTGTAAGCTTTAACCGCATGTTGGTCTAGAAATCGCTGGTCGCCTGCAGGCCTTTCTCGTCACTTCTCTTTATGAACCTCCGTTTTGTCGAAGCTTTTCACTGGGCTGTCTCGCTGGGCGGAGTGACGCGCGCCGCAGAAAAACTCCACTTGACGCAATCGGCCTTGTCATCACGCATCGCCTCGCTGGAGCAGGAGCTGGGCGTGGTTTTGCTGGATCGGCGGGAGCGCCAGTTTCGTCTCACCAACGCCGGTCAGCGCTTTCATTTATTGGCCGTGCAATTGCTGGACATGCAGCGCCAGGTGAAGGAGGAGATGGGCAGCAAGGGGGACAAGCCTGTCTCCTTGAGAATCGGTGCCATTGAATCGGTCGTCCATACTTGGCTGGCTGGTTGGCTCCAAGAGATGCGCCGCACACAACCTGATTTCGCGCTGGAGTTGACGGTCGAAACCTCCCCGGTACTGGTCGATCAGGTCAAGCGCGGCGCCTTGGATTTGGTCTTTGCGGCCATACCCGGCACCAGCGCAGGGGTGCGAAGCCAGCAACTGCCATCGATGCCTCTGGTGTTTGTGGGCCATGCGCAGCTGCATCAACGCCCGCGCTATACCTTGGCCCATCTGGCGGCTCTGGACCTGTTGACATTTCAACGGGGTTCCCATCCGCATCAATCCTTGCGCGATTTGTTCGAGCGTCGCGAGCTGGCCCTGCCCCACATCCACGCCATCTCGTCCATCTCGGCCATGGTGCAGTTGGTGGAGGCCGGCTTTGGGGTGGCGACTTTGCCCGCTGCTGCTGCTGCGCAACTTGCTCAGCGGGCACCACTTCGCATACTGCGGGTCGATGCAGCGCTGGACCCGCTGCCTTTGCATGCCAGTTACCGAGAAGACCCAGGATCTAAGCTCACCGAATCTGTGCTTGGCGCTGCACTGAGCTACCTGAGCAGCAATACGCTGGCAAAGCCTGGGTTGCGTCCATCGAAATAATCGATCATCTCAAAGAGAAAATTTGCGTTAGATTTTTCTGGTGTGTCCTTTGACAATCTTCAACAAGCGCTGACCCTTTCCCTTTCACTTCACAGCGCTCAGGAGACTCCCATGAAAATCGTTTCTCGTGCCTTTTGTGCCCTCATGGTGACTGTGGCGTCCTTCGCTTCGGCCACCGACTTTCCCACCAAACCCATTCGCATCATCGTTCCCTATGCCGCTGGCGGTTCCACCGATGTGATAGGGCGCTTGGTCGGCGAGCGACTGACCCATCGCCTAGGGCAGCCAGCCATCGTTGACAACAAACCCGGTGCCAGCGAGCAGATCGCGGTGGTGGCCAGTGCCCGTTCCCAACCAGACGGCCACACACTGCTGCTGTCGACGCTCACTGGCCTGGCCGTGAATCCAGGCCTGTACGGCGCTAAGCTGCAATACGACCCGGACAAAGAACTGGTCCCGGTGGCGCTGGTGGCCACCGTGCCCAGCGTGGTGGTCGTGCACCCTTCGGTGCCCGTCAAGACCATGGCAGAACTGGCCGCTTACCTCAAGGCCAATCCAGGCAGGGTCAATTACGGATCGGCCGGTAACGGCACCCCCAGCCACTTGGCCATGGAGTACTACAAGCGCCAGGGTTCATTCGATCCGGTCCATGTGCCCTACAAAGGTGGCGCCCCTGCGCTGCAGGAGCTGATGGGCGGCCAAGTGCAGATGATGATGGCCTTGGTGCCTGAGGCCATGCCATTGGTCAAAGGCGGCAAACTGCGCGCCATTGCCGTGATCTCGCCCAAGCGCCTTGCTCAGTACCCTGAGATACCGACTGTGGTCGAGTCTGGCGGCAAAGACTTTGACGCCAACTTTTGGTATGCATTCATGGCCCCTGCAGGCACGCCTGCCGATGTGGTGCTCAAACTCAACCAGTCCATCAATGCGGTTTTGCAAGAGCCGACGGTTCGCGCCAAGTTTGCCGAGCTCAGCCTTGATATCGCGGGCGGCAGCCCTGCGCGTGTGACCGATGTCATGCGCACCGATTCGGCCCGATGGAAGAAGGTGATCGATGAAGCAGGCATCAAGATCGATTGAGCGGCATGATTGACTGCCGCCGCAGCTTAGCGTTCATACCCCACACATCCAGACCATGACCGAGTCTTTGCTAGTCACCAACCCGCCTCAGCGGGGCCCATCTGCACTGTCGACGAGCTGCAGCGCGTTGGAGCTTCGTCAGGCTGCGCGCAAGGGCCTCTTCACAGGCCACACCAGCGGTTGGGCGCCAGGGCATGTGCAAGGCAACTTGGTGATCCTGCCCAAGGTGGTGGCCACGGATTTCCTGCTTTATTGCAAGCGCAATCCCAAACCTTGTCCGGTTTTGGCGGTCACAGAACCTGGTCATGCACAACTGCCAACGCTCGGCGTGGACTTGGACATCCGCTACGACCTGCCGCGCTATCGCGTCTGGCGTCATGGCGAGCTCACCGCTGAGCCCACTGAGGTGGGCAGCCTCTGGCAGGATGACTGGGTGGGCGTGGTGCTGGGCTGCTCCTTCTCTTTTGAGCAAGCCTTGATGGCCCAAGGCATCGCGCTGCGCCATGTGCAGCAAGGGCGCAATGTGGCCATGTACCGCAGCAGTATCTTGACCGAGGCCGTGGGGCCCTTCCGTGGCCCCATGGTGGTATCCATGCGCCCGATGAAGCCGGAGCACGCCCTCTTGGCAAAAGAGATCACCGCACGCATGCCCGCTGCCCATGGCGCGCCGGTGCATCTGGGTGACCCCCGACAGATTGGTATTGAAGATCTGTCGCGCCCCGATTTTGGCGATGCGGTTGAGTTGCAAGACGGTGAAATCCCCGTCTTTTGGGCTTGTGGCGTCACGCCTCAGGCTGCTTTGGCCGAGGCCCGCTTGCCGCTGTGCATCACGCATGCGCCAGGTTGCATGTTGGTCACGGACTTGCGCAATCACTAACAGCACACGCCCTTGCGGCGGCGCGGTGCACCCCTCATTTTTATTTTCTGACCGACTGCGCACTGCAGGCGGCGGATATCCCTCATCCTTTTTTTGGAGTCGCTGATGACCACAAGCCCTACCCCCTTGCAACGCTGGCAGTTTTGGATCGACCGCGGCGGCACATTCACCGATTTGGTTGGCCGCAGCCCTGATGGCTGTCTGCACACGCTCAAGCTCTTGTCAGAAAACCCCGAGCAGTATCGCGATGCAGCCATCGAAGGCATGCGCAGACTGCTGGGGCTCCAGCCGGGCGAGACCATCACACCCGATCGTGTGGAATGCGTCAAGATGGGCACCACTGTGGCCACCAATGCACTGCTAGAGCGCAAGGGTGATCGCACCTTGCTGGTCATCACCCGGGGCTTCAAAGATGCACTGCGCATCGCCACCCAAGCCCGCCCAAAGCTGTTTGCACGCGTGATCGAATTGCCGGAGTTGCTCTACGAACGGGTGATCGAGGCCGATGAGCGCGTGAATGCACAGGGCGAGAAAGTCCAGCCCTTGGACCTGATCGGGTTGCGCGCCGACATGCGGGCCGCCTACGACGCTGGGATTCGGGCCTGTGCCATCGTTTTCATGCATGCTTATCGGGCTCCTGCACATGAACAGGCCGCTGCCGCGTTGGCGCGTGAGTTGGGCTTTACTCAGGTGTCTGTATCGCACGAAGTCAGTCCGCTGATGCGGCTGGTCCCACGCGGAGACACCACAGTGGTCGACGCCTACCTCTCGCCCATACTGCGCCGCTATGTGGCGCAAGTGGCCTCGCAGATGCCGGGAGTCCCTTTGTTTTTCATGCAAAGCTCTGGGGGCCTTACCGAGTCTGGGCGCTTTCAGGGCAAGGACGCTATCTTGTCAGGTCCGGCGGGCGGCATCGTCGGCATGGTGCGAACCGCGCAGATGGCGGGTCACCCCAAGGTGATCGGCTTTGATATGGGCGGCACTTCGACCGACGTGTCGCACTTTGCCGGTGAGTTCGAGCGCGCCTTTGATACCGAGGTGGCGGGTGTGCGCATGCGCGCGCCCATGATGAGCATTCACACGGTAGCCGCTGGCGGCGGCTCGCTGATTCAATTTGATGGCGCCAGGCTGCGGGTCGGTCCAGACTCTGCTGGTGCCAAGCCCGGTCCCGCCAGCTACCGTCGAGGCGGTCGACTGGCCATCACCGATGCCAATGTCTTGCTCGGCCGGATTCAACCCGAATATTTTCCAAAGGTATTTGGTAATGCAGCCAACGAGACCTTGGATGGTGAGGTGGTGGTGGCGCAATTTACCGAGTTGGCGCAGACCATGAGCCGGACCACCGGGAAGACCGTCACGGCTGAAGAAGCGGCTGCGGGCGCGTTGCAAATTGCCGTCGGTGCCATGGCCAATGCGGTCAAAAAAATCTCGGTGGCGCGCGGCTATGACGTGACCGAGTACACCCTGCAATGCTTTGGTGGTGCCGGTGGACAGGCTGCTTGCCTGGTGGCCGATGCGCTGGGCATGACGCGCATTTTGGCGCACCCATTTGCCGGCGTGCTCAGCGCCTATGGCATGGGCTTGGCCGACCAGACAGCCTTGCGAGAAGCTTCGGTGGAGCGCCCACTGGACCCGCAGGGTCTGGCCGCCGCCCAAATGTTGGCCAAGCAATTGCTTGCCGAAGCGAGCCAGGCCTTGCAATCGCAAGGTCTGGCGGCCCATGCACTGCAATCGGTCGCCCGCATCCAGGTGCGATACGAAGGGACGGACACCGCATTGAGCTGCCATTTGCCCCAAGGACCAGAGGATGCCGAGCAGTTGATCGCCACCTTGCGCCATGAATTTGAAGCGGCCTACCGCCGTCGCTACGCCTTTCTCATGCCCGAGCGCAGTTTGGTGATGGAGGCGGTGAACGTGGAATGCATCGCCCCTGGTGAACGCACTGCAGCCATGGATAACTTGGCTGAGGCTGCGCAACATCCCAGTGAACCCCATGACATGGTGCGCATGTATTGCCTGGCCGATGAAGAACCGGCGGGTTGGCGTCTTGGGCAGCTGCATCTGCGTGAGTCCCTGACGCCTGGTGCTTTCATTGACGGCCCTGCCGTGATTGCTGAGAAAAATGCCACCACCGTGGTCGACCCTGGCTGGCGCGCACTGCTGCGCGCCAATGGCGACGTGGAGCTCGAACGTGTGCGCGCCCGCAACATTGTGCATGCCGTGGGCACCGACGCCGACCCCGTCATGCTCGAGGTTTTCAACAATCTTTTCATGAACATTGCCGAGCAAATGGGCCTGCGATTGCAGAACACGGCTTACTCGGTCAACATCAAAGAGCGGTTGGACTTCAGCTGTGCACTCTTTGATGCCCAGGGCCAACTGATCGCTAATGCCCCTCACATGCCCGTCCACTTGGGCTCCATGGGCGAGTCCATTCGCTCGGTGGTGGTGCGCAATCCGCAAATGAAGCCCGGTGATGTGTATGTGCTCAATGACCCTTACCACGGTGGCACGCACCTGCCCGACATCACGGTCGTCAAACCGGTTTATTTGGAAGACAGCGATGCCCAACCCACTTTTTATGTGGTCTCACGCGGTCACCATGCCGATGTGGGCGGCACCACGCCCGGCTCAATGCCGCCGTTTTCAAAATCCATCGACGAAGAAGGGGTGCTGATCGATAACTTCAAACTTGTCGAGCAAGGGCGCTTGCGGGGCGAGGCGATGATCGACTTGCTCAGCTCTGGCCCCTACCCTTCGCGCAACCCTGAACAAAATTTGGCGGA
Source organism: Comamonadaceae bacterium (assembly GCA_947378275.1). Classification (GTDB taxonomy): domain Bacteria; phylum Pseudomonadota; class Gammaproteobacteria; order Burkholderiales; family Burkholderiaceae_C; genus Allorhodoferax. The sequence continues at coordinate 5,961 of CANCJD010000196.1, forward strand.
CTTGCAAGCACAGATTGCGGCCAACGAAAAAGGGGTGCAAGAACTGCGCGCCATGGTGGCGCAATATGGCCGCCAGACCGTGGCCGCTTATATGCAGCATGTTCAGGACAATGCCGAGGAATCGGTGCGCCGCGTGATCACCGCACTCAAGGACGGTGAGTTCACGTTGGCGCTGGACAACGGCGCACAAATTCGCGTGTCTGTTCGGGTGAACCAGGCCCGCCGCTCGGCCGTGGTCGACTTCACCGGCACCAGCGCGCAGCTGCCCAACAACTTCAATGCGCCCAAAGCCATCACCATGGCGGCGGTGCTGTATGTTTTTCGCACCTTGGTGGACGACGCCATCCCGCTCAACGCAGGCTGTCTCAAACCGATTGAGGTCATCGTGCCCGAAGGCTGCATGCTCAATCCGGTGTATCCGGCGGCGGTGGTGGCAGGCAATGTGGAGACCTCCCAATGCGTGACCAATGCGCTGTATGGCGCATTGGGCATCATGGCCAGCAGCCCTTGCACCATGAATAACTTCACCTTCGGCAATGACAAGCATCAGTATTACGAGACCATCTCGGGCGGCTCAGGCGCAAGCCTGGGCGCTCGGGGCACAGACGTGGTGCAGACCCACATGACCAACTCGCGTTTGACAGACCCCGAGGTCTTGGAGTTTCGCTTTCCCGTGCGGCTTGACGCCTACACCATCCGCCCTGGCTCGGGTGGCGCGGGTCGCTGGCACGGCGGCGACGGTGGCGAGCGACGCATCCGTTTTTTGGCACCCATGACCGCCTCCATTCTTTCCAACGGACGCCTGCACGGGGCCTTTGGCATGGCCGGCGGCAAACCCGGTGCGGTGGGTGGCAATCATGTGCAGCGCGCCAATGGGCGCGTGGAGGAACTCGCGCACATTGGCCAAGTTGAGATGCAGGAAGGCGACGTGTTTGTCATCAGCACGCCTGGTGGCGGCGGCTACGGGCAGGAGGCTTGAACATGAACACACAAGATCGCCTGCCCCCTCGCCCAGGCACAGAATCGGCCTTGTCCTACCTTGTGCCCCATGCCGACAGTCCTTGGCAAACCTACTTGTCGCAGGTTGAGCGTGCCTTGCCCTACCTTGGATCACTGTCGCGCTGGGCGGATACTTTGTATCGACCCAAACGCACGTTGATCGTGGACGTGCCGATTGAACTTGACGACGGCACCATTGCCCACTTCGAGGGCTACCGCGTGCAGCACAACCTCAGCCGTGGCCCAGGCAAGGGTGGCGTGCGCTACCACCCGCAAGTCACGCTCGACGAAGTCATGGCCTTGGCCGGCTGGATGTCCATCAAGAATGCGGCAGTCAATGTGCCTTTTGGTGGCGCCAAGGGCGGCATTCGTGTGGACCCGCAGCAACTGTCTCTGAAAGAGCTGGAGCGCTTGACCCGCCGCTACACCAGTGAAATCGGCTTGCTCATTGGCCCGCAGCAGGACATACCCGCGCCGGACGTCAATACCAACGCCCAAGTCATGGCCTGGATGATGGACACCTATTCCATGAACATCGGTGCCACCAGCACCGGCGTGGTCACCGGCAAACCGATTCACCTGGGCGGCTCTCGCGGTCGCGTCAAGGCCACAGGTCGCGGCGTGTTCATCACGGGCCGCGAAGCGGCAAGGCGCATGGGCTTGGCGCTGCAAGGTGCTCGCGTTGCTGTGCAGGGATTTGGCAATGTCGGCAGCATTGCCTCAGAGCTCTTTGCGCAAGCGGGCAGCCGCTTGTGTGCGGTGCAGGACCATGCCATCACGATTTATGCTGAAGCGGGATTGGATGTATCTGCATTGCAAGCGCACCATCAAGCCACAGGCAGTGTGGCGGGCTTTGCCGGTGCGCAGGTCATCGGCACCGAAGCCTTTTGGGATCTGCCTTGCGACATACTCATTCCTGCCGCACTGGAAGGTCAAATCACGCCAGCACGGGCGCTGCGCCTGCAAGCCAAATTGGTTTTAGAAGGGGCCAATGG
>CANCJD010000197.1 GCA_947378275.1 Comamonadaceae bacterium
AAATACGTAGGAGCGCCCATGCCCAAGCAAGTCGTCGCCATTTACCCCGGCACGTTTGACCCCATCAGCTTGGGCCATGAAGACATCGTGTTGCGCGCTGCGGCCATGTTTGACAAAGTCATCTTGGCGGTGGCCACTGCCCACCACAAGAAAACCCTGTTCACTTTAGACGAGCGCATGGACATGGCGCGTGAGGCCATGGCCGCACACCCCCAAGTTGCAGTGGTGGCTTTCACGGGATTGGCCCGTGACTTTGTGCGCAGCCACAGCGCCACCGTGATGGTGCGCGGTGTGCGCACCGTGACCGACTTTGATTACGAGTTTCAACTCGCCGGCATGAACCGCGAGTTGATGCCCGAGGTGGAAACCGTGTTCCTGACGCCCAGCGCCAAATTCCAATTCATCTCCAGCACATTTGTGCGCGAGATCTCTTTGCTGGGCGCTGGTGATGATGGCCAGAACTTGGTGTCGGCGGGTGTGTACAAGCGCTTGCTGGCCAAACGTGCGGCGAAGTGACTGAGTTTCTTCTCATACACCACGGTGAAACCTCATGGAACCGTGAGTTGCGTTTTCAAGGCCAGCTTGATGTGCCGCTCAATGACATGGGATTTGAGCAAGCCCAGCGTTTGAAAACCCGCATGGTGCAAGTCTTGGCCGAATGGCAAGTGCAAGGCCGTGTGCCCACCCGACTGATCAGCAGCGATTTGCTGCGCGCCCAACAAACCGCACAGCCCGTGGCCGAGGTGTTGGGCCACACCTGTATCTTGAACGCGGGTTTGCGCGAGCAGTGCTATGGCATGTTTGAAGGTATGCGTAGCCCTGACATTCAAGCCCAATACCCCGAAGCTTGGCAACGCTGGTTGGCGTTCGATGCTGATGTGGCGGTGGAGGGCGCTGAAACGACACGAGCCTTTCATGACCGAGTGATTGCTGCGCTGCAAGACTTAGCGCAGCAATACGCGGGGGAGCTGTTGGTGGTGGTCACGCATGGCGGCGTGCTCGACATGGTGTGGCGTCATGCACAAGCTTTGTCGCTGAGCGGTCCGCGTGTATGTGCCATTCCTAATGCAGGTCTCAATCAAGTGGCGTGGCGCGATGGTGGTGCGCACATTCAGTTGTGGGCCGATGCCGCGCACTTGGCCGATTTGCCTGATCAACCGGTCTATAGCCAAAAACGGTTATTGCAAGCGCGAGATAATTGAACCTTTAGCCTTGACGGATTTTTTATGGCCTTGATGATCACCGACGAATGCATCAACTGCGATGTGTGTGAGCCTGAGTGTCCGAACGAAGCCATCTTCTTAGGGCCAGAGATTTACGAAATCAACCCCGACAAATGCACCGAGTGCGTGGGGCATTTCGATGAGCCCCAATGTGTGCAAGTGTGCCCCGTTGCGTGCATTCCTGTGAATCCTGAGCGGGTGGAAGGGCGTGATGCTTTGTTTGCGAAGTTTCGGCTGTTGCAGCAAACGGCGCAGTAACCTAAGTTTTAGCCATACAACGCATTGCGCTGCTATTGGCTAGATGCAGATTCAGCAGGCACCGCTTTGGCGGTGCTTTTCTTTTTGGGCCTAGCCTTGTTTGCGCTGGGATTTACCGCTGTGAAGTAGGGGGTTTGAAATGTGCGGAGGTGTTTGCCTTTGCGTTGACCGCTTTGAGTTAGGTGCTCATGGCTTGTGGCGAAGGACGGTGATGCATTCGGTGTGCTGAGCCAAATAGGCGCTGATTGAGCGGCTTGATGCTCAGCTTGCAGTCTTTGTTTTTCTAGGGCTTGCGCCTCACGGAGGTCAATTGGAGCAGTGTTGTTTTTATCCTGCCCTGCGGTGGGCAGTACCGAGAAGGGCTTGACCTCTGCTGCTGCTGCGTGGGCGCACTGGCTTGACGGGCTATACGCATTGCCGCACCGGTAAACCGTGTCAGCGTGCATGGGCGCGATACACCACGCGTTCAGCGCGAGGGTAAGGCGGATGAGCCAGCGCGTGTTGCGCAGCGGCAACCTTTGCAAGAAATCAACTGGCGTCAGCCTCTTTGGTGTGAGTTTTTTCAGCATCAGCAACCCCTGTCTTCTCTGTTCCATGCTGCGTGACCGGCCGAGGTAGTTTGGGCCGGGGCGGCTTGGCGGTGTGAATCATTTGCGTGGCTTTCACCATATCGCCCGCAAGCAAATGCGGCAAGGCCAAGCTGGTGCGTGCGATGCAGCTTTCAATCTCAGCGCGTTGATCGGGGGCTGGTTTTTTCAGCACCCAATTCGCAACCTCTGATTTCACACCTGGGTGGCCGATGCCAATGCGCAATCGCCAGTATTGGTCTGTGCCAAGCTGCGCATGGATGTCCCGCAGCCCATTGTGACCAGCATGGCTACCGCCGAGTTTGAGTTTGGCTTCACCAGGCGTGATGTCCAACTCGTCGTGGACCACCAAAATTTCTTGGGGTTGGATTTTGAAGAAGCGTGCCAACGCACCCACAGACTTGCCCGAGAGGTTCATGAATGTTTGTGGCTCAAGGAGCCACACGTTCTCGCCTTTGACAGAGGTGCGGGCCAGCAAGCCGTGGTAAGCCCGGTCTGGTTGTAATGTGACTTTGAGGTCACGTGCCACCGTGTCTATCCACCAAAAGCCCGCGTTGTGGCGCGTGGCTTCGTATTCAGTGCCGGGGTTGCCCAGGCCAACGAGGAGCTTGATCATGTGAGGATTATTCCAAAGCAAAACGGCCCACCGAGGTGGGCCGTTCAAAGCAATTGCTAAAAAGAGAGATTACTTCTTCTTTTTGTTGTCGCCAGCAGCAGCCGCGGCTTCTTGAGGTGTAGTTGCCTCAGCTTTAGTTGCCACCACAGCCACCAACACAGGGTTGGACGTACCAGGAGCCACAACGGTCACGCCTGCGGGCAGGGTAATGTCTTTGGCGTGCAAAGAGTGACCTTTGGTCAAGTTGCTCAAGTCCACAGCGATGAACTCTGGCAAATCTTTTGGCATGCAAGAGATTTCCAATTCAGTTGCGATGTGGTTGATCAAGCATTGGTCAACTTTCACGGCTGGAGAGTTTTCTTCGCCAGAGTAGTGCAAAGGCACTTTTTTCTTCATCTTGGTGTTGGCATCGATGCGTTGGAAGTCGATGTGCAAGACGAGTTGTTTGAAAGGGTGGTATTGGACGTTGCGCAACAACACTTCGGTTGTTGTGCCAGCGTGTTCCATCTGCAAGACAGAAGCGTGGAACGCCTCTTTCTTCAGGGCATGCCACAAAGCGTTGTGATCGAGTTCGATCAACGCGGGTTCAGCGGTGCCACCATAGACGATGCCAGGTGTACGGCCAGTGATACGCAGACGGCGGCTCGCACCCGTTCCCTGCTTAGCGCGCTCAAAAGCGACAAATTTCATAATTA